>CAZJUA010000212.1:0-6950 GCA_964549045.1 uncultured bacterium | reverse complement strand
GGGGCTGTGGCGCAGTTGGGAGCGCGTCTGAATGGCATTCAGAAGGTCAGGGGTTCGAATCCCCTCAGCTCCACCAGGCAGGTTGCCGTCCCACACGGCATAGATCGACGAAGCGGTCCCGGAACGTCGGGGCCGCTTCGCCGTGTCGATGGGCGGGCGCCGGGTGATCGGGAGGGACCATGGACGCCGAACTGCTGCGGCTGCTGCTGATCACGTTCTTCGCGGCCGTGCTGGCCGACCTGTCGATGGTGCTGGGCGTCGCGCCCTTCTTCTTCCTCGAAGACCTGTCGCGGCGGGCCGCCGCCACCCTGTCGGCGGTGGCGGCCGGCATGATGGCTGCCGCGAGCCTGGTCCAGCTCGTTGGCGAGGGGCTTCGAAGGGCACCGGGCCTCCAGGCGTGGGAGGTCGCCGCGGGGCTCGCGCTCGGGGCGTTGTTCTACGCCGGCGTGGCGAGGTGGGTGCGCGCCGCCGAGGGATTCGACCCGTTGAGCTTGCGTGCGACGGGTGGCACGGCGGCGCTCATGATCGTGGCGGCCATGACCGTGCACTCCGTCCCCGAGGGCATCGCGATCGGCGTCGCCTTCGGTTCCGGTGAGGCGGGTTTCGGCGTCGCGGTCGTCTCCGCGCTCGCGGTCCACAACGTTCCCGAGGCGATCGCCATCACCCTGGCCCTGCGGGCCAAGGGCCTGTCGATCTGGCAGTGCATGGGCTGGGCTCTGTTCACCAGCGTGCCGCAGCCGATCGCGGCACCGTTCGCCGCCGGCCTCATGTGGTTCTTCGAGCCGCTGCTCCCCTTCGGGCTCGGGTTCGCCGCCGGGGCCATGCTCTTCCTGGTGGTCGACGACCTCCTGCCGGAGGCGCTGGAGGAGATCGATTCCTCCCGCACCGCGGCCGCGTTCACCGTTGGTGCGGTCGCGATGATCCTGCTCGGGCGCGTCGTCGGGCTGTGAGGGGCGACCCGCGGGGCCCAGGTGGTGTGGGCGCCCGCCGGGGCTTCGTGCCCGAAGCCCGTTTGCCAACGAGGCGACGGGGAGACCTCGGGTGTGCGTGCTAGCCTGAACCATCAAGAGGTGTGCGACGGCGACGCCCGTGTCGTCCCGCACGTGGATGTGACTACGTTTGCGGGGTCCGTCGCCACGCTCGGTGAGGGAGGTTCGGATATGGCCGCGAACGACCTCGAGAAGGAGATCCAGGAACTGCGCAAGGAACTCGGCACGCTGCAGCGGGACGTGGGTAGGCTCGCCGAGGAGAGCGGCAAGGTGACCAAACGGGCGAGTGACAGCGCCCAGGAGGCGGCCGCGACGGCCTTGGCCAAGCTCGAGGCCGAGGCGCAGAAGCTGATGGACAAGCTGCAAGGCGCCGGAGAGCGAGCCGTGCGCGGCGGCGAGACGGTGGTCGCCGGCGTGGAGGAGTCGATCCAGGAGCGACCGCTCGTCGGAACCGCCGCCGCGCTCGGCATCGGCTTCGTGCTGGGGATGCTGCTCAACCGGAGGAGCTAGCGGCGTGGTACGTCACCTCGTCGCCCTGCTGGTCGCCTTCGTGGAGCTGCTCGAAGCGGAGGCGGAGCGTCTGACGCTCGGCCTCCGCAGGGTGCTCGTCACGGGCGCGATGCTGGCGGTCGGCGCATCCCTCGTGGGTGCGCTGCTGCTCGCGGCGAGCGGCCTGCTCCTGTGGTCGTTCTACCTGGCGCTCGCGCCGCTGATGCCCGAGGCGCTGGCGGCGTTGACGGTGGGCCTGGTCGTCTGGCTCGTGGTGGGAGGTGGGGCGTGGCTCGTCGCCGCCCGGATCCGGCGCTCGTGAACGCCCGGATCGCCGTGGCCAAGGCGCGCCTGGAGTTGCTCGCCGCCGCGGCCGACGCGCGACCCGGTCTCGCCGCACAGGCGCTCGACCTGGTTCGGCGGCGACCGTGGCACGGGATCGGCCTGGCATTGGCGGCGGGCGTCGTGTTGGGGGTCGGGCGCGCTCGCGCGCTGCGAACGCTGGTTCCCCTCGTCGCGCCGCTCGTCCGGTCCGGCTGGACTCAGCGCAGCGCCGCGGCCGCCGGCGTGGCGAAGCCGACGAGTTCGTCGTCGAAGCGCTCCAAGGCGTCGAGCAGGTTCTCGGACCGCGCCTCGAGCATGCGGGCGTAGCCGTCCGCCGGGAAGCCCAGCGCGATCCCGTCGGCCAGCAGCTGCGGCCGCAGCCCCTCGATGCGCGCGTCGGTGAGCACGTAGTCCAGGGCGATGGCCTCGTCGGCCACGCCGGCGGCGCGCAGCAGCAGCGCGGCGACGAGCCCGGTGCGGTCCTTGCCGGCGGAGCAGTGGAAGGCGACCGGTCCGTCGGAGGCCGCGAGCGCCGCGGTCAGCCGCGCGAAGGCCTCGCGGTAGCCGTCACGCGCGAAGGTGAACGAGGCGCGGTAGCGGGTGCGGAGGTCGAACGGGTCGCCGGCGACCTCACCGCGATCGATGGCCGCCCCCACCGCCGCGAACAGGTCGACGGGAAGCACCTCGAACCTGGGGTCGGTGGCGAGCGCGCTGGGCGCGCTGGCCCGCTCCGCGTCGGTGCGTAGGTCGACCACGAAGCGCAGGCCGTGGCGCGCGAGGGTGTCGCGATCCGCCGCCGTGGCCTGGGTGAAGGCGTCCGAGCGCCACAAGCGACCGGCCCGGGTGCGGCCCCCCGCGGCCAGCGGCCAGCCGCCGAGGTCGCGGGTGTTGCCCGTTCCCTCGAGGTCGACGTGCAGGGGCGCCCGCCTCACGGGCCGCAGCTCCTGGCAGGGCACGCGTCCGCGTCGCCGCAGCCTAGCCACGGCAGGGCCTCCGCGAAGCCGGCCGTGGCGAACACGACGTCGCGCGCCGCCGTCTTCGCGGCGGTGGGCGTCACCCTGACGCGCAGCGTGTCGCGGTCCGCGAGGGCAACGGTCAGCAGCTCCACCTCCGGCGTGCGCAAGCGGATGCTGCCGTCGGCGTTCACCAGGGCGTCAGCGCTCACGACCACCGCCCCGCCATCGCCGAAGCTCACGGTGTAGTCCGCCGCGGCGAGGTCGCCGAGCAGCAGCCGGATCACGAGCGCGTCACCCTCGTCGGAGCAGGCGATCCACAGCGCGTTGCCGTCGGCGCACGTCGCCAGCCACGCGCCGGCGACCAGCGTCCAGTCCCCGATGGTGAACGTGTCACCGCCGTGCGCGCGGTCGTCGGCAGGGAACTCGGGGCACGCCGCGCCCGGTTGGCCGAGAGCGATCCCGGATAGGGCCAGGAGCGTGACGAGGAGACGTCTTCGGCACTTCTGCATGACGGGACCTCGCATCGACAGTCGGCCCTCCAGGACGCCGGCAGTCTAGCGGTCTCGCCAGCGGCAAGTGTCCCTGGCGCGAGGCAGGGCCTCGTGCGACCGTGCAACAAAGTACGCCGTCGCGTCCCGGGCGTGTTCTCCCGGGCCGCCGCCACCCGCAGCCCCGCGTTCCGCTCGTGGAGACGAGACGCCTTGATGCGCACCGTGACGATGACCGCCGCGCTCCTTCTCTTCTGGAACGTCGTGGTGCCGCCGGAGGGGTGGGTCGACGTGCTCGTCGGCGCGGTCGCCTCGCTGGCGCTCGCGGTGTGGGCGGCGCGCTTCTTGTGGCCCCACGCCGGTCCCCATCACTCCTCGCTCCACGTCTCGCGCGTGCCGGCCTTCGCGCTGCAGACCGTGAAGCGCATCGTGGTCGCGGCGGCGCAGGTGCTGCGCATCGTCATGGATCCGCGGTTGCCGATCGAGCCCTTCGTGGTGCGGCAGACGGTGCACTTCGACGAGGAGGCCGCGCGGGTCGTGTACGCCAACGCCATCACGATCACGCCGGGCACGCTGACCCTCGACCTGGATGGCGACATCGTCACCGTCCACGCGCTCGACCCCGAGCTGGCGCGCGACGTGGTCGACGGCACCCTGGCGCGCGACGTGGCGCGCCTCTTCGAGCCGCGGACGGTGCCGTGACGACGCTGCTGTGGGCCGCCGCGATCGCGCTGCTGCTCATGGCGTTCGCCTGCCTGTGGCGTGCGGACGTGGGGCCGACGATCCAGGACCGCCTCCTGGCCGTCAACGTGGCGGGCACCAAGACGCTGGTGGTGCTCGTGCTGCTGGCCACGATCGCCGGGCACGACTTCCTGATCGACGTCGCGATCGTGTTGGGGCTGCTCAACCTCATCATCACGCTGGCGGCCACCCGCTTCATCGAGAGCGGCCGCCTGAGCAGCGAATCCCCGACGGCGCTCGACCGGCCCCTCGGCGGGGAGGGCCGACCGTGACGCTGGTGGAGAACGTCGTCAGCGTCGCCCTGATCCTGGTGGGCCTGACCTTCGTGCTGGGCGGCACCGTGGGCCTGATCCGGCTGCCCGACCTCTTCTCGCGCGCCCACGCGGCCAGCAAGTGCGACTCCGTGGGTGCCGGCTCGATCCTGCTCGCGCTGGCGCTGCAGGGCGGCCTCGCCTACGGCGACCTCAAGATCGTGCTGATCGTGCTGCTCGCGCTGGTCTCGGCGCCCACCATCGCGCACGCGTTGGCCCGCGCGGGCTACCGCACCGGGCTGGTGGCCTGGACCCGGCCGGAGAAGGGTCGCCCGTGAGCGACCTCTTCGACGTCGTCATGCTCACGCTGCTGATCGCGACCGCGGTCACCGTGGCGCGCGCGCGCGACCTGCTGGCGGCCGTCGTCATCTTCTCGATGTACAGCCTGACGATGACGCTGGTCTGGCAGCACCGCGGCGCACCGGACGTCGCGATGACCGAGGCGGCCGTCGGCGCCGGCGTCACCACCGTCCTGTTCCTCATCACGATCGCGCGCACGACGAGGCGCGAGAAGCCATGAGGCCGTGGTCGCTGCTCCTGGTGCTTCTGGTGGCGCTGCCGCTGGTCGCCGGCGTGGCCACGCTGCCGCCCCACGACGCGCCGGACGCCCCGATCCACACCCAGGTCGGCGCCCTGTACCTCGAGCGCGGGGTCGCCGAGACCGGCATGAAGAACCTGGTCACGGCGGTGCTGCTCAACTACCGAGGGTTCGACACCTTCATCGAGGTGGTCGTGATCTTCACCGCGCTGGCCGCGGTCCTGGCGCTGCCGAAAGGCAGCGCACCGGTGCCGAAAGGCAGCGCACCCGTGCCGAAGGGCAGCGCACCCGTGCCGAAAGGCAGCGCGCCGGCGGGGAAGGGCGGCTCACCGACGTCGTCGAGCGCGGGCGCCGCGCGATCACGCGAGGACGAGGAGCGCCCTGAGGTCGCCTCCGACGTGCCCGTCAGCCCCGTCGTCCGCTTCGTGGTACGGCTGCTGGCGCCGTTCATCGCGATGTTCGCCGTCGCCATGCTGTTCCGCGGTCACATCACCCCCGGCGGGGGTTTTCAGGCCGCCGCGGTCTTCGCCGCCATCTTCATCGCCCTGGGACTCGCCCTCGGACAGGACCGCGCGGCGCGGCTGGTCCCGGTCGACTGGCGCCCATGGCTGCAGGGCGTGGCGCCGCTCGCCTTCGCGCTCGTCGCCTGGATCGGCTGGCGGCTGACGGGCGCGTTCCTCGGCTACCCCATCCACGACCACACGGCGCAGGAGGCGATGGGCTTCGTGCTCGAGATCGGCATCGCGGTCGGCGGCGGCGTCATCCTCGCGCGCATCTTCCTCGAGATGGAGACCTGAATGCAGCCGTTCGGGCTCGACCTCGACTACGTGGCGGTCGTCGTGCTCTTCTGCGTCGGCCTCTACATGCTGGTCGCCAAGAGCAACCTGCTCAAGAAGCTGCTGGGCCTCAACGTCATGGAGACGGCGGTGTTCGCGTTCATCGTCACCGCCGGCATGGTCGAGGGCGGTGACCCGCCGATCATGGTCGCCGGAACGAGCGCCCCCTTCGCCAGCCCGATCCCGCACGCGATGGTGCTGACCGGCATCGTCGTGGCCGTCAGCGTGACCGCCGTCGCGCTGGCGCTGATCGTGCAGATCCACGCCCACTTCGGCACGATCGAGGTCGACGAGCTCAAGGAGCTCCCGTGACGGGCCCGTGGGCCGAGGCGCTGCCGTGGGTGATCGTGCTGCCCCTCGTCGGCGCCGCCCTCACCCCGGCGGTCGCCGCCCGCCACCCCCGGGTGGCCGGTTTCTGGTCCTGGGGCGTGCTGCTGGTGACCGCGGTCCTCGCCTCGGGCCTCGTGTCCGAACTCCTGGCCCGTGGCCCGTTCTCCTACCAGCTCGGCGGCTGGGCGGCCTCCTACGGCATCGAGTTGCGCTTCGACCACTTCAGCGCCTGGGTGCTGCCGCTGGTGGTGCTGTTCGTCGTCATCGTGCCGTTCTCCTGGCGCTACCTCGACCACGTGATGCCCGACGAACGGCGGCCGCCGTTCTACGCGCTGCTGCTGCTGAACGCCGGGGGCATGATCGGCTTCTGCGTCACCGGCGATCTCTTCAACCTGTTCGTCTTCACCGAGGTCGTGTCGCTGTCGAGCTACGCCCTGGTGGCGGTCGGTGGACGCGGCCTGGCGGCGTTCGCGGCCCTCAAGTACCTCTTCATCGGCGCCGTGTCGTCGCTGCTCATGCTCTTCGCGACGGCGCAGCTGTTCGTCCTGACCGGCAGCCTCAACATGGCCGACGTCTCCCTGGGGCTCGGCGAGATCGGCGGCGGCACCGCGGTGATGGTGGCGTTCGCGGCCTACGCCGTCTCGTTCATGGTCAAGGCGGCGATGTTCCCGGTCCACGTCTGGCTGCCCGACGCGCACGCGATCGCCCCGAGCCCCGTCAGCGCGGTGCTCTCGGGGATGGTCGTCAAGGTCGGCATCGTCGGGATGCTGCGGATCTACCAGATCTACTTCGGCGCCGAGGTGCTCGAGCTCGGGGCGTTCAACTTGGCGCTGGTGTGGCTGGGCGCGGTCTCGATCGTGATGGGCGCGTTCTTCGCCATCTTCCAGGACGACATCAAGCTCATGCTCGCCTACTCGACGATCTCGAACATCGGCTACATCGTGCTCG
>CAZJUA010000211.1:0-4786 GCA_964549045.1 uncultured bacterium | reverse complement strand
CACAGGTTGAGGACCGTGCGGCCGTCGGCGAGGGTGACCTCGGCCTGCTGCTGGCCGACGATCTCGCGCTCGCGCTTGGTCAGGCCCTCGCGCTCGATGCCGTCGAGCTCGGCGCGGACGTAGTCGAGGTAGCGGTGGCGGGCGACGGTCACGGCAACGACCTCCCGGCGCGGAGGCGGGATCGAGAACCGGGTGACCGGGTCCTCGCCGGTGACGCCGCGCTCGATTCCCAGGCTACCAGACGCGCTTCGGCGCCGCCGGGCGGGTCAGGGGTAGGGGATGTCGTCGTTGCCGCGGCCGGCCGGTCGCGCGAGGTCACCCGGCGTCGCGTCCACCTCGTCGTAGCGCCCGGCGAGCTCGTCGAGCCGCGTCCGCTCCCAGCGCGGCACGTTGGCGTAGTACGCGGCGCGCCCCAGCACGTGCGCCGCGACCGGCGCCGTGAGCAGCAGGAAGAAGAAGACCACGAAGGAGCGAACGGTGATGCCGAGGTCACCGAACACGACGGCCGCGGCGCCCAGCATGAGGCCGGCGCCCAGGGTGCCCGCCTTGGTGGCGGCGTGCATGCGCATGTACACGTCGGGGAAGCGCACGACGCCGATCGCCGAGACGAGGACGAAGGCGGCGCCCACCAGCAGCAGCACCCCGGCGATGGCGTCGACCCAGTTCACTCGGCCTTCTCCCCTTGCCACTCGATGAAGCGCGCGAAGGCCACCGTGCTGAGGAAGGCGATCAGCGCCAGGGCGATGGCCGAGTCGAGCAGCACGGGCTTCTGGGTGGCGATCGCCACCACCGAGATCACCGACACGGCGAGCAACCCGACGAGGTCGAGCGCCACCACCCGGTCGGGCAGGCTCGGGCCGCGCATGACGCGCAGCGATGCCACCAGGATGGAGACGGCGACCGCGACCATCGTCACCAGCGTCGCCACGCTGAGGAACGTCCAGGGCCCTTCGAACAGGATCAACGGAACACCTCCTGGATGCGTTGCTCGAAGTCGCGCTTGATCGCCTGCCGCGTCTCCACCGGGTCCGCACCGTACATCGTGTGGACGTACAGGCAGGAGTTGTCCTCCGAGAGGTCGATCGACAGCGTGCCCGGCGTCAGGGACACCATGTTGGCCAGCAGCACGATGGCGGCCTCGTTGCGCAGCTCGAGCGGCACGGCGATCACGGCCGGCGTCAGGTCGAGGGACGGCCGCAGCACGTCGATCGCGACCCGGATCCCGGAGCCGAACAGCTCCCACAGGAAGAAGACCGCCAGCGCGATGGCGCGGTAGAAGCGGATGCCGTAGCGCGGGTCGCCGAGCACGGGGCCGAGCAGGTGCAGCACCCCGCCGCCGACGAAGATCCCCATCAGCAGGCTCGGGAAGGTCAGGCTCCCGGTCGCCATCGCCCACAGGACGGCCATCCCCAGGTGCAGCCCCAGCAGGCTCATGGCGTCCCCCCCTGGGCGACGAACGCGGCGGCGGCGGCCTCGCCGAGGACCGCCAGGACGTAGCCGGCCGGGTCGGTCAACTCGGCCCCGATACGTTCGGCGAGCGCGAAGAACGGCGCGCTGGCGAAGCCCATCGCCAGGGTCAGCGCAGCGAGCCCCACCACGGGGGCGTACAGCAGCGCCGGCGCGGGACCGGCGCGCAGGTTGACGCCCTCCGGCACCGGCGACCAGAACGCGGCCAGCCAGATCTTGGTCATCGAGTACAGCGTGAGCAGGCCGACGGCCAGCGAGACCCCCACGAGCGGCCACGCCTGCACCTCGAAGCCCGCGCGGATGACCACCAGCTTGGCCCAGAACCCGGACAGCGGCGGGAACCCGGCCAGCGAGAAGGCGGCGATGACGAACAGCACGGCCAGCAGCGGACGGTGGCGGTACAGGCCGCCGAGCTTCTTCAGCTCGAAGCTGCCGCCGTACCAGCGGGCGATGCCCGCGATGAGGAAGAGGTTCGCCTTGGCGAAGATGTTGTGGACCATGTAGAAGACGGCGCCCCCGAGCCCGAGGGGCGTGAAGAACGCCAGGCCCATGACCATGTAGCCGATCTGGCTGACGATGTGGAACGACAAGATCTTGCGGAACTCGGTCTGGGCGGCGGCGCCGAGGACGCCGACGACCATCGTGATGCCCGCGATCCAGGCGAGCAGCCCGTGGGTCAGGGCCACGTCGGCGACGAACAGCAGCGTGAAGCCACGCAGCAGCGCGTACACGCCCACCTTGGTCAGCATGCCGCCGAACAGCGCCGAGATCGCCACCGGCGGCGTGTGGTACGACGCCGGCAGCCAGAAGAAGAGGGGGAAGATCGCCGCCTTGATGCCGAACGCGACCAGGAAGAGCATCGCCAGGGTCGTCGAGAGGCCGGCGGGGACCAGCGGCAGCTTGAGCGCCAGGTCCGCCATGTTGAGCGTGCCCGTGGCGCCGTACAGCAGGCCGATCCCAGTGAGCAGCAGCATGGAGGCGACGAGGTTGGCGGCGACGTACTTGATGCCGCCCTCGAGCTGCTCCCGCCGGTTGCCGAGCGTGAGCAGCACGAAGCTGGCGATCAGCAGCAGCTCGAACCAGACGTAGAGGTTGAACAGGTCGCCGGTCAGGAAGGCGCCGTTCACGCCGGCCAGGAGCACGTGGAACATGGGGTGGTAGCCGAGCAGCTCGCGGTCCTCGTCGAGGTCGCGCAGCGCGTAGACGGCGACGGCCGTCGCCATGATGCCGTTGACCACGACCATGACCGCGGCCAGGTGGTCGGCGACGAAGCTGATCCCGAAGGGCGCCTCCCAGCCACCGATCTGCACGACCAGGATGCCGCGGGTGGCCACCTGGGCCAGCAGGACCGCCGCCAGGGCCAGCTGGGCCGCCGCGGAGGCGGTGGACAGCGTCCGCTGGATGGGCAGCCTCCCCCGGAGCAGCACGAGGAGGGCGGCGGTGGCGAGCGGCCAGACCACGGGGGCGACGAGCAGCGCGTTCATGCGGACGCCTCCTCGTCGGGCAGGCCGGGGATGGGCCTGGGGGACTCGAGGTGCGTCTTGAGTTGGTCCGTGCGCAGCGTGCCCAGGCGCTCGTACAGGCGAAGGAGCAGCACCATGGCGAACACCGTCAGGCCGAAGCCGATGACGATCGCCGTGAGGATGAGCGCCTGCGGCAGCGCGTTGGCCACCTCACCGACCGGCGCCGAGGCGCCCTCGGGGATGATCGGCGGCGCGCCGCGCGAGACCCGGCCGGCGGTGAAGACGAGCAGGTTGACCCCGCTCGACAGCAGGATCAGGCCGAAGACGAAGCGCAACAGGTTGCGCCGCATGACGAGGTAGAAGCCCCCGGCGAACACGGCGCCCACGACGACGGCGAGGTAGGCCTCCACGTCAGCGCTCCTCCAGGGAGAGCACGAAGCGCAGGACCACGCCGACGACCACGAGGTAGACGCCGACGTCGAACAGCAACGGCGTGCTGAGCTTGAGCTCCTGGTCGCCGACGGCGATCACCCACCACAGGCCGGTCAGGAACTCGCGCCCGGCGACCATCCCCAGCAGGCCCGCCACGACGGTCGTGGCCATGCCCCAGCCCACCAGCGACTCCGGGCGCACGCGCAGCAACTTGGCCGCCGCGCCCGCGCCGAAGGCGATCGCGTAGAGGGCGGCCGCCGCGGCCGCCACCAGGCCGCCGATGAAGCCGCCTCCGGGCAGATCGTGCCCGCGCAGGAGCAGGAAGACGCTGATCAGCAGGAGCACGACGATGATCGGCCGCGTGGTGGTCCGCAGGATGAGGCTCTTCACCGGCGACCACCCTCGGGTTCGCGCCGGGCAGCGCGGGCGTCACGGCCCACGAGACGGCGGCGCATGAGCGCGCCGACGCCACCTGCGGCGATGGCCAGGACGACGACCTCGGCGAGGGTGTCGACCGCGCGGAAGTCGACCAGGATGACGTTGACGATGTTGCGTCCGCGTGCGACCGGGTAGCTGTTGGCCTCGAAGAAATGCGTGAGGCTGCGGTCGAACGGCAGGCTCGTGACGGCCAGCAGCAGCCCCGTGATCAGCGCGCCGCCGGCGATCGCGATGGCCCCCGACATCCAGCGGGTGTCGCGGCCGCCCTCCGCCCGCAGCGCGCTCGACGGTAGCCGGATCAGCACCAGCGCCGCGATGATGACCACCAGGGTGTCGACGAGGAACTGCGTGATCGCCAGGTCGGGCGCGGCGAAGAGCACGAACACGAAGGCGACGCCGAAGCCCACGACACCGAGCGAGGTGATCACCACCAGCCGCGAGTGCGAGCGCACCACGGTCGCGGTCGCCAGGAGGATGACGGCGAAGTAGAGGAACTCGTGGAGGTAGGCGCCCCCCGGCGCCCACACCATGCTGTCGAGACCGCCGCGCCACAGCGCCACGCCGCCGGTCAGCGCGACCGTGAACGCGACGATGGTCGTCAGCTGATGGCGCAGGTCGTCCGGTTGGACGAAGCGCGTCTGCAGCTCGGCGAAGCGCAGCAGCCCCCGCCAGGCGCCCTGGTACGCCGCGACCGGCCCGAAGCGAACGCCCGAGAAGCCGGCCACCAGCGCCGGCTGCCAGCGCCGCCAGGTCGCCGAGAGCACGAAGCCGAGGGACACCGTGAGCAGCGACAGCCCGAGCGCGAGCGTCAGACCGTGCCACAGGTAGAGGTCGAACGCGTACGGTGCGCCGAGCACGGCGGCCGCGGCGGGGCGCATGAGGCCGTCCTGCACGAGGCCGGGGGCCAAGCCGAACGTCAGGCCGAGGGCCGCGAGGGCGAGGGGCCCGACGAGCATCGACGGCGGGGCCTCGTGGGGCGCCTTGGG
>CAZJUA010000210.1:0-6198 GCA_964549045.1 uncultured bacterium | reverse complement strand
AGGGTCTCGTCGTCGTAACCGGTGCCCACCTTGCCCGCGTAGCGCAGCGCCCCACCCTCGTGGTACCCGACCAGAAGGGCGCCCAGCCCGATGCGCTCGCCCTGGGGATCCGTCCATCCGCCCACCACGAACTCCTGGCGGTTGACGCACTTGAGCTTGAGCCAGCTCCGCGAGCGGCCGTGGACGTACGCGCCGTCCGCCCGCTTGGCGATGAGCCCCTCCCAGCCCTTCTCGCAGGCCTCGCGCAGGTACGCCACCCCGGTCTCGTTCCGATGGGGCGTGAAGCGGACGGGGTCGCGCCACGCGACCGCCCTGCGCAGGAGCTTCTTGCGCGTCCGCAGCGCCAGCCCCGTCAGGTCGTGACCGTCGACGTGAAGGAGATCGAAGAGGTAGAGGAAGGCGCGCACCCGCTGGGCCATCTCCCGGGCCGCCTGCGGGTCGCGAATCTGCATCCGCTCCTGCAGCCGTGAGAAGCTCGTCACGCCCCCCTCGAAGGCCACCATCTCGCCGTCGGCCACGAGGTCCACGCCGTCGGCGGACGCGAGCGCCTCCGTGACGTCGGGCCACGTGCTGCTGCGTTCCTTGCGGTTGCGCGTCACGAGACGCACGCTCCCCGCCTGCCGGAAGACGAGCAGCCGCAGCCCGTCCAGCTTCCGCTCGTAGATCCAGCCGGCGTCCGAGAACGGTTCGTGGGTGAGGGTGGCCAGCATGGGCTGCGTCCACTCGGGGACGTCCGCCTGCCGGATCCGCGAGCGTTCGTCCTCGGACAGGCCGGCGAGGAGGGCGCCCACGGGGGTGCCACTCATGCGTCGCCCTCCTCCTCGGCGACCTCCTTCAGCGTGCGGCCCGTCGACACCGACGCGGGTTCGGTGCTCACGGGGTTCCTCCGTGCGTCGGCCCCCTCGTCGTCCATCTTCACCAGCAGCCAGCGCTCGTCCTCGCCCTGGGCCACGCGCGTGAGGGCGTAGCCCCCGCGGATCTTCTCGCCCTCGAGCCAGACGGTGGCGTGGCCGTCGGCGAGTTGCTCCTCCACGGGGACGGGGTCGCCGTCGTCGTCGGTCTTGAGGTTCCGGTAGCGGCCGGCGTCCCACACGAGGACGGTCCCCGCGCCGTACTCGCCCTCGGGGATGACGCCCTCGAAATCGCCGTACTCGAGCGGGTGGTCCTCGGTAGGCAGCGCGAGGCGCTTGTCCCGGGGGTCGGTGGAGGGCCCCTTCGGGATGGCCCAAGAGCGGAACACGCCCGCGACCTCGAGCCGCAGGTCGAAGTGGTGGGTCGAGGCATCGTGTTCGTGGATGACGAAGCGGGGCTTCTCGCTGTCTGAGGGCATGTCGGCTCCCCTCGGCTCCGGGGTCCGGGAGAAGTCCCGCATGCGGCGGTAGGCTTCCAATCCCATGGCGGCCTCCGGTGGTGACGGTCCGAGAACCGGCGTCGGCTGACGCCCGAGGTCGGACGCCGGCGCGGTGGCAGCCCCCAGCGTGTGACCCAAGTGTAGCGTCGGCTCGCCGGGGCTACGGTTGCAGCCGCTGCCCGTCGCGCGGGAACGCGCGGGCGAAGCGCACGTTGGTGATGCCCAACAGCAGCGCCGTGAGGCGCTCTGCGCCGATGGCGAAGCCGCCGTGGGGCGGCATGCCGTGGCGGAACACCTGCAGGTAGCTGGCGAAGCCCTCGGGGTCGAGCCCCCGCTGCGCCAGGCCGCGCTCCAGCATCGCCACCTCGTGGGCCCGCTGCCCGCCCGAGGTGATCTCGGTGCCGCGGAAGATGAGGTCGAGGCCGCGCGTGAGGCCGTCGCCGTCGGCGTAGGCGTAGAAGGGCCGGGCGGCCTCGGGGTAGTGGGTGACGAACACGAAGTCGCTCCCGTGCTCGTCGAGCGCCCAGCGGCCGAGCAGGCGCTCGGCCTCGGGGTCGAGGTCCTTGCCGCCGCTGGCGTGGCCGTAGCGCTCGCGCACGAGCTCGCGGGCGTCGAGCAGGGGGATGCGCGGGAAGTCGACGTCGAGCCGCGGGAGCGCCGCACCGAGGTCGCGCAGCTCGCGAGTGCAGCGCTCGGCGACGCCGGCCAGCATCGCCTTGAGCAGCGCCTCCTGCAGGTCCATCACGTCGCCGTCGTCGCGGATGAAGCCGAGCTCGACGTCGAGCGAGAGGTACTCGGCCAGGTGCCGCACCGTGTGCGATGGCTCGGCGCGGTAGACGGGCGCGACCTCGTACACGCGCTCGAACACGCCGACCATGATCTGCTTGTAGAGCTGCGGCGACTGCGCCAGGTAGGCGCGCTGCCCGTAGTAGTCGACCTCGAACTGGTGGGCCCCGCCCTCGGCGCCGGCGGCGACGAGCTTGGGCGTGCTGATCTCGGTGAAGCCGTGGACGTCGAGGAACCCGCGGAAGCCGCGCAGCAGCTCGGCCTGCACCTTGAGGACGGCGCGGTCGCGGGGCGCGCGCACGGTGACGTGGCGGTACTCGAGCAGCGTCTCGGGGTGCGCCTGGTGGTCGATCTTGGCCATCTCCACCGGTGGCGGCGCGGTGGCGAGCGTGACCACCCGCAGTGCGCTCGCGCGCACCTCGACGCCGCCGGGCGCCTTGGCGTGGGCGACGACCTTGCCCTCGACCTCGATGCTCGACTCGTGCAGCGGCGGGTCGATGCCCTCGAGCACGCACTGCACCACCCCACTGCGGTCGCGTAGGTCGAGGAACGCGAGGCCGCCGAGGTCGCGGCGGTGGTGCACCCAGCCGCGCAGGCGCACGACCTGGCCGACCCGCTGGGGGAGATCGGCGACGAGGGTGCGACCCGCGTCGAGCTCGAGGCCGCTCGCGAGCGTGGCGGCCGTGGCGGGCCCGTGTCGTGACGGCTTCGCTTCCATGCTGCCTCCCGGTCGATCGGCCCGGCGCCGTCCCCAAAGAGCGACCCCCCGAGGGGGGCCTCGGGGGGTCGCGTGGGTCCACGTCGACGTGTTACGCCCCGAGCGCCCTCGCGTCGCGATTGTCGTCCTGCCGGCGGGTGGTGGACGGGGTCATGGGCGGGACGGTACCGCGCGGGCGCGACGGCGTCAACCCGCCCGGCGGGCGCGAGGCCGTCAACCCGGCGCGGGCGCGAGGCGCGTGGCGTCAGGCGTCCGGCACCTCGAGCCAGCGGATCCCGTGGCCACCGAGGGCGATCTCGGCGGTCGCGACGGCTTCGCCGGAGAGGAGGTCGCGGGCTACGGCGGGCCAGCGGCGCCCGAGGAGCGCGGCACCGTCGACGGCCACGCCGTCGGCCCCCAGGTTGTGCAGCGCGAGCACCTCGGCGCCCGGCGCCCCCCGGACGGTGGCGGCCACCGCCGGCGGCGCCTCGGGCCAACGCGCGGGCGCCTGCGGGTGGAAGGCCGGGTGGGTGGCGCGGGCGCGCAGCAGCCGGCGCATGCCGTCGAGCACCTGGCGCCGGCGGTGCGCGGGGTCCGCCAGTTCGGCCAGGAGGGTGGCCAGCTGAAAGCGTCCGCGGTTGATCGAGCGCGCGCGGCCGGTGGCGGTGAGCGCCGCCCGGTCGTTGCGCGAGCCGAGCAACGAGTGCACGTAGATCCCCGGGACCCCGGGCAGCGCCAGCATGAGGGCGTGGGCGACCAGCAGGCGGCGGACGCCGTCGGCCTCGGGCGCACCGGGGTCGGCCAGGGCGTCGAACAGGCTGATGTTGAGCTCGTAGGGGCTCTCGCCCCCGCCGACGTCGCTCTTGACGCTCACGAGGCCGCCGCGCGCGCGGACGCGCTCGGCCAACGCGGCGACCTCGGCGCGCGGGTGGATCCCCTCCACCGGCCGTACGCCGATGCCGTCGTGGGAGGCGAGGAAGTTGAAGTAGGTCGCCTCGTCGCTCGGGTTCTGGAGCCCGCGGGCCCAGTCGCGCAGGGCGCGCGCGTCGCCGGTCGCGATCGCGTGCAACGTCAGCGGCGGCAGGGCGAAGTTGTAGACCATCTGCGCCTCGTCGCGCCCGTTGCCGAAGTACGAGACGTTCTCCGCGTGCGGCACGTTGGTCTCGGAGACGACGACCACGCCGGGGGTGCAGGCCTCGAGCGCCGTGCGGATCAGCTTGATGACCTCGTGCGTCTGGGGCAGGTGCACGCAGGGGGTGCCGGGCTCCTTCCACAGGTAGGTGATCGCGTCGAGCCGCAGGAGGCGGGCGCCGCGCTCGACGTAGGTCAGCAGGACGTCGAGCACGGCCGCCAGCAGTTCGGGGCGGCGGTAATTCAGGTCGACCTGGTCGGAACTGAAGGTGGTCCATACGTGTCGAACACCGTCATACGCGTCGAACGGCGTCAGCAGCGGCGTCGTGCGCGGCCGCACGGTGGCCGAGAGGTCGTCGCCGGGGTCGGCGGTGACGTACCAGTCGCGGTGGCCGGCGTCGCCCGCGAGGAAGCCGCGGAACCACGGGTGCGCGACCGAGGTGTGGTTGATGACGGCGTCGAACATGAGGTCGCGGCCGACCGCCAGCGCGGCGACGTCGTCCCAGTCGCCGTGCTGCGGGTCGACGGCCAGGTAGTCGGCCACCGAGAAGCCGTCGTCCGAGGTCGCGGGGTAAAAGGGGAGCAGGTGCACGGCCGAGGTCGTGCCGGCGAGCGGCCCGTCGAGGAGGCGCCGCAGCGTGCGCAGCGGCGGCTCAGCCGGTGCGCGCACCTGGTCGGCGTAGGTGATGAGCACCGAGGCGTCGGGGCCGAGCCGCTCGCCGGGGGGCGTCGGCGGTCCGGGCAGGCGGCGTTCGGTCGCCGCCATGCGCGCCAGCAGCCGGGGGGTCCAGGCTTCGGCGGCCTCGGGTCCGTAGAGGGCGAGCAGGTGGCCGCGTACGCGGTCGGCGGCGGCGCGGCTGCGGGGGGCGTCGGGCAGGGTGGGCGTCATGGGGTCACCCCCAGGTCGGCGAGGGCGGCGGCGAGCACGCCATCAAGCGTATCCAGCCCGAAGCGCGCGCGGGCGATGGCGTGGTTGTGCGCCGCGTCGCGGTCGACGCGCTCGGGGTCCGCGAGCAGGGCGGCGACCTCGGCCACCGCGGCGTCGGTGACGGCGCCATCGATCTCGACGAAGCGGAAGCCGGCGGGGCCCAGGTCGCGAGCGTACACGGGGTAGCGGTTGACGAGGACGGGCCGGCGGGCGGCGACCGCCTCGAGCAGGGCGTTCCCGAACCCCTCGTAGAGGCTCGGGTAGGTGACCAGGTCGGCGTGCGGGTAGGCGTCGGCGAGGGCGTAGCGCTTACCGGCCGGCGTGTCGGCGCGCGTCTCAGCGACCCGATCGGCGACGTGGCGCAAATCGACGCCGAGCACGGCGGCCCGCTGCTCCAGACGGATGAGGTAGTCGACCCCCTCGTCGCCGGCGCCGTGGGTGATGACCAGCGCGTCGCGCGGGTCCCCCAGGCCGTGGAGCAGATCGATGGCGAGCTCGATGCCCTTGCGTGGCACCACCCGCGTCGGCTGCAGGAAGAGGCGCCGGTCGCCGCCGAGGTCGATCGCCTCGCGGAAGTCGGCGTTGAAGGCGTCGAGCGTCCCGAAGGGCCGGTCGAAGTCCATGACGTTGGGCAGCCAGCGCGCGTCGATCCCGCGGCGGGCGCGCAGCTCGGCGATCGCGCCCGTGTGGATCGCCAGGTGGACGACGTGGGCCGCGTGGAAGGGGAAGACGGCGTCGAGCAGCGATCGCAGCTTGGGGCGCGCGAAGCGCTCGCGCTCCCACCAGTAGTCGTGCTCGTGCGACACGGTCGGGATGCGCCGCTCGGCCACGACGTCCGCGAGCCCCACGGCGAGGGGGAGCTGCATGGGGATGGCCCAGGCGTTCTGGACCACCAGCAGGTCGGGCCGCTCCTCGTCGAGCACGGCCCGCAGCCGCTCGGCGATCTCGCTGGCGCGGGCGCTGACGTCGGCCTCGAGGGTCGGGTCGTCGCCGGCACCCTCGAAGCAGCGTCGGCCCAGGGCCTCGGCCACCGGGTCGGCGAAGTGCATCTCCGGAACGAGGTGGCCGGGGCCGTCGAGCTCGCCGGCGGCCTCGACCACGGCGACGCCGCGCGCCCGCAGGGCGTCGGCGAGCTTGTCGGACTCGAGGCTGACGCCGTCGGTGCCGGCGAGGCGGGTGGCGACCACCAGCGCCCTCACGCCCGACCTCAGCCCTTGACGCCGCCGGCCGTCAGGCCGCCGACGAGGTACTTCTCGAACCAGAAGAACAGGATCATGATCGGCAGCGTGATGATCATCGCGCCGG
>CAZJUA010000209.1:0-9540 GCA_964549045.1 uncultured bacterium | reverse complement strand
GCTGCAGCTCCACCCGCTGACGCTGGAGGACCTCGCGCACGTCGGCCAGCGCCCCAAGGTCGAGGACTACGACGACTACCTGTTGATCGTCGCGCGCAGCTGGACGGTGGGGCCGGCGATCGCCGGCACCGCGCCCGCACTGCGCGACGAACAGGTGGCCATCGTCCTGCGCGGCGACCTGGTGGTCACCTTCCGCGAGAGGGCGCACGAGGCGATCGATGCGCTGCGTGCCCGCTGGGGACGCGGCCGCGGCCGCGTCCGCGAGGGTGGCGCCGCCTACCTCACCTACGCGCTGCTCGACCTGCTGGTCGACCAGGGTTTCGTCGCCACCGAGGCGCTCTCCGAGGCGCTCACGGCGCTGGAGGAGCGGGTGCTCGAGGCGCCCGAGCCGGCCGTGCTGACGCAGCTCACGGAGTTGCAGCGCGAGCTCGCGCACCTGCGCCGGGTGGCCGCGGCCACGCGCCAGCTCACCGCCACGCTGCGCCGCGAGCCGCCGGTGGAGCTCGGCAACTGGCTCGAGGAGCTGCGCGACGTCGACGACCATGCCCTACAGGTGCTGGAGGCGGTCGACACGCTGCGCGAGGTGGGCGCCACCTTGCACCAGACGTACGCGGCCGCCGTCGCGGAGCGGACGAACGAGGTGGTGCGGGTGCTGGCGCTCTTCACCGCCGCCTTCATGCCGATCACCTTCGTCGCCGGCGTGTACGGCATGAACTTCTCGAACATGCCGGAGCTCGGCTGGCGCTGGGGGTACCTCGCCGCCTGGGGGCTGATGGGCGGGCTCTTCGTCGGCACCGTCGTGTGGTTCCGCCGCCGGCGCTGGCTGTAGGGACGACGCCGGTGCCCCAGGAACTCGCCACCGTTCAGGACGCGCTGCGGCACGTGCTCGTGACGCTGGGCGACCGCTTCGAGCACGCCGTCGCGGATGCGCCTCCGGGCTTCGGCGACTTCGACGCCGGCCGCGAGACGCGCCGACCCGTGGAGATCGTGCGCCACCTGGGCGGCCTCATGCGCTTCGCCGGCGCCCTGTGGAGCGGGACGGAGGCGGTGCCCGTGGCGTCCGGCAGCTGGGAGGCCGAGGTGGTCGCCTTCCGCGTCGAGTTGCGGGCGCTCGACACGCTGCTGCGCGACCTGCCCGCGCCCACCGGCGAAACCTCTGCCGCGAAGGTCCTGCAGGGTCCGCTGCTCGATGCCCTGACGCACGTCGGTCAGCTGCTCACCCTGCGCCGGCTGGCAGGCGCGCCGGTCGGACCGCGCCGCTACTTCCTCGTCGACATGGCCGAGCTCGACGCCCCGGAGACCTGAGAAGTCCCTGCGGCCGCTAGAAGCTGCCCGGCAGGCCGCGCAGCGCCTCGATCAGCGGGCGCAGCGTCTCGTGCTTGAGCTTGAGCGCGGCACGGTTGACCACGAAGCGGGCGCTGGAGCGCAGCAGGACGTCGACCTCCTCGAGGTCGTTGGCGACGAGCGTCGCCCCGGTCTGCACGACGTCGACGACCGCGTCGGCCAGACCGCTCACGCAGGCGAGCTCGACGTTGCCGCTGAGCTTGACGACCTCGGCACCCGAGCCGACGCGGCGCAGGTAGTCACCGGTGAGACGGGGGTACTTCGAGGCGACGCGCTGGACGGTGCCGGTCGCGCCGCGCGGCCGGATCAGCGACAGCCGGCAGGCGGCGAAGCCGAGGTCGACCGGCTCCACCAGCTGCGAGCCGGACTCGAGCAGCACGTCCTTGCCGACCACGCCGGCGTCCGCCACGCCGAGCTCGACGTAGGTGG
Source organism: uncultured bacterium (assembly GCA_964549045.1). Lineage (GTDB taxonomy): Bacteria > Deinococcota > Deinococci > Deinococcales > Trueperaceae > JAABTL01. The sequence continues at coordinate 7,767 of CAZJUA010000209.1, read as the reverse complement.
GGACGTCCGCATTGCGCATCTCGATGATCGTCGCGTCGCCGGCGTCGTAGCGCAGGGCGCGGGCCCCGCCGCCCGTGTCGAGTCGCAGGCCGCCGGCCCGCAGGACCTCGAGGCTCTGCTCCATGACGCGCCCCTTGGGCAGCGCCAGCGTCAGGCGCGGCGGCGCGCTCACGCGCCGCCCCCCGTCGCGTCGGGGCCGTGCAGCAGGGCGGCGAGGGCCAAGCGCTCGTCGTCGTCGGCCACCACGCCTTCCACCCGCTCGAGCGCGCCCGCGACGAGCAGGAACGGCACGCGGAGGTCGCGTGCCTCGGCCCGCGCCGCTGGGGCGCCGGTGTGCAGCGCGCGCACGACCCGCACGCCCGCGTCGCGCAGGACGCGCGCGGCGGGGTCGTCGAGCGCGAGGACCCGCGGGGCGGGCTCGGGCTCGGCCGAGCGCGCGAGGGTCGCCTGCAGCAGCCGTTCGACGCCGATCGAGAAGCCCGCGGCGGCGGGCAGCAGGGCGCCGTCGTAACGACCGCCGCCGAGCAGCGGTTGGCCGTAGTCCGGGGTGTACGCGCGGAAGGTGACCCCGGTGTAGTACGACAGGCGCCGGGCCATCGCCAGGTCGAGCATGAGTTCGCTGGCGTCCTCGAACTCGGCCAGCACGCCGGCCAGGCGGTCGATCTCGCGCTGCGCGGTGGGCCACGGCGCCACCGCGCGGGCGTGCTCGAGCACCTCGGTGCCGCCGTAGAGGTCGGGAACGGCGAGCAGCGCCTGGCGCGCGCGCTCGGCGCCGGCGGCGGCGGCGCCCGGCGTGGTGGAGAGCAGGTCGGCCAGGTCGCGTCGGTCCTTGCGGTCGATGGCGTCGGCGAGGCCGTCGCGGCGATCGTCGGGCACGGCCGCGGCATCGAGCAGCGCGCGGACGAAGCCGGGGTTGCCGACCTCGAGGCGCGGCTGCAGCCCGACGGCCCGCACCGACTCGCGCGCGAGGTGGAGGCTCTCCGCGTCCCCCCGCGCGTTCGACACGCCGATGAGCTCGAGCCCCACCTGGCTGAACTCGCGGGTGCGGGCCAACTCGGGGTCGATGGCGTGCCACACGGTGCCCGAGTACTGCCAGCGGAGCGGGCGCCGGGCGCCGCCGGCGACGGCCGGGTGCTCCGCCCGCACCAGCTGCGCCAACGCGGGCGTGAAGTCGCTGCGCAGCGCCAGGACGCCGCTGTCGCGATCGCTGAGCTTGAACGACTGGGCCTGCCGCGGGTGGCTGGCGTCGTAGCGCTCCAGCGCCGGGACCTCGACCATGTCGTAGCCCCAGGCGCGGTACAGGTCGCGCAGCGCGCGGACCACCTCGGCGCGGCGGGCGGCCGCATCGGGCAAGACGTAACGGGTGCCGTCGGGGGGGTGGAAGCTCACGCGTCCCCGGCACCCTCTCGCTCGGCGAGGCGCGCCCGCGCCGCATCGGCCTCTTTGTGGGAGGCCGCCGCCTCGCGCTTGGCGCGACCGGCGGCGCGCCGAGCCGCCGCCGACTCGCGGCGGGCGGCCGCGGCCTCGCGGCGGGCGGCGGCTTCTGCCGCCGAGAGCGGCGCCTCGAGGCTGCCCCACACGAGGAGGACGGCGACGACGGTCGCCACCGCCAGGCTGGCGACGTTGCCGACGGTGAGGGTGCCCGCGTCGATGGCCATGCTGGCGGCCCGACCGGCCGCGGCGCCGGCCCACAGGAGGCCCAGCGCGCGCACGACGATCGCGCCACGTGGCCGCTGCGGCAGCGCCCACAGCAGCAGCGCGGCCATCGTGACGAACAGCGCGCCGTAGGTGGCCCGCACCTCGGACAGTCCGCGTGGCGCGGCGATCTCGAGGCCGAGCAGGCGGGTCGCCAGGACCGGGTTGAAGAGGCTGAGCAGGCCGAGCAGGAGAACGACGCCGGCGGCTGCGTAGGCGAGCTGGGTGCGGGTCGTCATGTCGTGGGCATGGTACCAGAGGCCCCCCACCACACCAGTTGGTCGCGGTGGATGACCTCGTCGAAGTCCTTGCCGCCCAGCAGCGCCTCGATCTCGCGCGTGTGGCGCCCGCGGATGCGCGCGACGGCGTCGCTCGCGTAGTTCACGAGACCACGGCCGACGACGGCGCCCGCGTGGACGACGTCGACCGCGTCGCCGAACGCGAAGGCCCCCTCGACGGCGACCACGCCCGATGGGAGGAGGCTGCGCCCGCCCTCCAGGGCACGGGCGGCGCCGGCGTCGACCTCGAGGCGGCCGCGGACCGCCTGCCCGGCGATCCACGCCTTGCGCGCCGATGCGCTGCGGCGCGCCGCGATCCGGGTCCCGCGCAGCTCGCCGCGGGCCAACGCCTCGAGGCCCCGACCACCGCCGCCGACGATCAGCGTCTCGATGCCCGCGCGCTGGGCGATGCGGGCGGCGCGCAGCTTGGTCACCATCCCGCCGGTGCCGCGGGGGTCGTCGCTGACGCCCGCCATGCCCTCCACGGCGTCGAGATCGTCGACGAGCTCGATCCGCCGCGCGCCCGCGTGGCGGCGAGGATCGCGGTCGAACAGCCCGTCGACGTCGGTCAGCAGCACGAGGACGTCGGCGTCGGCCAGGTAGGCGGTCCACGCCGACAGCGTGTCGTTGTCGCCCAGTTTGATCTCCGCGGTGGCCACCGAGTCGTTCTCGTTGACGATCGGCACGGCGCCGAGGCGCAGCAGCGCCTCCAGGGCGTTCTTCGCGTTCACGTAACGCTCCCGCTCCTGCACGTCGCCGGCCGACAGCAGGAGCTGCGCGACCGGCAGCGGCGCGAGCGCCCGTGCCCAGTCGAGCATGAGCAGCGGCTGACCCACGGCCGCGGCGGCCTGCTTCTCGGGCAGCGTCAGCGGGGGCCGCAGGCCCAGGCGCGCGCGGCCGGCGGCGCCGGCGCCCGACGAGACCAGCACGGGCTGGGCGCCGGTCGCCTCGGCCAGCACCTGGATGCCGCGCGCGACGGCCCACATCGATGGCGGATCGACGGCCCCGGCCGCGTCGGTGAGGGAGCTGCTGCCGATCTTGACGACCATGCGGCGCCAACGGCGGTCGGGTCGGGGGGTGGCGCTCACGCGCGCCAGTCTACGACCCACGGGTTCGCGGGCGCGCCGCGGGCCCGGGGGGCGACCCGTGCTAGGCTCGCGCTCCATGAGGACCGCCATCGTGGGCGCCACCGGGGCCGTCGGCCAGGAGTTGCTCGAGCTGCTCGCCGAGCGATCGTTTCCGCTGACGTCGCTGCGGGCCTTCGCCTCTGCGCGCTCCGCGGGCCGCAGCGTCGCCTTCCGGGGCGAGCCCGTTCCCGTCGAGCTGCTCCCCGACGACGGCGACCTGGACGCGGACGTGGTCTTCTCCTCGGCGGGTGGGACGCTCTCGCGGGCGCATGCCTGGTCGTGGGCGAGCCACGGCGCGGTGGTCGTCGACAACACCAGCGCGTGGCGCCTCGACCCACGGGTGCCGCTGGTGGTGCCCGAGGTCAACCCGGGCGCGATCGCCGGGCACCAGGGCGTCATCGCCAACCCCAACTGCTCGACCATCCTCGCGCTGCTGGCGCTTGCGCCCCTGCACCGGGCCTTCGGCCTGACGCGCGCGACCGTGGCGACCTACCAGGCGGTGTCGGGGGCCGGCCAGGCGGCGATCGGCGAGCTCCTCGACCAGACGCGCGACGTGCTGGCGGGCGAGCCGGCGCGGCCCGCGAGGTTCCCCCACCCGATCGCCTTCAACCTCTTCAGCCACGACTCCGAGGTCGGCGTCGACGGCTACAACCTCGAGGAGCGCAAACTGCTGCTCGAGTCGCGCAAGATCCTGGGGCTGCCGGCCCTGCGCATCTCCGCCACCTGCGTCCGGGTGCCCGTGGCGCGGGCGCACGCCGAGGCCATCCACGCCGAGTTCGAGCGCCCGGTGACGGAGGCCGAGGCGCGGGCGGTCCTGGCCGCGGCGCCCGGTCTGCAGATCGTCGACGACCGCGACGGCAACCGCTTCCCCATGCCGCTCGACGCCAGCGGCCGCGACGAGGTGCTCGTCGGCCGCGTGCGCGAGGACGCCAGCCTGCCGGGGGCGATCGCGCTGTTCCTGGCCGGCGACCAGATTCGCAAGGGCGCCGCGCTCAACGCCGTGCAGATCGCCGAGCGGCTGTAGGCGTCGGGCCCCACGGCCCCGGTGCGTCAGGGCCTATGGCTCTGACGCCGGCTCCACCATCCGCCCCTCGCGCCGGTAGACCGCGATGGCCCCCCACTCGCGAACCAGCCGGTCGAGGTCGGCGAGGGTCGCCGCCACGTCCCAGTCGGGCGCGACGTGCAGCTCGCCGGTCGTGCGGTAGTCCACCGGCACCGGGAGCAGGCTCCAGCCGGCGGCGCGGAAGGTGCCGAGCGCGCGCGGCATGTGCCACGCGCTGGTGACGAGCAGCCAGGTCTCGCCCTGGCGTGGCTCGGCCTCGGCGAGCGTCAGGAGGGCGTCCTCGTAGGTGCTGCGCGACGCGCCGAGGTAGGTCACCGCGCCTCCGCCGAAGTGCGGTCCGAAGAACAGGGAGGCGTCGCTCGGGTCGGCGCGCAGGTCGTCGGCGAAGGCGTCGGCGAAGCTGCCGGTCACGATCAGGCGGGCCTCGGGGTAGCGCTGGGCCAGCGCGGCAGCGGCCGCGATGCGCTCGCCTGCGGCGTTGAGCGACAGTTGGCCGCGTTCCCGGGTCACGCGCCAGTCGACCGCCCCGCCCAGCACCACGATGCCGTCGGCCCGTGCGGGCAGGGCGACGTCGGCCACGCGCGTCTCGAGCGGCGAGCCCAGCCACTCGTTCACCGGCAGCAGCACGACGGCCGCCACCACGAGCAGGAAGGCGGTGAGCAGGGTCGACGCGACCGCATGCCAGCGCAGCCAACTGGCGATCAGCGCCAACGCCACCAGCAGGACGAGCACCGCGCTCGGATGCAGGAGCGTCCACAGGATCTCGTTCACGGGCCTCCACCCCCTTCGGCGACGGTCATCGCCTCTGCTAACCTAACGCCATTGATCTCACGCAGCCCGAGCGCGCACCGGCCACGCCCCGCCGGAACGAAGGAGAACCCATGCTGGCCATCATCACCGATTCGACCTGCGATCTCCGCGCCGACGAACTGGAAGCGCTCCAGGTGCGGAGCGTGCCGCTCTACGTCAACTTCCAGGGGAAGGTCCATCGCGACTGGGTCGACATCGATCCGGCGAAGATCATCGCCGGCGTGCAGGCGGGCGCCGACCTCCCGTCCACCAGCCAACCGAGCCCCGAGGACTTCACCAAGGCCTACGCGGCCGCCGTGGCAGAGGGCGCCACGGAGATCCTGACGATCACGATCAGCAGCGGCATCTCGGGCACCTTCCAGTCGGCCAACCTGGCGGCCAAGGAAGCCTCGGTACCGGTCTCGATCGTCGACAGTCAGAACGCCTCGGCCGGCATCGCCATCCTGGTGCGGCAGGCGGTGCGGATGCGCGACGCCGGCGCCTCGCGCGAGGCGATCGTCGACATGCTGGAGAGCATGAAGCGGCACATGATGGTGCTCTTCTCGGTCGGCACGCTGGAGTTCCTGCAGAAGGGCGGTCGCATCGGGCGCGCCCAGGCGTTCCTCGGCGGCATCCTCAACGTCCGCCCGATCCTGACGCTGGAGGACGGAAAGATCGCCCCGGCGGCCAAAGCGCGCGGCACCAAGAAGGCCATCGCCGAGATCGTGGAGCGCATCAAGGCGCATGCCGCCCAGCACCATGGCGACCTGGTGCTCGACTTCCTGCACATCCAGGACGCAAGCCTGGCCGAGAACCTGCGCAAGGCCATCCGCGACGCCGGCGTGGAGTTCACGGACGGCAGCCTGTACGAGATCGGCGCCGTCATCGCGGCCCACGTCGGCCCCGGCACCTTCGGCGTGTACGCGCACGTCAAGCCGGCGTAGACCCTCACGCTAGCCATGGGAGCGCCCCCGGGCCGTGCGGTCCGGGGGCGCTGCGGTGGATCGGTCGGTGATTGCCGTCGCCGACTACTCCAGGACGGCGCCGAGGGAGACGAGAACGGCGGAGATTGTCGTGTCGTCCGGCAACGCCGGGTTCACGGTCACGGCGAAGTCGGCCGTCACGTTGAAGCTTCCACCCGCGATGATCTCGTTGGCGAGGTCGTCCGCCGCGTTGCCGGTCAGTGAGACGTCGACGAGAGCGGCGGTGGCGCTGGCACTGTAGGCGCAAACACCGGTGCAGACGCCCTCGCGACTGAACGTCATCGTTCCGCCGGCCACCGACGAGAAATCGCCAGTGAAGATCGTCTGCGTGCCCTTCTCGACGAACACGTTCGTCAGGCTGGCTGCGGTCACCGTGAACGACGCGGGCAGGTCGCCGGCGGAGGTCAGCGTAATGTTGACGCCGAGACCGATCTCCTCGTCGATGCTGGCGACGGCGAAGAGGTTCTGGAGCACGGCGGGGATGTCACCCGTCGAGACGGTATAGGCCTCGTCGATCTGGCCTGAGAACACCGCGGTCGCCAGCGGCGTGATGCTCGCGGGGGCGATGGCGGCGAGCTCGACCTCGACGCCGTCGAGACCGAAGACGCCCCCCTCGAGCTCGATGGGGTCAGGCAGCGGCAGGCTACATGCGGCAAGGAAGGTGACGGCGAGGGCGGCCACGGCGAAGGTGCGAGCGAGTCTGGACATGGGTGCCTCCTTCGGTACGAGAGCGCAAGGCGTTCATCCCCATCATGCGCTGCCCGCACCCGACCGTGGTAGCGGAAGCATCACGGGCGCCCCGGGCACCTGCCAAGGCAATCCCGTCAGACTGCCTAGGTCCCGCTTCCCCGCGGCGAGCCCTTCGCCCATCCTGAACCATGCACGCGACGACCACCACCAGCGCGCTCGTCGGTCTCGAGCCGGTGGCGGTCACCGTGGAGGCGTTCGTCGCCGGGGGCCTGCCCGGCCTGCATGTGGTCGGGCTCGGCGACGCCGCCGTGATGGAGGCCAAGGAGCGCGTGCGGGCGGCGCTCAAGCACCTGGGGAACGCGCTGCCGCCGTCGCGCGTCACGGTCAACCTGGCGCCCGCGGACCTGCGCAAGGTGGGGCCGGCCTACGACCTGCCGATCGCGCTCGCGATCCTGGCGGCCCAGCGCAAGCTGCCGGCGGCACGCCTCGCGCGTGCCGTCGTCATGGGCGAGCTGGCGCTCGACGGGACGCTGCGCGAGGTGCCGGGCGCGCTCGCTGCGGCGTGGCTCGCACGCCGCAGCGGTCGCCAGGCGGTGGTGGTCCCGCCGGGCAACGCCGCCGAGGCGGCCCTGGTCGATGGCATCGAGGTCGTCGCGCCCGACGACCTGGCCGGCGCGGTCGCGTGGGCGCGCGGGGGGCCCGCGCCGGCGGGTCCGAGCGGCCTCGCCGATCCGCAGCTTCCCGCGCCGCCCCCCGAACCCGACCTCGCCGACGTGCGCGGCCAGGCGCTGGCGCGCCGCGCGCTCGAGGTGGCCGCCGCCGGCGGCCACGCGCTGCTGCTCGTCGGTCCGCCGGGCTGCGGGAAGTCGATGCTGGCCCGGCGGCTCCCCGGGCTGCTGCCGCCCCTCGATGACGACACCGCCTGGACCGCGACGCTGGTCCGGTCCGCGTTGGGCGCACCGGTCGCGGGCCTGGAGCGGCGTCCGCCGTTCCGTGCGCCACACCACGGCGGCTCGGAGGCCGGTCTGCTCGGCGGCGGCCCCGGCCTGCGCCCCGGCGAGGTCACCCGGGCGCACGGCGGGGTCCTGTTCCTCGACGAGCTGCCGGAGTGGTCGCGGCGGGCGCTGGAGGGGCTGCGCGGC
>CAZJUA010000208.1:0-1798 GCA_964549045.1 uncultured bacterium | reverse complement strand
GCGCGGCACCCACTCGGGGGTGAAGGCGGCGAGTTGGTGCACGGCGAGCGGCTCGAGGCGGAGATGGAGCGCCAGGCGACCGTAGAGCGGCGCGCCGCCGGACGCCAGCGCGTCGAGCGTCGACACGGCGGAGCCGGACAGTGCGACGACCAGTGGCCGGTCCACCCGCGTGCGTTCGAGGGTCGCGTTGAGCGCCGACGTGACCTCGGCCAGTCCGGCCTCGTCGGCGGCGAGGTACTGGAACTCGTCCAGGACGACGACCAGCGGCGTCCCGGGGCGCGTGCGCCACATGAGGTCGAACACCGACCTCCAGGAGGGGTAGTCCTCCGGCTCGAGCGCCTCGCCCGTCCAGGTCGCGAGGTCCAGGATGAGCTGGCGACGGTTCTGCGTCGGCGTGGTACGGGTCGCCGTGAACAGGAACGTCGAATCGACGGGCCAGGTGCGGGCCAGGAGGTAGGTCTTGCCGACGCGGCGGCGACCGGTCACCAGGGCCAGCGACGCACCCGAGCGCCGGAGTAGCGCGGCGAGGCACTCGCGTTCGGCATCACGGCCGATCAGGGTCTGGCGGGGATCGATCACGATCGAGTGTACCACCATACGCGTGTTGTGGAACATCGGTGTGGTGGTATGCGCGTGTTGTGGCGGTGATCGAGGCGACGTCTCTCGGCGCGGCGCGAGTGGGCGGCACGCGGTGTTGGGCCGGCCCTCAACCCCCGACCCGAACCACCGCGACGTCGTACGCGGCGATCGCGGCATGTCCGGTGATGATCGGTACGTCGAGGTGGCGCGCCTGCGCGACGAGGACACGATCGAACGGGTCGCGGTGGTGTCTCGGGAGGCGAGCGGCCTCGAGAGCGTGCACGTGCTCGATCGCGATCGGCACGACGCCCGAGGCGCGGATGCGATCCGGCACGAAGATCTCCGGTGGTTGCGGAAGGCGCAGGCGACCAAGATCGTGCTTGATGGCGATCTCCCAGCTGCTGGCCGCCGACAGCAGGAGCTCGTGATCGGGGTTCTCGAGCATGGCGCGGGCATCGCCGAGCCGCTCCGGTGCAGCGAGCATCCAGAGCCACACGTGCGTGTCGAGGAGCAGCGTCACGACTCGAAGTCGTCGAGCACCGGTTCGGGGAGGGGCGCGTCGAAGTCGTCCGGGACCACGAGGACGTCGCGATCGGCGCCGAGGACGCGGGTCGCGCGCGCCCGCAGCGGTACCAGCCGCGCGACGGGCTTACCGGCACGCAGGATGACGATCTCGCTCCCGGCCTCGACTTCGCGAAGGAGTTCGGAGAAGTGGGTCTTGGCCTCGTGGACGCCGACCTCGCGCATGGGGCCAGCCTACACATGGGGACGACTAAGTCGCGGGCTAAGTCGGTTTTCGTGCATTGACGCGGCGTCGTGAACCCAGATCCCGAACCCTCACCCCTCCACCACCCGATACCGCATCCGCAGCACGAGATCCTGCGGGTAGTTGCCGAAGCCGCGACCGAAGAGGTTGAGCCCGCCCACGTGGCGCGCGCCCGGCTCCACGCCGATCGCCACCTCGACGTACGGGCGGGCGCCGAGGTCGAGGTCGGCGATCGTCACGTCGGAGAGTCGCAGGCCGTCGACGAAGCTGCCCTCCTCGGTGACGCGCCACTCCTTGAGCACGCCGTACTGGGTGTTGCGGGCGTCCCACCAGGCGGGGGTGAGCAGCCCGCGTTGGCCGCCGAAGTCCGCGGGGCTGGTCCAGTGGCCGAGGCGCACGCCGTTGACCCAGACGGTGACGTCGGAGGGCCAGTCGTGGTGGTGCATGGGGGCC
>CAZJUA010000207.1:0-12352 GCA_964549045.1 uncultured bacterium | reverse complement strand
GGCAGGGCCGCCAGCGCCGTCCCCCAGTCCTCACGCTCCGGGTCCTCCGGCACGGCAAGGCTCATGAACGGGTGCGCACTGTCCGCGGAAAGGTAGAGCTCGAAGCCGTCGACGACGACCGTGTCACGGGTCGCCGCGGCGGCCCTACGCAGGCTGTCGGCGACGCGGCGGAGCTCCGGCAGGTTGACGGTACACGGCGACGGCGCCACGCTATCGCGGGCCCCGGACGAACTCCGATCGGCGGAAGCGCAGCGCAGACCAGTCGGCGTCGATCGCCACCTGGCGCACGGGCGCGAAGCCCGCCGCGCGCAGCACCTCCCAGCCGTGGTCGCGGTCGAAGTCCGCCTTGTAGCGCTTCGACGTGCGCTTGGGGTACGCGAACCACAGGACCGCGTCGCCCTCGGCCTTGGCGGCCAACGCCGCGGAGAGGGCGTCCAGCTCGGCCTTCATGTAGGCGAACGCCAGCGCGAAGCGCACCGCGCCGACCTCGCTCAGGTCGCGCACGACGCGCCGGTCGGCCAGCCACGCCAGCTCGGGCTCGAGCGACATAGGCGCGCGCAGGACGACGACCTCGGTCTGGTCCTTGAGGTTGAGCTTCTCGAAGACGGGCCCCACCCGGTGCCTCCTCGTGCTGGGGTGATGCGAGGTTAGCGCGTGCGGCCTGCGGTCGCATGCGGCACAGGCGACCTCCGGCCGCCAGCGGCACGGGGGGCGGCGCGGTTCACCGCTCGTCGTTCGGGTACTGCACGCCCATCTGGCGACGCGCCTCGTCGAAGAGGCGCATCGTCGCCAGGGTGTCATCGAGTGACATGGTCGGGCTCTCGGTCAGCCCCTGCTGAATGCATCGCGTGACCTCACGCAGCATGTGGGCGTAGGGCGCGAACCCACCATCGGAACGAACGTCGCGGGACCTGCCGGCGCGATCGATGCTGAACCCACCGGGCTGCGTCAGGGGTGACCAGGTTCGCAACGTCGCGTCGCTGCCCGCAAACGTCGCCGTCCGCGTGGCCTGCGACACCAGCGTCATCGTGAGCTGCGCGAATCCCTCTCCGTCGTACGCGAGGGTCAGGGCGGCGAGACCATCGACGCCCAGTTCGTTCACGAGGCCGCGAGCCATCACGGCCCGAGGCAGTCCCAACCCGGCGAAGGCCCAGGCGTACGCGTAGACGCCGAGGTCGAGCAGTGCCCCGCCCCCATCCTCGGGCGCCCACATGCGCGACCGTGGATCGAAGGGAGCGGCGAAGCCGAGATCCGCTTGCACCCAGTGGACCTGGCCGAGTTCACCTTCAGCGAGGACATCGGCCACGGCCTGGTAGACGGGCAGGAAGCGCGTCCAAACCGCCTCCATCAGAAACAGGCCCCGGGACCGGGCCAACCGGATCAGGTCCTCGGCCTCGTCGCCGGTGACGGTGAACGCCTTCTCCACGAGCACGTGCTTGCCCGCCTCCAACAGGGCGCGCGTGACCGCATGGTGTTGGCCGTGCGGCGTGGCCACGTAGGCGACGTCGACGTCCGGATCCGCCGCCAGGCGCGCGTAGCCGGGGTCGTCGTCCACGCCGCCATACGCTCGAGATGCGCCGAACTCGTCGGCGAAGGCGCGTGCGCGTGCGGTATCGCGCGAGCTCACCGCCTGCAGAACGGCGTCCTCCAGCAACAGCAGCTGCGGTGTCACGCGCCGCGCGATCAGCCCCGTGCCCACGACGCCCCAGCGCAGCGGGCGGCCGCTGGCAGCGAGCGGGCCAGGGCCACCGGGGTAGCTCCATGGCGGTCGGACGACGTGGCGGACGTGCACACCCGATGATGGCACGAGCACCACCGTTGACCCCACGGCTCCAAGCTTGTAGGATGACAGACAACCAAATCGACGTGATGGGAGGGGCTCGTGCTCGCGGAGCTTCAGCGCCAACCGACCCATGGGGCCGTCCAGGAGCGCGTGATGGCGTACATCCTGGACGAGGGGCTCAAGCCCGGCGATGCCTTGCCGTCGGAGAACCAACTCGCCAAGAGCCTCGGCGTCAGCCGCACCGCCGTCCGCGAGGCGATGCGTGGGCTGGAGGCCACCGGCATCATCGAGACGCGCCACGGCGTCGGTCGCCGCGTCAAGACCTTCGCCTTCGGCAACATCGCCGACCATCTCGCGTACGCCCTGACCGTCGATATCGGCAGCATCCTCGACCTGCTCGACGTGCGTCGGGCCCTCGAGATCGCGTTCCTACCGGCGGCCATCGACGAAGTCACGAACGAGCAACTCGCGACCCTCGACACGCAAGTGGCCGACATGCGCACCCGGGCCGCCGCCGGCCATCCGTTCGGGGCCGTCGACATGGACTTCCACCGAGAGCTCTTCCGCGGCGTCGAGAACCGGGTGCTGCAGGAGCTGCTGACGACCTTCTGGCGCCTGTTCCTGGGCGTCGAGGAGAAGGGCGGGCTGCCGCCCGGCGACCAACCGCGAACCGCCGAACTCCACGCGGCGATCGTCGACGCCGTTCGCGCGCGCGACGCCGCCAGGGCGAGGGAGGTGATGGACGAGCACTTCCGCGACGTCGAGCGGCGCCTGGGCCACCCCCGGCGCTGACGACCCACGCCTGCATCCCGCCCACGACGGGGAGACACCATCCATGGAACACCCGCAACGCTTCCGTACCATCGTCGCCACCGCGCTCGCGCTGCTCATCGGCCTCGCGGCCGCCCAGACCACGATCACCTACTGGCTGTGGCTCGACGACACGACCGACCCCGTGTGGCCGGCGCTCGTCGAGGAGGTCCACGCCACCCATCCCGACATCATCGTCGAGTACGAGATGATCCCGCTGGGTCAGTACTACGACCGCCTGCTCGTCGCCGCGAGCTCCGGCAGCGCCCCCGACGCCGCCCGGTTCAAGGAGTGGTGGCTGGGTGACTTCGTCGAGAACGACCTCCTGACGCCGCTCGACGGCTTCATCACCGAGTGGCCGGGGGCCGACGACGTCATCTCCAACCTCTACAACACCGGTCGCACGCGCGCCGACGGACCGGTGTTCATGCTGCCGCACCAGTACATCACCTTCTACCTCTACTACCGCGCCGACCGGCTCGCCGAGCTGGGCGTCGACCCGCCGACCACCACCGCCGAGTTCATCGAGATCTCGAAGCAGCTCACCGATCCGGCCAACCAGCGCTACGGCTTCGGCCTGCGCGGCGGCGGCGGAGGGCAGGATCAGTGGCTCGCGTACATGCTCGCCGGCGGCTGTGACTTGGTCGACGACGCCGGTACGGTCGTGGCCGACAGCCAGGCGTGCATCGACGCCAACCAGGCCTACATCGATCTCTACCGCGTGCACGAGATCGCGCCGCCCAGCGCACCCACGGACGGCTTCGCGCAGGTGATCGGCGCCTTCGAGGCCGGCATCACCTCGTTCGTGGCGCACCACGTCGGCAGCTCCCTGCGGCTCACCAACGTCCACGGTGACGCCCTCGGCGTCATGGACATCCCGGCAGCCGACCCGAGCGAGCCCGCGACCATGGCCGCGATGGCCGGCAACGTCGTCTTCTCCGACAGCGACAATCAAGCGGCGGCTTGGGAGTTCCTGGCCTTCCTGACCGAACACGAGCAGATGGACAAGATGAGCCGCTCCGTGAACGGACAGCTCCCCGTGCTCGCCTCGGTGGCGGCCCTCGACCACTACCAGAACAACCGCTTCTTCGCGCTCTCGCTGGCGCAGGCCGACTACGCGACCGCCTGGCCACCGCTGCCCGGCGTCGGCTTCATCTCCTCGCAGCTGTGGCAGTCGAGCATGCAGCAGGCGCTGCTAGGCGACATCACCAGCGAACAGATGATGCGCGGCATCGCCGAGGCCCTTCGCGGCAACGACTGACCCCGTCGCGGCCGGACGCACCATGACCCTTGGCCTCAACAGGATGAAGCGGCACCTCGTGCCGCTCATCCTGTTGGCCCCCGCCCTGATCACCATCGTCGTGGTCATCGCCTTCCCGATCGGCCGCGCGGTCTGGTTGACGTTCCACGACTACAACGTCCTGCGCCCGGCCCGGACCACGTTCGAGGGCTTCGACAACTACCTGGCGACCTTCCGTGACCCGGTGTTCTGGACCGCGCTGCGCAACTCCCTCACGTGGGTGGGCGGCGCGGTGTCCCTACAGATCTTGTTCGGCTTCCTGGGGGCCCTGCTGCTCAACCAGCGCTTCGCCGGTCGCTACGTCGTCCGGGGTCTGCTGCTGATCCCCTGGGCCACGCCCAGCGTGCTCGTCGCGCTGATGTGGATGTGGATGCTCGACGGCAATTACGGCGTGATCAACGACCTGCTGCGCCACGTCGGCCTGATCGAACGCTACGTCCCCTGGGTGGCGCAACCCGCCACGGCGCTCCCGACGCTCATCGTTATCGATGTCTGGCAGGGCGTGCCGTTCTTCGCCGTCATGATCCTGGCGGCGCTCCAGGCGTTCCCCAAGGAACTCGAGGACGCTGCCGTCGTCGACGGCGCCAACGTCGTCCAGCAGCTGTGGTTCATCAAGATCCCCTTCATCCTGCCGACGCTGCTGATCACCACGGTCCTGCGCATCATCTGGACCGCCAACTACATGGACCTCATGTTCATCATCACCAACGGCGGCCCCGGCTTCCACACCACCACGTTGCCGTTCCTCGCCTACACCACCTCCTACCGCCGGCTCGACTTTGGTCAGGGCGCCACGGTCGCCCTGCTCCAAGCCCTGCTGTTGGGGTTGGTGATCGTGCTCTACATCCGCCTCCTCCGACGCAGGGAGGTGGTCTGACATGATCGCCATCCACGCCCAGCGCCGCCGCCGCACACGACGTCTCGCCGACGCGACCCGCAGCCTCGGCGTGCACGTCGCCGTCGGCCTTTGGCTCCTCATCGCGCTCGGGCCATACGTCTGGATGTTCCTGACCAGCGTCAAGCCGTCGCTCGAGCTGTACGTCTTCCCGGTTCGTTACCTGCCGAGCGTCGTCGGGTTCGAGGCCTACGAGCAACTGTTCACGACGACGCCCTTCCTGCGCTTCTTCCGCAACAGCGCGGTCGTCGCGATGTCGACCGTCGCATTCACCACCATCACCGCCACCCTGGCGGCGTACGCGCTGTCGCGCTTCCGGATCCCCGGCAAGCCGATCATCCTCGTCGTGCTGCTCGTCACCCAACTCATGCCGGCCGTGCTGCTCGTGATTCCGCTGTTCATCTCGCTGCGCAGCTTCGGGCTGCTCAACTCCCCCTGGGGCCTCACCCTCGTCCACAGCGCATTCGCCCTGCCGTTCACCACCTACCTCATCACCGGCTTCCTCGACGGCATCCCGAAGGAGCTCGACGAGGCGGCCAAGATCGACGGGTGCAGCGACCTCGGGGCCTTCCGGTGGGTCGTGCTGCCGCTACTGGCACCCAGCCTGGCTGCGGCGTCCACCTACGTGTTCATCTACTCCTGGAACGAGTTCATCTACGCCCTGACCTTCATGACCCGCGAGAGCGCGCGGACGCTGCCCGTAGGCCTGCACGGGTTCATTGGCGAGTTCCTCATCCGCTGGGATCTGCTCACCGCCGGCGGCGTGATCGCGACCCTACCGACCGTGCTGTTCTTCTTACTCGTCCAGCGCCGGCTGATTGCCGGCCTCACTGCGGGGGCGGTCAAGGGATGACCCTCCGCGAATCCACCACGATGGAAGCAGGACGCTACCGATGACCACCCGCCCAGAACTCGACGCCCTCCTGGACCTGGCGACGCAGATCCGCCGCGACGCCGTGCGCATGATCGCCGCCAACGCCTCGGGCCACGTCGGAGGTGCGCTCGGCGCCGCCGAGATCCTCGCCGCCCTCTACGGTCGCGTGATGCGGCACGACCCGGCCGATCCCGACCGCGATCGCTTCGTGCTGAGCAACGGGCACGTCTGCGCTGCCTTCTACGCGGCCCTCGCGCGCGTCGGCCACCTGGAGCCCGACGAGCTCGCGACCTTCCGCCAGATCGATGGCCGCCTACAGGGACACCCCGCCCGCATTGACCTCCCCCACCTCATCGAGACGTCGACGGGCCCGCTGGGCCAGGGGTTCTCGGTCGCCAACGGGCTGGCGCTCGCAGCCAAGCTCGACGGCCGCCCGAGCCACGTGTTCTGCCTCGTCGGCGACGGCGAGATGCAGGAGGGTCAGGTGTGGGAGGCGCTCATGACGGCCAAGCAGCACGACCTGACCAACGTCACCCTCATCGTCAGCTACAACGGCCTGCAGATCGATGGCGAGGTGGAGGCGATCAAGTCGCTGCAGCCGCTGGCCGAACGCCTCACGGCCTTCGGCTGGCGCGCCGTGGACATCGATGGCCACGACATGGCGGCACTCGTCGACGCCCTCGAGTCGTCGCGCGCGAGTGACCGGCCCACGGCCGTGATCGCCCGCACCATCATGGGCAAGGGGGTGGGGTTCATGGAGGACCTGGCGATGTGGCACGGCAAGGCCCCGTCCCTCGAGCAGGCGCGCCAGGCGCTCGCCGACATCGGCCCCAGCCGGGGCTACGACGACTTCGCCGTACCGGGAGGCTCACTGTGAGCGGCGCCGCGTTCGTCCCAATCCGCGACGCCTTCGGCCGGGCCCTCGTGGAGTTGGGGGCGCAGAACCCGGACGTCGTCGTGCTCACCGCCGACCTGGCCGAGGCCGTCAAGGTTCACTGGTTCGCCGAGGCTCACCCACGGCGCTTCTTCCAGATGGGCATCGCCGAGAGCGACATGATCGGCACGGCCGCCGGCCTGGCGCTGGCGGGCAAGGTGCCGTTCGCCACCACCTTCGCGGTGTTCGCCACCAGCCTGGCGAACCAGGCCGTGCGCCTGTCGGTGGCCTACAACCGGGCCAACGTCAAGATCGCGGTCAGCCACGGCGGCCTCACCGTCGGCGAGGACGGCGCGACCCACCAGGCGATCGAGGACCTGGCGCTGATGCGGGTGCTCCCCGGCATGACCGTGGTCGCACCCTGCGATGCCATCGCTGCGCGCAAAGCGGTGTTCGCCGTCGCGGCCCACCAAGGTCCGGTGTACCTGCGCCTGGGCCGCGTGCCGAGCCCGGTCCTCACCGATGACGACACGCCCTTCGAACTCGGCCGCGCCAACGTCATGCGTGATGGCCACGACGTCGCCATCGTCAGCATCGGCGCGGTGCTCGACCTGGCACTGCGGGCAGCCGACGAACTCGCCCTCGCTGGTGTGTCGGCGCGCGTCATCGACATGCACACGCTCAAGCCGCTCGACACGTCGGCGCTCGACGACGACGCCGCGACCTGCGGAGCGATCGTCACCGTCGAAGAACACACGATCATCGGTGGGCTCGGCGGCGCGGTGGCGGAACACCTGGCCCGCAACCGGCCGACACGGGTGGAGATGGTGGGCATCCGCGACACCTTCGGCGAATCGGGACCCCCCGACCGCCTGCTGCAGAAGTACGGCATCACGGTCGACGCCGTCGTCGAGGCGGCGGAACGCGCCGTCGCGACGAGGCGCGCGCCGGTCTGAGCCCACGCCGGGATGGCCGCCGTCCGTCGCTCGGGCGGCGCCACGGCCGTCCGGGTGCCACGCCTCGAGGGAGGCCCATCATCGCGACCATGCGGGCCGCACGGCTGATCCAACAGCGGCGCTTCCAGATCGTCGAGGTACCGTTCCCGCGGCCGGGCCCCGACGAGCTGCTGTTGCGCGTGACGGCCTGCGGCGTGTGCACCTCCGACACGTACGCATGGAACGGTGACACCTCCGCCCCGCCGCTCGAGCCCGGCGCACCGGGCCACGAGGTGTGCGGCGAGGTCGTGGAGTTGGGCGCAGGCGTCTGCGGAATCGAGATCGGTGCGACCGCCACGGCGATCGCCTTCCCGGGACGCGGCTACGCCGAGTACGCCGTCGTGCCGGCCGCGCAGGCGGCGGCACTGCCCGCGGCGTTCCGGGGACGCGTCGTTCTCGGTGAACCGCTCGCCTGCGCCATGAACGCGCTGCGGCGCTCCCGTGTGCTGCCGGGAGACGCGGTGCTGGTGATCGGCGCCGGCTTCATGGGGGTGCTCGTCCTGAGCCTGCTGCGCCAAATGGGCGCCGCGCCGATCGTCGCGGCCGACGTGAGCGAGGCTGGCCGCGCCTGGGCCGCACGTTATGGCGCCGACTCGGTGCTCGATCCCACGGCCCCCGACTTCGATGAACGCCTGGCTGCGGCGACGGGCGGCGCGGGCTTCGACGTGGTCATCGAGGCCGCCGGGACGGCCTCGGCCCTCGACCTGATCGCCGGCGCCGCCCGCGTCCGTGCGACGGTGGTCCTCGTCGGTTACCACGTGGGCGGGCCGCGCACGATCGACCTGCAGGCGTGGAACTGGAAGGGCCTCACGGTCGTCAACGGCCACGAACGAGACGACGGCATCCGCACCCTCGGCATGCGCAAGTCCCTCGCGCTCCTGGCGCACGGCCGCATCGGTTTCGACTTCGTGACCCACAGGCTCGCCCTCGACGACATCGACGCCGCATTCGAGCTCCTGCGCCAACGGCCGACCGGCTACCTCAAGGCCGTCATCGACCCACGGTTGGCACCGGGGCACGGTGTGCTGGCTGGATGAGCACGTCGCCCTGCGACGCCCCCTACACGACGACGACCCGCTCGATCCCCCCACCGCGCAGCACCTCGGCGTAGCCCGCCATCGCCTCCGCCGTCGGCTCCGGCACGTCGCCGGCGATCGGGCGCACGCCGTGGCAACGAAAGCCGATGACCTTGACCCGCATTGAGGGGTCGACGCCGCGCAGCCACGCCGCCGTGCGGGCGAGCTGCTCGGGCGCGTCGTTGACGCCCGGCAGGATCAGCAGCCGCACCTCGTGCAGCTTGCCGAGCGCCGCGAGGCGCTCGATCGAGCGCAGGACGGGCGCGTTGGGCTGCCCCGTCATCCGCCGGTGGACGTCGTCGTCGAACGCCTTGAGGTCGATCATCGCGCCGTCCATCACGGGGTCGAGGTCGTCCCATACGTCGGCGGGCGCGGCGCCGTTGCTGTCGACGAAGCAGGTGAGCCGGCCGAGGCGCGGGTCCGCCTTGAGCGTCGCGAAGAAGTCGCGCACGAAGGCCGCCTGTAGCGTCGCCTCGCCACCGGAGACCGTGACGCCGGAGAGGAAGGGCGCCGGCCCGCGCACCGCCTCGACGAGCTCGTCGACCGACAGCGTGCGCGCCTTCGGCGTGCTGTCGAAGCGGCACGCCCGGATGCAGTCGTCGCAGCCGGTGCAGGCGTTCGCGTCCCAGGAGACCTCGGCGCCGTCGAAGGTCAACGCCCCGCTGGCGCAGGCGTCGACGCACTCACCGCAGTGGTGGCAGACGTGGATCGTGTACGGGTTGTGGCAGGCGATGCAGTCGAAGTTGCAGCCCTGCAGGAAGGCGACGAAGCGGTTCCCCGGGCCGTCGACCGACGAGAAGGGGATCGTGCCGGACACCAGGCCGCGGGTGGCGCCGGGACCCGCGTCGGGGGCCGTGTCCGCAGGCTGGCGGACGAACCCTTCGATCACGAGTCGGCTTGCCGCTCCGCCCCGGCGAGCCGCTCGTGCGCGACGACGCGCTTGGTCGCGCGCTGGGTGCAGTGGGCCTCGGCCTCGCTGCCGGCGCCGAGGAAGGTGCTGCCGTGGCGGGCGCCCTCGTCGATGCGCGCCAGGTCGCTCTTGCGCACCAGGTAGCCGGTGATGCGGATGAAGTCGTTGCTGTCGAGGTTGAAGGTGACGTCGCGCATGCCCTCGGCGAAGGCGCCGCGGATGACGTCGACGACCGCCTCGGGGTTGCGCGTCGCGGTCTCGTCGAAGTGCAGGATGTCGGAGACGCCGGAGGCGAACAGTTCGTGGTGCGGCGCCACCGCGCGCAGGTGCGGGTAGAGGGCGGGCTCGCGGCCGATCGGGATGCGGGTGCCGGCCGTGATGCCGACGTCGCTGTCGATGCCCGACTGGGCGTGCAGCAGGGCGCGCCCGCCGAAGCCCTCGCAGTGCGGCAGGGGCCGCTCCGCGACCTGCGCGGCGACCGCGCGGGTGATGCGGTACGAGAGCGCGTTGGCGGCCTCGTCGTGCCCGTAGCGGCCGGGGTGGCCGTCGCGGGCCATGAGCTCGTCGACCGCCTCGGCGAGGCCGTAGAGACCGAACATGGCGGAGAAGCGATCGAGCGACAGGAGCCCCTCGCGCACCAGCCAGTCGTGCTCGAAGAAGCGCGCGCGCGCGACCAGGTGGCGGATGCGCGCCTCCATGAGCTCGGCCGTGAGCTCGACGTAGCGCGGCAGGGTGTCGGCGAAGAAGCCCTCGGTGGGGCCGCGGTGGCGCCGCGCGACGGCGCTGAGGTCGAGCCGCACCATCGTGTGCGAGCCGCCGCCGATCTTCAGCGAGTTGTAGCAGCTGACGACGCCGTAGTCGTCGCCGAGGTCGCCGACCATCATCGGGTGGTTGACGAAGTGCGGCTTGGCGCAGGCGAACACGGTGTGGACCGCGTCGAGCAGGAGGTCGTCCGGGGTGAGTTCGGGGTGCACCTTCAGCGTCAGGTTGGGCACCACCTGCAGCAGCTCGCGCTCGAGCCGCAGGACGGCGCGGGCGAACGGCGTGTCGTGGGGGCCGAGGTTGGTGTGCACGAAGGCGTCGGGCAGCATGCGATCGAGCGCGCGCCAGAAGGGCCGCAGCACGGGGACGAGGTCGTCCGCGCTCCAGCCCTCGACGTAGGGCGCGAGCACCGTGTCGAGGTCCCCCAGGTAGACGGGGTAGCCGGTGATCGACGGCACCTGGGCGTACATCGAGGCCAGGAACCACAGCGCCTCGTGCAGGTCGGCGGGGGGCGGCAGCTCGAGGTAGGCGGAGCCCCGTTGCAGGGCACGCGCGTAGTCGGGGAGCAGGTAGCGCGGGCGATAGGGGGCGTTCCCCTCGAACATGTCGCAGACGACGCGCTCCTCGAGCGCCTGGCGGCAGGCGGCGCTGACGTCGGGCATCTCCAGCGCGCTCTCGGCCAGCCCCGCGAGGCGCTGGACGCGCTGGCGGTAGCTCAGCGTCGGGTCGTCGATCACGCCGCGGGCCAGGTCGCGCAGCTCCGGGCGGGGCAGTTCGGCGATGGCCATCGGGGCCTCCTGCCGCAGGATACGCCGTGGGCTAGAGGGCGGGCGACCGGGGCGGGGGCCGACGCGCGGGCGCACGGCCGATGATCAGATGTGATAACCTTGCCGCGATGGACGACGTTAGCCCCTCGCTCGCCGCCGTCCTCGAATCGGCGGCCCGCCTCCAGCAGGTGGTACCGGACGCCGTCCTGGTGGGGGGCTCGGCGGCCGCGTGGCACGCGGGCCACCGCGATTCCTTCGACCACGACCACGTCCTCCCGGACCTCACGGAGCGGTTCGACCTGGTGCTCGAGGCCATCGAGGCCACCGATGGTTGGGTGACGAACCGCGTCACGCCCGGCAAGATCATCCTCGGCGAGCTGGGCGACATCGAGGCCGGCGTGCGCCAGATGATTCGGCAGCGACCGCTGGAGACCGAGGTGGTCACGCTGCCCTCCGGCCGCACCCTGACGGTGCCCACCCTCGACGAGACGCTGCGCGTCAAGGCGTTCCTGATCGTGCGACGGAACCAGACGCGCGACTACCTCGACGTCGCCGCCCTCGCGGACCGGATGGGACTCGATCGCGCCGCACGCGTGCTGGCCTCGATCGACGTTTACTACCAGGATCAACGAGGCGAGGGCGACGGCGTCGCCACCCAGGTCGCCCGGCAGCTGGCCGAGCCGCGGCCGCGTGACGCGCGCACCACCCGAGAGCTTCGCCGCTACAAGCGACTCGACGCCCGCTGGCACGATTGGAAGGCCGTCGTCGCGGTCTGCGGGGCGCTGGCCGACCGCATGCTCACGCCGGCAATGGACACCCCGTGACACTGCGCTTCCGCCACCTCGACGTCACCCCCGAGGCGCCCGTCGAGTCCTGGCCCACGGAGGGCGTGCTCGCCGCGCTCGAGCGAGGCCTGCTCGGCGATTGGCGCCGCATCGTGGCCGCCGTCCGCGCCGACCCCTGGGGACCCGTCGCGCGCAGGCTGGAGGACGCGCTCGCTGCGAGCCGGCCCTACGGCACGGCCGTCCTGCTCGAGCGCGCACTCGCCCGAGCGCGCGCCGACGCCGAGGCGACCGAGCGCACGGAGGTCGGACGTCGCGTCCGTGGCTTCGTCGAGGCATCGGGCCTGTCGCGCGCCGCGTTCGCCGAGGCGATCGGCACCTCCCCTTCGCGGCTGTCGACCTATGCCAACGGGAAGGTGGCGCCGTCCTCCACGCTGCTGCTGCGCATGGAACGGGTCGCCGGCCGGCGGTCGTAGGCCCTGACACCCACCGCTCGACCGCCCAGCCCCGCCCCTACCCCCGCG
>CAZJUA010000206.1:0-2602 GCA_964549045.1 uncultured bacterium | reverse complement strand
CAGGACGCCGGTGGGGTGGGGCTCGGTGGGTGGGGGCTCGGGCGCCGGATCGGGCGTCGAGGCCGTGGGGGACGGGACTCAGCGGCGGCGGAGGGTGCGCTCCAGGGCGATCGCCTCGAGTCGCGCGAGCAGGGCGTCGCGCAGAGCGTTCCAGGCGGCCGGGGTGGCGGGGTCGACGAAGTCGTCGCGCACGTGGAGCTCGATGCCGTCCAGCAGGGGGTAGCGGGTCCAGGCGACGCCGCGGTCGGTGGGCAGCGGCGGGGCCGCGGCGGCCCCGCGGAGCCGCGCCGCGTCGACGTGGTCGCCGTCGCTCTCGTCCGCGGGCGGCGAGGCGGCCGGCGACCGCGGCGGCGCGCGCAGGTCGGGTGCATCTGCGGGCGATCGCTCGGCGGCCGCGCCGGTCGGCCGCAGCGGGGGCAACCCCGCCCGGGCCCGCATCACGGCCAGGCGCTCCAGCGCGGCCCCGCTGGGAGCGATCGGTGCGTCGACGACCGCCGGCCCACCCGGGGCGAGGTCGAGGTCGGGGCGCAGTTCGCCGAGCAGGAAGCGCGCGAGGCGCTCGCGGTCGTGACGCTGGAGGAACTGGCCCGCGAGCGAGCTCGGGTAGCCCTCGGCCAGCAGCCGCCGCAGCGCCAGGGCGCGCACGAGGTGGTCGCTGTCGTAGCGTGCCTCCACGCCCTCCTTGAGCGGCTTGGGCAGCACGCCCTCGGTCGTGTAGTGGCGCACCAGGCGCGGGTTGATCTCGAGCTTGCCGCGCGCCACCGCGTCGCCGGGGACGACCTCGGGCAGCAGTCGGTTCACCTCCGCGACGAAGTCGTCGAGGCTCCAGTCGCGGTCGCGGGCCGTGAGCGAGGCGTAGGTGACCGGCATGGGGCCAGGATACGCCGTGACAAGATGACTTGTCAATGCCAACGAGATCTGCAAGTTACGTCCGCGCCGACGTCCGTCAGGGGACCAGCAGCACCTTCAGCGTCGCGCCGCCCGCGCGCGCGAGGTCGTAGCCGCGCTGGGCCTCCTCGAGCGGCACGCGGGCGTCGATCCAGGCGCCGGCGTCCACGCGCCCGTCGGCGAGCAGCTCGATCGCCCGCTGCACGTCCTCGGTCTGGTACATCAGGGTGCCCTGCAGGCGCAACTCGCGGTCCTGCACCCAGCCTGCCTGGATGGCCGGGTCGTGCCCATGGACGCCGATGACCATCACCGTCCCGGCCTTGACCACCGCGGCGATCGCGCTGCGCAGGGCGGGCTCGTTGCCGACGCACTCCAGCGCGACGTCGAAGGCCTGCTCGCCGACCGTGGACGCCACCTCGAAGCCGAAGCGTTCGGCGGCGACCCGTCGACGGGCGTCGTCGGTGTCGACGACCCGCACGTTGGCGCCGTCCTCGCGGGCCACCACGGCGCAGGTGAGGCCGATCGTGCCGGCGCCGAGCACGACGACGTCGCAGCCGGCGACGTCGCCGGTGAGCCGCAACGCGTGGGTGGCGACCGCCAGCGGCTCCACCAGCGCGCCGTGCTCGGCGGGCATCCCGTCGGGCAGCGGGTGGAGCCGGTCGAGGGGCACGTCGGCCAGCTCGCCCATCGCGCCGGGCGCCTGGAAGCCCATCACCCGCAGGTCCTCGCACAGGTGGTACTTGCCGCGGCGGCAGGTGCGGCAGACGCCGCAGGCCAGCGAGGGCTCGAGGGCCACGGCCCTGCCGACCCACGCGGGGTCGACGCCGCCACCGACGGCGACCACCTCGCCGACGACCTCGTGCCCCGGATGGACCGGGTAGCTGACGAACGGGTGGTGCCCGCCCAGCACGTGCAGGTCGGAGCCGCAGATGCCGATGGCGGCCGGCCGCAGCCGGGCGTGGCCGGCCGGCACCTCGGTCGGCAGGCTGGCGGTCTCGACGCGCAGGTGCTCGGGGGCGTCGACGACGACGCGGCGGTAGGACACGGGTCCGCTCATGTGCCGGCCTCGCCCTCGCTGTCGAACGTGAACTGGACCTTCATGCGCTCGGGGTCGTGCATCGCGATCTCCAGCCCCTCCTCGAAGCGCTCGATGTCGAGCACGTGGGAGACAAGCGGCGCGACGTCGATGGCGCCGCTGCGGACCATCGCCACCGCGGCCGGCACCGTCTGGTTGATGGCGAAGGAGCCGACGATCGACAGGTCGCGGCGGAAGAGCTCGTACGGTGAGACGCCGACGCGCGCGTCGCCCGGGGCGACGCCGAACACCCACAGGGTGCCGCCGGGGCGGGCGTGCGCGAGCGCGCCCTCGATCACGGCTGGCACGCCCGTGGCGTCGACGACCAGCTCGAAGCCGAGTGGCGCCAGGTCGCGCGCGGCGGGCAACTCGTCGGGCAGCAGCGTGAGATCCGCGCCGAGGCGTCGGGCCATGGTCAGGCGCGAGGGCGCCACGTCGACGACCGCGACGGCGCTGGCCCCTGCCCCCTTGAGGGCCTGGATGAGCTGGCAGCCCATCGGGCCGGCGCCGAACAGCAGGGCGCGCGAGCCGGGCTCGAGACGCAGGCGCTTCAGGCCCCACGCCACGCAGGCGACCGGTTCGACCATCGCGCCCTCGGCGAAGCTCAGGTCGCCGATGTTCACGACCACGCGCTCGGGC
>CAZJUA010000205.1:0-2655 GCA_964549045.1 uncultured bacterium | reverse complement strand
AGCTTGCCCGCGCGCGCGTGACCGACCTGCAGGCGCCGCTCCACGCGCGAGACGCTCGCCTCCCCCCCCGCGCTCACCAACTCCGGGGCGGACTTCGAGCCCGCGTTGCCCGACGCCTCGACCGCCAGCGGACTCGTCAACTGGAACGACGACAAGCTGCTCGCCGCCGCCGAGCTGGTGATCGCCGAGGGCGAGGCGAGCGTCTCGCGGTTGCAGCGGCGTCTGGGGGTCGGGCACGCGCGCGCAGGCAAGCTGATGGACTCGCTCGAGTACCTTGGTGTCGTCGGACCCTACAACAAGAGCAAGCCGCGCGAGGTGCTCGTCACGATGGAGGAGCTGCCGAACGTCTTCGGGCGGTGAGGGGCTCGGCCGTGAAGGAGTGGCGCCGTCATCCCATCGGCCCGCTACACGAAGGTCGTCGAGTGGTCGGAAGAGGACCCGTGCTTCGTGGGGACGGCGCCGGGATTGATCGACGGTTGCCAACGTGATGACGAGATCGCCGTCTTCGTGGAGCTGACGCGGATCGTCGAGGATGTGATCGCCATCTACCAGCGCGACGGCTTGGCGTTGCCACCGGCGACGTGTGGCTGCGGGCGCGATCGCACGAGCGCAGGTTGAGCCAACGGCGCGGGCGGGTCTTCCGCGGGCCAAGGTCGGTCGCCCCCCGGGCGCGGCATGGTGATATGGTGAGTTGGTGCATCCGCACCGGAGGTCGCAACCATGCCAAGGCTGACCATCACCTTGACCGACGAGCGCCACCGCGCCCTCAAGGAGGCCGCGGCCCGGCGCCACACGTCGATCACCGCGTTGATCGACGAGAGCCTCGAGGCGTACGGCGTCAAGACGCGCGAGTCCGCGGAGGCGCTCGTGGCGCGAGCACGCGCGCATGCCGCCATGGAGGACGATGCCGCCCTGGCGCTCGCTCTGGATGAGGTTCGCAAGGCACGAGGTTGATGCGGCAGTACGTCGTCGTCGACACCAACGTGCTGGTGAGCGGCCTGCTGACCCACGATCCGACGTCGCCGCTGTCGGTCATCGTCGACGGCATGCTGAGCGGTCGCTTCCCGCTCCTCCTGTCGTCGCGACTCGTGGCGGAGTACCGCGAGGTTCTCCTGCGACCGCGCATCCAGCGGCTGCACGGGCTCGCGGTGGCCGAGGTCGACGAGTTGTTGACCGAGGTCACCGTTATGGGCTCGTGGCGCGACCCGCCAGCGGTTGCAGGCGATGCGAACGTGCTGGCGCCGGCCGTTGCGTCGGCGCCTGACCCTGCGGCACCGGACCCTGGCGACGACCACCTTTGGGAACTGCTGCGATCGGTCGACGACGCCATCCTCGTCACCGGCGACCGACTGCTCGTCGAGCGCCCGCCGAGCTTCTCCGCAGTGATGACGCCGCGTGCGTTCGTGGTCTTGCTGGCGGATCCCGCGGCGGGGTGAGGCCAGACTGCCCACCCGCGGTTCCGCACCCCAACGCGCCCTCGCGCGCCGACGGCAGGCTACGATGCGCCTCCGATGACGCGCCGCGCCCGCCCCCCCGAGCTCATGAGCCCCGCCGGCCACTGGCCGCAGCTGCGGGCCGCCATCGAGGCGGGTGCCGACGCCGTCTACTTCGGCCTGAACCACTTCAGCGCGCGCGCCAAGGTCGGCTTCACCCTCGACGAGCTCCCCGAGGCGATGGCGACGCTGCACGAGCGGGGCGTCCGCGGCTTCGTCACCTTCAACACGCTGGTGTTCGACCACGAGCTCGACGCCGCCGAACGGGCGCTCGTGGCGATCGCGGAGGCCGGCGCGGACGCCGTCATCGTGCAGGACGTGGGCGTGGCGCGCCTCGCCCGCGAGGCCGTCCCCGGTCTGGCGGTGCACGGCTCCACCCAGATGTCCGTCACCAGCGCCCAGGGGGTCGCCTTCGCCGCCGCCCACGGCGCCCGCCGGGTGGTCCTGGGCCGCGAGCTGTCGCTGGCCGACCTGGGCCGCATCCGCGCGGCCACCGACGTCGAGCTCGAGGTCTTCGTCCACGGCGCGCTGTGCGTCAGCTACTCGGGGCAGTGCTTCAGCAGCGAGGCCTGGGGCGGACGCTCGGCCAACCGCGGCCAGTGCGCCCAGGCGTGCCGCCTCGCGTACGACCTGGTGGTCGACGGCGCGCCGCACGCGCTGCTCGACGAGCGCTACCTGCTCTCGCCCGGCGACCTCATGGCGCTCGCGCAGGTGCCCGAGCTCATCGACATCGGCATCGACGCCTTCAAGATCGAGGGCCGCTACAAGGACGCCGACTACGTGGCGCTCACCACGCACGCGTACCGGTCGGCGATCGACGCCGCCTGGGGCGCGCGCCCGGCAGCGGGCGCCGATTCCGCCGACGCAGCCGCCGGACCCGCCACCGACCCCGCGTCCGACCCCGACCTCCTGCGCGACCTCGAGCAGGTCTACTCGCGCGGCCTGGGCCCGTGGTTCATCGCCGGCACCGATCATCAGGTCGCCGTGCGCGGACGCGCGCCCCGCCACCGCGGGCTGCGCCTCGGCACGGTCGTGCGCGTCGACGAACGCGGCGGCGCCATCGTGGTCGCGCCGCCCGCCGCCTACGAGCCGCCGGGACCCGCTCGCGCCGCCCCCCGCCCGGCCGCGCGCGCCGCCGCCGCGGCGGCCGGCCGCGGGCCGC
>CAZJUA010000204.1:0-17124 GCA_964549045.1 uncultured bacterium | reverse complement strand
CGCCCCCGGCATCGCGTACCCGCGCCGCTCCAGCCACGCACCGAGCAGCTCGGAGACGAGGATCACCAGCGGCAGCGACACGGCGAAGCGAACGACGGTGAACGCCGGGCCGAGGAACGACGCCTCGAAGAGCGCCATCGGCACGCGGCAGACCCCGGCCAGGCCGAGGTAGGTCAGCACGAGCCCTAGCCGCGCCCCCTTGCCGCACAGGCTGGCGGCCACCGGCAGCGCGACGTACAAGCCCCCCACGCTCGTGCCCGCCAGCAGCACCATCCAGAACCACTGCGCCCAGCGTCGGTCGCGACGCCCGAGGTGGCGCTCCACCGCCGCCCTGGGAACCCACACCTCGAACAGCCCGATGGCCACGAAGGCGGCCGGCAGAACCGTCGCCATGTCGCGACCGAACGACACGAAGCCCGCGGCCGCGCGGACGGCCACCGGCGCGCCGAGGGCGGCGGCCACCGCGACCGCCACCGCGACGGCACCCAGGAGCCACGGCAGCGCGTGACGCATCCGCCTCACGGAAACTCCCCGAAGTAGACACCCATCGCCAGGGCGACGATCAGCGCCACGACGAAGCTGAGCGCGTTGCGGAGCAGCGTGACGCGGTGGCCCAGCACGCGCCGCTCGATCGGGTAGGTCAGCACGCCCACCATCATCAGCGTCGTGGTGAAGGCGGCGATCGCCATGACGCCGACGCCGCGTCCCAGCAGGATGCCGGCGAGCGGAAAGCCGACGAAGCCGGGCATGAGGGCGACGGAGCCGGCGAGCGCGCCCGCGATCGTCGCGAGCCAACGGTTGTCGCTGCCCAACGAGCGCGCGATCGACGCCTCGGGCACGACCGCGAGCACGAGCGCGACCGCGGCGACCATGGTCAGGAAGGACGGCAGCAGCGCCAGGAAGCGCCGCAGCGCGATCCCGCGGTCGACGAGGAAGGAGACCACGAGCGCAACCGCGGCGAGGCCGGAGGCGACGATGGCGTCCATGGGCGGCGCGTCGCCCCCTACCCCGCCCACGCCCCCAGCAACCGCCGCACCTGCACGACCTGCCCCACGTGGTAGGCCTCGTGGTCCAGCGCCAGGAGGATCGTCCGCAGGTACGTGTGCGATCCGCCCCACGGGATCGTCGCGGCGGGATCGAGCAGCTCGAAGAGGAGCGACTTGAGCCGCTCGCGCCCCGCCTCCACCGCGGCGACCGCCTCGTCCCACGCGGCCTCGTTCGCCGGTTCGGGCGTCGGCGGCCAGTAGTCGTCGGGCCACGCCGGCGCGGCGTACGCCGGGTCCTCCAGGTACGCGATCAGGTCGGCCTGCGCGAAGCGCACGTGCTCGACCAGCTCCCAGGCCGAGTGCGGGAGGCCCTCGGTCCGGCGGCCGCGCAGCTCCGGCGCCAGGTCGGCGACCGCGCGGTGGAAGGGCACGTGCGCCTCGCGCGCGTCCAGCGCGGCGCCGACGATCGAACGCCAGGCTTCGTGCATGGTGGGACCTCCGTGCCCGCAGCCTACGGCGAACGCCGCCGAGAACGCGACGGGTACGATCGCTGGGGCGCCTTCGTCCGGAAGTCGCCGGCCACGGCGACGAACGGTCGCCCGCGCGCCATGCGAGGGGGTGCCAGCACGTGAACCTGCCGCTCGAACAGCTGCTCGTCGGGGCCGGCGCGCTCGTCGTGCTGAGCATCGTGGCGAGCAAGCTGTCTGGTCGCGTCGGGTTGCCGGCGCTCATCCTGTTCCTGCTCGTGGGCGTGCTCGCCGGGTCCGAGGGGATCGGCGGGATCGAGTTCGAGGACCCGCTCCTGGCGCAGAGCCTCGGCATCGTCGCGCTGGCCTACATCCTGTTCTCGGGCGGCCTCGACACCGACTGGCGCGCCGTGCGCCCGGTCCTGGGCCCGGGCGTCGCGCTCGCGACCGTCGCCGTGGTCCTCACGTCCGTCACGATGGGCGTCGCCAGCATGCTCGTGCTCGGCCTGCCGCTGCTGCATGGGCTCCTGCTCGGCGCCATCGTCTCGAGCACGGACGCGGCGGCGGTGTTCTCGGTCATGCGCTCCCGGGGCGTAGGGCTGAAGGAGCGGCTGCGGCGGGTGCTCGAGCTCGAGTCCGGCAGCAACGACCCGATGGCCGTCTTCCTGACGATCGGCCTCATCACGTTGATCGTCGAGCCGGACGCGACGGCCGCCAGCCTGCTCCCCATGTTCGCGCAGCAGATGCTCTTCGGGGCGATCCTGGGCGCCGGCATCGGGTGGCTGGCGGTGTCGGCGATCAACCGCCTCGAACTCGGCTACGACGGTCTCTACCCGGTGTTCACCCTCGCGCTCGTCGCGTTGGTGTACGGCATCGCCACGCTCGTCGGCGGCAACGGCTTCCTGGCCGTGTACCTCGCGGGCCTCGTCATGGGGAACCGGCACTTCATCCACAAGCGCAGCATCATGCGCTTCCACGACGGCCTCGCGTGGCTGATGCAGATCACCATGTTCCTCACCCTCGGCCTGCTGGTGTTCCCGAGCGACCTCGTGGCGATCGCACCGGCGGGGTTCGTGCTGGCGCTCGTCCTCATCTTCGTCGCCCGGCCGCTGAGCGTCTTCGCGACCCTGCGGCTCTCGCGGCTCACGACCCGCGAGACCGCCCTGGTCTCCTGGGTCGGGCTGCGGGGCGCGGTGCCCATCATCCTCGCCACCTACCCGCTGGTGCAGGGCGTGCCGGACGCGGGGCCGCTGTTCGACGTCGTCTTCTTCATCGTGGTGCTCTCCGTCTTGCTGCAGGGGCCGACGATCCCGTGGGTCGCGCGGCTGCTCCGCGTCGACGAGCCCCAGCGCCAGAAGCCGCGCTACCCGCTCGAGTTCGAGCAGACGACCGACCTCGACAGCGACCTCGTCGAGATCGTCGTACCGGCCGGCTCGCCCGTGGTCGGCAAGAAGATCCTCGAGCTCCCGTTGCCCGATCCCGTCCTCGTGGTCCTCATCAGCCGCGGCGGCCGCTTCCTCGTGCCCCGCGGCGCCACCCACGTCCTCGACGGCGACCGGCTCCTGCTGCTCGCGGACGAGGCGAGCCTGACGCGGGTCGAGCGCCTCCTTCGGGGCTCTTGAGGCGCGAGCGCAAGACGGGACCGCGGGGGACGGTGGCGAGCGCGGGCGGCGTGCTCACGGTGCTGCTCGGTGGCCTGGGGACGTGAGACGCCGCGGCCGCATCGGCCGCCCGCATCAGCTGACGTTCGTCTCGTCCTCGCTCGGCATGCCCACGCGGTCGTAGATCTCGGCCAGCGCGTCGGCGATGGCGAGCGCCTCGGTCGTGTCCTCGGCGCGCGCCCACGCCCGCGCGGCCGCGACGACGTCCTCGAGTTGGCGCGCCAGCTCGTTGCGCAGGGCGATCGGCTCGTAGGTCGCGTGGATGGGGGTCTCGGACACGCCCTCGCCGGAGGGGTAGAGGCCCTCGTCGTCGTGGACGCGGGGTTCGTCGGGCAGTTGCGGGTCGGGGCGATCGCTGCGGTCGGTCATGCGGCACCTCCACGGTCGGGGCGCGAGGTCGGTCGGCCGGCGCGCGCGGCGCCGGCGGGAACGGTCACACGTCCAGGGTACGCCGGCGCAAGCGCGATCCACGTTCAGGCCGTGGCGGGCGGACGCCCGGCACCCGCGCGGGCCCCCGGCTCAGCGGTCGGCTTCGAGCGGCACGCTCGCGAACGTCACCATGCGGTTCGCGGGACCCTCGTCGGAACGGTCCAGCGCGACGTAGCGCTCGATGAGGGCGACGAACTCCCGGTTGAGGCGCTCGGCGTCGTCGGGCGCGAGCCGGAGCTCGACCATCGCGTCGGCCGGGCCCGCGGCGTCGGCCGCGCTGTCGAAGGTGGCGCCGTCGGCACGCCCGCCGCGCATCCAGAGCTGACCGTCGTCGCCGCGCTCGATGCGGTACCCGGACCACGCCGAGTCGCGCAACGCGCGGGCGGCCGCCTTGGCCATCACCCGCGCGTGGGCGAGGTGGAGCTCGAGGAAGGTCTCCTCGAGGTCGGCGTACGGCAGCGCCTCGAAGGGGACGAAGAACGCGTCGTGGGCCGCGCGGTAGAGCTTCACCGGCCGGCCGGCGCGGGGCCGCGTGCCGCTGTGGACCAGGAGGCCCGCGCGGTGCATCCGCCGCACGCGGTAGAGCGTGGCGTCGAGGCCGAGGCGTAGCTCCTCGGCCGCCTCGCCGACGCTGCGCTCGCACTCGATGAACGCACCCAGGACGGTGCGGAAGGCCTCATCCACGAGCAGCTTCGCGGCCTCCGGATCGTCGACGCGGTGGGCGCCGCCGAGGTCGGCGGCTCTACCGGAGACGGGGTGTGTCATCTCCGGTAGGGTAGCGCGCACCGTGGGGGCATGACCACCACGGACATGCTCGCCGCCGCCTACCACCGAAGCCTGGCGCTGCGTTGGGCGGCGACGGTGTTGGCGCTGCCCGTGCTGGTGCCGCTGTTGCTGGCGCGCGGCCTCGACCTGACGCAGGTCGCCCTGGTGATGGCCACCTTCGGCGCGGTCGCCGCCGCGCTGGAGGTCCCCACGGGGGGCCTCGCCGACGCCTTCGGTCGCGTCCGCGTGACCCTCGTCGCCGACGCCTGCGCACTGCTCGCGCACCTCGCCTTCATGCTGGCCCCCGGGCTCCCCGGCCTGCTGGCCGCTGCCGCCCTCGGCGGCGCAGCGCGGGCCCTGGGCTCGGGCGCCCTGGAGGCGTGGTACGTCGACGCGCGACGCGCGCGCGACCCGGACGGCGACCTCCAGGTACCGCTCGCCCGGGCGGGCACGATCCAGTCGCTCGTGCTCGCGGGCGGCACCCTCGTCGGCGGCGCGTTGCCGCTCGCCGCGCCGCTCCTCGGCATCGCGGCGCCGGGCGAGGTCGGCGCCCTGCAGGTCGCGTACGCGGCGTCGGTGACGCTGTGGCTCGCGTCGCTCGCGGTCACGTCGCGGCTGCCGGAGGTGCGGGCGACCACGCGCGAGGCGAAGCATGCGGCCCGCCGCGCCGCGCGACCCGACCGGGTCGCCCGCGTCGCCATCGACGCCCTCGCACGGGATCCCGCCCTCGTGCCGCTCCTGGCGATCGGGGCGGCCCTCGGTGCGGTCGTCATGAGCTTCGAGTCGTTCCTGCCGGCCGAGTTGCGCGTGCGCTGGGGTCCGGAGGGCATCAGCATGGTGCTCGGGACCGTGATGACCGTCGCCTTCGGCGCGACGGCCGCCGGGCAAGCCCTCGCCGCCCGCTTCGCCGCAGTGCCCTCGCGCGTGCCCCTCGCCCGCGTGGCCCAAGGGGCCGTCGTGATCGCCGTAGGCGCCGGCCTCATCGCCCTCGACGTCGCGGGCCCGGCCCCCTCGCTCGTCACCGTCGTCCTCGCCGCCGCCGGCGCCTGGCTCGCCTACCTGGGCCTGGGGTTCGCGAACCCCGCGCTCGCCGCCGCGTTCCACGACCGCGTGGCGAGCGGCGAGCGGGCGACGATGTTGTCGGTGCACTCGCTGGCCGCGTACGTGGGCGGGGTGGCGGCGACGCTCGCCCTCGGGGCGGCCGCCGAGGCGTCGGGGCTCGCGGTGGTGTGGGTCGTGGTGGTGGTGCTGGGTGGCGCGGTCGTGCTCGTGGCGCTGGTCTGGCGAGCAGGCCTCGACGCGCCACAGGCATCGCCTGTGGCGCACGAGGCGCGTTAGCTCTGGTCGTGGCCGCCATACCGGCCGGACACGGCGGGACACCCTCGCTCTCGGACGCACACGACACCCGTGTGTGTCACGGTTGCTCGCCGGCACCGGGCCGGCCCTGCCCAACGTCCATCCACGCGACGAGCACCAGGTGCGGCATGGTCAGCGCGCTGATCCACA
Source organism: uncultured bacterium (assembly GCA_964549045.1). GTDB lineage: Bacteria > Deinococcota > Deinococci > Deinococcales > Trueperaceae > JAABTL01. The sequence goes on along the minus strand of CAZJUA010000204.1, from coordinate 11,310 downwards.
CCAGGTAGAGGGCCACGAACCCCTCCACGCCACCGACGCGCGGACCCGACCAGGCGGTGAGCGCCGCGAGAAACGCCAGGGCGAGCAGCGTGATCGGAGCCAGGTCCCGCGAGAGCCGCACGACCGGGCCGCGCAGATCACCGGTGGCGAGCGCACGGGCGTCGACGTCGCGCAGCAGCAGCAGGCGCGCGAGGTGGCGGAGCGAGTGCCACGCGATGAAGTACGTGCCGATCGCAAGGTAGGCGGGCACCCAGGCGAACAGCGCCACGAGCAGCAGCAGCTCGCCGACGTCCAGGGCACGGCCCGGCCAACCCCGCCAGGCACGGCCCAACCCGGCCAGGTAGACGCCGGCCAACGCGAGCAACGCACCGCCGAGCCCCCAGCCCACCGCCGGGGCGCCCAGGCCGAGGCCGCCGACGGCGACCGCCCCCGTGGCGACCGCCGCCGTCGCGAACAGACCCTCGGCCACCTCCGTCTGGACGAGCACGGGGACCGCGACCGGCAGCGCGCCCCGCAGCACGACCGCGGCCGCGTGGTCGATGCGGCCACCGCGACGGCGTCCGAGGAAGCGCTCCAAGAAGTCGACGTCGCCCTGACCCCAGTGCCAGACGGTGGCGACGAGGAAGCCGCCGAACGCCAGCGCCGGCGCCGCCGTCCAGAGCCACAGGAAGGCGCCGGCGAGGCCGACGTAGCCGGCGAGGAACAGGGCCAGGGTGGAGGGACGACGCCCCCAAGCGACCCCCATGCGCGCCGGCACGAGGTGGTCGAGCGCGCCGTGCGGCAGGCCGAGGAAGACCATCCCCACCAGGAGCGGGACGAAGGCGGCGCCTGCGGCACTCTCCGGCGCGATGGCGGTCCAGGCGAGCAGGGCGAGGGCCGCGGCGGTGCCGGCGAGCGTGACCGGCGCCGCCAACCGCGCCGCCGCGCGGGCGCGAACGGTGAGCGTCGCCGCGGTGCCCCTCGCACCCACGGCATCGAGCCCCGCCGTGTGGCGGGGCTCCACCCCCCCGGGTGGGGGGCGGGCCTCGACCCTCATGGTTGGGCGCGACGCGATCAAGCCTTGGCGGGCGCGACCGCCTTGGCGTCGCTCGGCGACCAGCCGTCGGCACGCGACTTCTCGATGGCGATCCACACGATCAGGGCGCCGAAGAAGGGCTTGGCGAGGATGTCGGCGATCGTGTAGCCGGTCTGGATCGCGACGACCGCGCCGGCCCCGTCGAAGCCGAGGACGGGCGCCAGGTACGCGATCGGGTACACGCCCCAGGTCGCCAGCAGCAGCAGGCGCAGGTTGCGCACCAGGACGCGCACCTTCTCCGGCTGCGATGCGAGCGAGCGACCGAGCTCGACCCACAGGACGTAGAGGATGTAGATGAAGGGGATCGTGCTGATCGTGCCCCAGAGCAGGCGCGTGGCGGTGTCGGACGAGACCTCGCCGGGGTAGCCCGTGACGATCATGAGGACTGCGGCGGCCGACAGGCGGGCGATCATCCCGCCCGCACCCTGCTTGAGCCGCAGCACGAGCACGGCCTCGGTCAGGAGCAGCGGCACCGTCAGCAGCCAGTCGACGTAGCGGTACGCGTCGTTGAAGGGCGTGCCGGAAGGCACGTACAGGCCGCCCTCCAGGACGTAGGACGCGGCCCACCCTTCGAAGATGCGCAGGTAGTGGTAGAAGGCGATGGCCACGACCAGCGCCGAGACCGTGAGCGCGGTCCGGTAGGCGGGCGCCACCTGACCCCGCGACAGCACGAAGTACAGGAAGCCAGCTCCCATCGCCGCCACGGCGAGGGAGAAGCCGTTGTAGACCAGTTCGAACTGGCCTGGTGTCAACACCGGAAGATCCATGGTCACCTCCACGCGACCGAACTCCTTGGAGCCGCCCTCGGCCGTGGGCCCCGAATGGTGGTCCGATGCCGATGGGGCTGGCTCGCCTCTTGCAGGGAGAGGATAGGTCGCCAAAGGTTGTACAGACTGTGGTCACACTCGAACGAGCCTCGGCCGGCGCGCGGCCAGAGCGCTGGGGCCCTGCGACGGGCGTCGCGTCATCGCGCTACGATCGAGGAGATCTTCATGCGTTCTCCCTCATCATCTAACGAGCGCCGCGGCGGAGACGCCGCGGGTTGGACGCTCGTGCTCGACGACGCCTTGACACTCCGCTCGCCGTCGGGCGACTCGACGTACCCCGGGCGCAAGACGGCCGCCGTGCTGGCGTGGCTGGCGTTGGCGGGCCCGACCCCGCGCGAACGCCTCGCCGATCTCCTCTGGCCCGCGGCCCGCGACCCCCGCAACAGCCTGCGCTACGAGCTCCACGTGCTGCGGCGCCAGGCGCCGGTCCTCACGAGCGGCGATCCGCTGGCCCTCACCGACGGTCTCACCATCGACCATGGCGAGGGCGCGCTGCTGGCGTCGTTCGACTATTCGGAGCTGCCCGAGTTCGAGGAGTGGCTGATGTTCCAGCGCGAGCGCCGGCGCGAGGACCTCCTCGACGCGTGGGGCGAGCGGGCCGCCGCGCTCGAGCACGACGGGCGGCCCGGCGAGGCGCTCGAGGCCGCGCGCCAGGCGCTCTCGCTCGACCCCCTGTCGGAGACCGCCTGCCGCCGGGTCATGCGCCTCGCGTACCTCACGGGCGACCGGGCCGGCGCCTTGGACGCCTTCCGGCGCTTCGAGGAGCGCATCGCGCGCGAACTGGGCGTGCGACCGCTGCCCGAGACCACGGCGCTGGCACGCGACATCGCCCGCGCCGCGGTCGACCGCTCGACCCACGTCCGCCGGCCGATCCCGGTCACGGTCGATCGCCCCCCGCTGTTGGCCGGACGGGAACGCGAGTGGGAGCGGATGGAGGAAGCCTGGGCCAACGGCCAGGTCATCTACCTCTCCGGTCCCCCCGGCGTCGGCAAGACCCGGCTGATGCACGAGTTCGCCGCCTCGAAGGTGCCGCGGCAGCGTTGGAACGTGTTCACGGCGCGACCCGGCGACATGACCGCACCGTACGCGAGCCAGGCCCGCGCGTTTCGCGCGGTGCTGGACGGCTGCCCGGGCATCGAACTCACGCCGGTCATGCGCCGCGAGCTGTCCCGGCTGCTGCCCGACCTCGCCGACGAGACCCCGCCCCCGATGACGACGCTGGCCGAGAAGAACTACTTCTATGCCACCCTCGCGGAGGTCCTCATCCTGAGCGGCGCGTGGCTGGACTGCTGGGTCGCCGACGACTGGCAGTTCATCGACCCCCCGAGCCTGGAGATGGCGAACTACATGTTCGCCAACGTCACGCCGGTGGCCACCGAGCGGAAGGGGCAGCGAGCGATCTGCACCTTCCGCACCGCCGAGGTCGGGGACGCGTTCCACGCCTTCCTGGCGGACCTGGTGCGCGGCGGCATCGCCATCCACATCGAGCTGCCGCCCCTCGACGCGCCGGCCGTCGGCCGGCTGCTCGCGTCCACCGAGGTCGAGGGCGCCCCGGCGCTCGCCGAGCCGATGCACCGCTTCACCGGCGGCAACCCGCTCTTCGTGGTCGAGACGCTCAAGAGCCTGCTCGAATCCGAGGAGGGCCCGCTCGACGCGGCCAGGCTCCGCGACCTCTGGCCCGAGCGCGTCGCCCTGGTGTTCGAGGAACGCTTCCGGCGCCTCGATGCGCGCGAGCTCCTCCTCCTGAGGCTGCTCGCCATCGCGCAGACGGACGCCACGCCACGGTTGGCGGCGGCCACCCTCGAGATGGACGAGGCACGCGTGGCGACCACCCAGGCCGCCCTCGAGCGGGCACGCCTGCTCGAGGGTCTGGCGTTCAGCCACGACCTCGTCTACGAGGCCGCGTCACGCGCGACGCCGCCTGCCGTCCGCACGCACCTGCACCGCAGCGTCGCCGCCGCGCTCGGCCAGCTCGAGGGTCCGGCCGCCCGCATCGCCTACCACTACGAGCAGGCGGGCGACCTCGAGCGCGCCCTGCCGCACTACCTGGACGCCGCCGAGGACGCCCTGGTGCGCGGCGCGTTCGCCGCGGCGGCGGCGTGGTTCGCGCGCGTTCGCGATCAGGACGCGGACCCCGAGCGCGCGGAGCGGGCGCGCCGGGCGCTCGAGGCGGTCGCGCCGCTGGTCGAGGAGGCGTGACGCCCCACGCGACAGAGATCCGCGTGGCACCCGCCGCGGTCCGCGTCCCGCGCGGCCGCTAGCTCGGTACCCCGTCCGCCGGCGTCGGCGCGAGCTGAGCGCAACGGCGCCGGCCGCGAGCTCGTCGGCGTCGCCCTCGTCCAGCGCCGTCGCCGCGTCGAGCTCGGCGTGGCTCTTGGGCGACGCGTTGGCCCGCAAGCCGCGTAAGCGGCCCAGCCAGGGTGCGTCGGGCTCGAGCTCGAGCGCGACGTGGCTGGGGTGCGCGCAGTTGATCATGTAGTAGGCGACCCGGTCACCGCTGGCCGCGTCGACCTGCTCGATCGCCTCCCCCACCCGTTGGCCGCTCGGCAACCGGCCGTCCGTCTCGACCGTGAACGAGAGCACCAGCGGCACGGGCAGAGACCCAGCCGCCCTGGCCAGGCCGAGCGCCTCCTCCACGTACCCGAGCGTGGAGGCCACGACCAGGTCCACCGGCATGGCGGCGAAGGTGGCGAGTTGCGCGCCGTGGTACGCGGCGGCCTCGTCGACGCCCATGCGCACGGAGGGCGCGTAGGCGTCCGATCGGGGCCTGACGCAGCCGGCGACGAGGATCGGCACCGGGCTCGGCTGGAGCGCGGCGCGGACGCCCACGAGCAGCTCGAGCAGCTCGTGGTGCAGCGCCTCGAGTTGGCGCGCGTCGTAGCCGAGGCGGGCGCCCCAGTCGGAACTGGCGCGCCAGGTGGCGGTCTCGAGGATCACCCCCACCCCTTCGCGCACCCCCAACTCGGCGAACGAGCGGTAGTGGCGCTCGAGGAGCGCCCGTCCGCCCGGTCGCCGCACCAGGTCGAAGGCAGCGAAGTGCGGGAGCGTCACCCCTTCGTGGTAGACGAGCCACGTCTCGAGACCGCCTTCGGCCAGCAGAAGCGCCCCTGGATCCATGCGCCACTGTGGCCGTTCGGTGCGGTGCTTGGCAATCGGCGCGTCAGGCGGCGCCGCGACGCACGCGTTCGGGCCGCGCCGATGACCCAGGTCGCGGGTGCGATCCACGTCTGGCGTGGGCAGATCGAGGGGCCTGCGCGCATCCGCGTGGGTGATCGCGGGCTCAGACGACCGCCACCCGCTCCAGCTCGAACCTGGGCGCACTCGGGTTGCCGCGGAACCGCTCCCGGATCGCCTGGTACCCCGCCTCGCTGAAGGGACACACCGCGAGGCACACCCCGCAGCCGAAGAGCTCGAGGAAGCAGTCGCGGCAGGCGTCGTGGTCGATGGTCTGGTAGCGGTTGGCCTCGCGGGCCTGGGGGGCGTCGTAGATGGCGCCGACGGGACAGCCCCGGACGCACGTGCGGCACATGGCGCAGAAGTCCCGAACCCAAGCCTGCGGGTTCTCGACGCGCTCAGGAAGGCCGTCGAGGTCGGCGTACACGATCCCCAGGCGCACGCGCGCGCCTTCGCCCGGCGTGATGAGCAGGCCGTGGTAGCCGATCGCGCCGAGGCCCGCGAGCTCCCCGAGCTGCACGTCGTCGCTGGTGCCGCCCAGGGCGGTGCCCGGGAACGCCGAGATGCCCAGCGCGCGCCGGAACGCGGCGACCGCGTTCGCGATGCGGGCGAGGCGCCGGTAGCCGTCGATCACCTCGATCTGGGCGTCGAAGCTCGGCATCGTGGCGATGGGCTCGCGGTCCATCTCGCCGCTGAAGACGATCGCGCGGTCGTGCGGGATGGGGGTGCCCTGGCACGCGGCCGTGTCGGGTACGCGCACGTACGCCACGTCCTGCGCCCCCAAGGCACGTGCACGCCGCTCGAGTTCCGCGACGCGGCGCGCGTGGCGTTTCGTCCCACCTGAGGGCGCAGGCGACGCGGCTGCGGCATCCAGGAGCCTCGCATCGGCGGTACGATTCGCTTTGACATGACAATGACCTCGCACGCGTGCTCGGCCTCCGATCGAGGTCACCAACGAGCATGATCGCGCCATGACTCCTGCGCCACACACGATCCACATCACCGCTGCTAGGGTAAGTCCACGCCCCCGTTCCTTCGTGAAGGGAGGAATCCATGCTTCGCTGGTCCATCGCGTTCTTCCTGATCGCGCTCGTCGCGGCGGTCTTCGGATTCGGCGGCATCGCCGCGGGCGCAGCCACGATCGCGCGCGTGCTGTTCTACGTGTTCCTCGTCCTGTTCCTGCTGTCGCTGATCGTCCGACTCGTCTCGAGGTAGCGCAAGGAACCCTGATGCCACGACCCGTCACCATCGGGATCGTGCTGATCCTGTTCGGTATCGCCGGCGGCGCGCTGACGCTCGTCGGCGTGCCGCGCCAACGCTGAGAGGAAGTGCAGGATGACCTGGGAAGAACTCACCGGACGCTGGGAGCAACTCAAGGGGCACCTCAAGACGCGGTGGGGTCGCCTCACGGACGACGACCTGGCGCAGGTCGAGGGGCGACGCGACCAGCTCGTCGGCAAGATCCGCGAGCGTTACGCGATCGCGCAGGAGGAGGCGCAGCGCCAGGTCGACGCTTGGCTCGACCGCCTGTGAGCGGGTAGCCGCCGGCCGGTGCTCAAGCTGCCGCAGGTCGGCGTGACCGCCGTCCAACGTCGCCGTCGGCGACGGCGACGACCACCTTCCCGCGCGCGTGGCCGGTCGCCACCTGGGCCAGCGCCGAGGCGGCCTCGGCGAGCGGTACCACGCGCCCCACCGCCGGCATCAACCGCCCCGCGGCGACGAGGTCCGCCAACGCGACCAGGTCGCCGTGCTTCTCCAGCGACAGGTAGGGGCGCAGCCGCTGGCGCGTGAACTGGTCGCGCAGCCGGGTCACGAGGATGCGCGGCAGCGGCCCCAGGAGCGGGCCGCCGCCCGTGCCGTCGTTGGGGATGAGGGTGCCGTCGGGGGTCAGGATGCGGCGCATGGCGGCCAGCGGGCGCGCATCGGCGTTGTCGAGGATCACGTCGTACACGTCGTTGCCCTCGGTCACGTCCTCGCTGGCGTAGTCGATCGCGCGGTCGGCGCCGAGCGCACGCACGAAGTCGAGGTTGGCCGCGCTGCACACCGCCGTGACGTGCGCCCCGAGCGACTTGGCGATCTGCACCGCGAGGTGCCCGACGCCGCCGGAGGCGCCGACGATGAGCACGCGCTGGCCCGGGCGGATTCGGGCCACGTCGCGGCACGCCTGCAGAGCCGTCAGCCCGGAGGTCGCGAGCGCCGCCGCCTGCACCATCGAGGCCCCCGCGGGCCGACGCACGAAGTGATCGGCCGGCGCGGCAACGTATTCGGCCAGTGATCCCCGGGCGGTCCAGCCGAAGACCTCGTCGCCGGGCGCGAGGTCCGCGACACGCGATCCGACCGCCACGACGGTCCCCGCGAGGTCGCGGCCGGGCACGCCGAGACCGGGCCGCCGCAGCCCGAACGCCAGACGCAGCATGAACGGCCGGCCCGCCATGGTGAAGACGTCGCCCCGGTGCAACGCCGCGGCGTGCACCCGCACCAGCACATCCCGCGGGCCGACCGTCGGCACCGGCAGACGTCTCGGCGACAGCAGCGTCGGGGGCCCGTAGCGATCCTGGGCGACGGCGCGCATGGTCGTCGGTAGGGGTTCCGGCGCGGGTCGTTCTCCAGCTGGAGGGGCGAACGTTGCGGGGGGTTCCATCGGGGGCTCCTAGGTCGGCGCGTGGGTCGGCGGACGGGTCGGCAGGTCGGCGTCACACTCGTACGATGTACGACGTACGGTGTACGATAGGGGTTCGACGTAGCATGCGTCAAGCGGGCGCCGCCGGGCGCTCGAGGAGGGACGACCACGGTGACCGACCCCGACGCCACGGGCCAGCCCCGCACCCCGCTCACCAAGGATCGGGTGCTCGCCGCCGCACTGGCGATCGCCGACCGCGACGGCCTGGACGGCCTGAGCATGCGCCGCGTCGCGCGCGCGCTCGGGGCCGGCGCGATGTCGCTCTACCACCACGTCGCCGACAAGGAGGCGCTGCTCGACGAACTCGTCGACCTGGTGTTCGCCGAGATCGCGCTGCCGCCCGAGGGCGTCGACTGGGGCGCCGCGCTGCGGCAGCGGATGCGCTCGGCCCAGGACGTCCTGCGCCGCCACCCGTGGTCGATCGCGCTCATGGAGTCGCGCACCCGGCCCGGGCCGGCCAACCTGCGCCAGCGCGAGGCGATGCTCGCCGTCTTGCGCCGCGCCGGCTTCTCGGTCGTGGCCGCCACCCACGCCCAATGGGTACTCGACAGCTACCTCTACGGCCACGCCCTGCAGCTGGCGACGCTCCCCTTCGAAGGGGCCGAGGGCCTCGCGACCATGGCCGACGAGGTCTTCCTCCCCCAGCTCGACGCGGGGACCCACCCGTACCTCGCCGAGGCCGCGCACGCGCTCACGTCGGCCGGCTACGACCCGGCCAGCGAGTTCGAGGTGGGCCTCGAGGTCGTGATCGACGCGGTCGGCGCGCTGCGTGGACGGTAGGCGTCGGGCGCCGTCGGGGACTCGAGGCCCACGTCGCTGGGCCTAACTCCCGACCAGGGCGGCCACGTCGAAGGCCGCGCCGACCTCCCGCTCGGACACGCTCCAGAGCCTCTCGAGGTCGGTCGGCCTTCTCAAGCGGTCGCCGATGCCGCCGACCACGGGCGCGCCGCGAACGATCCAACGCGGCCGGAACAGCGTGCCGCCCACGGCCGACGGATCCGTGCCCGCGCGCAGCTGGTCGAGCGCCCCCGCTGCCGCCGACTGCCCGATCCAACGGACCATCCTCGCGGCGAGCATCTGCGACCAACCCGGCAGCTCCTTCGCCGTCGTCTGCTGGAGATCGGTGTACGACAGACCGGGGTCGGCCGAGAATGCGCCGACACGCGAGCCGGCCGCGCGCAGGCGCCGGTCGAGCTCGAGGGCGAACTGCAGGTTCGCGAGCTTCGCGTAGCCGTAGGCCTCCCAGGGCTCGTAGCGCCTGCGGCGATGATGCGGGTCGTCCAGGTCGTAGGGGCCCGCCGCGAACCGGGCCGTCGAGGTCGTCGTCACCACGCGCCCGGCGCCCGCGCGGTGCAGGGCGGGCAGCAGCAGCCGCGTGAGCTCGAAGTGGCCCAGATGGTTGGTGCCGAACTGCGTCTCGAAGCCGTCGGCGGTCGTGCCCTCGGGCGTCGCCATCACGCCCGCGTTGGCGAACAACAGGTCGATGGTGGGGTGCGCCTCCATGACCTCCCCGGCGAAGGCGCGGACCGACGCGAACGAGGCGAGGTCGAGCGCCCGGACCTCGACCGAGGCCCCGGGCAGTTCGGACGTCAGCTCCGCGTGGGCGCGCGCGGCCTTGCCGAGGTTGCGGGCCGCCATCACGACGTGCGCGCCCTGGCGCGCCAGCTCGCGAACGGTCTCGAGCCCCAGCCCGCCGTTGCCGCCGGTGACGACGGCCACGCGGCCGCTCTGGTCGGGGATGTCGCGCGCGCTCCATGCCATGACGATCGACCTCCAGGGGCCGGCATTCGTCCCGAGGGCCGGCCCCGTGCTGCCGGTAAGTGTCGCACGACCGCAGGACCCACACGGTGCGCCGGCTCGGTGCGCCTGTGCCCCAACGATCGCGGCCGCGTTCAAGAGGGCGTAGGTTGGACCGGTGATCGCGGGCATCGAGGACGACCTCCCCGACGAACTCATCGAGGCGATGGGCGCCGACCCAGAGCTGACCGAGGCCTTCCCCGAGCTCACGCCCGGACGGCAGACGCGCATCGACCTCGGCGCCCCCTGAGCGTCTTCGCTGCCTGACCGAACCCGGGGGCGCGGGACCGTGCCACGGCCGAGGCGCCGCGCATCGTACGGTGGGCGCCGATGGACGCGCTCGAGCTCCTCCGTCTCAACCTGCTCTCCCCCATGGTGCTCGCGTTCGCGCTCGGCGTGCTCGCCACCCTCGCGCGCAGCGACCTGCGCTTCCCGGACGCGCTCTACTCGGCGCTGTCGATCTACCTGCTGCTGGCGATCGGCCTCAAGGGCGGTGTGGCGCTCGCGACCACCCCGCTCGTGCAGCTGTGGCTGCCGGCCCTGGTGACGGTGGCGGTCGGCGCCGTGACGCCGCTGTGGTGCTACGGCCTGCTGCGCGGCGTCGGCCGGCTGTCGATCCCCGACGCCGCGGCCGTGGCCGCCCACTACGGGTCGGTCTCCGTCGTCACCTTCATCGCCTGCCAGGCCTTCCTCGACCGCGCCGGCGTGCCGTACGAGGGCTTCATGACCACCCTCGTCGCGCTCCTCGAGGTGCCGGCCATCCTGGTCGCGCTCGTCCTCGCCCGCTCGGCGCTAGCGCGCGCCGGCGGCGACGGCGCCATCGCCTGGCGGCCCCTGCTCGGCGAGGTGCTCGCCGGCCGCAGCATCGTGCTGCTCGCCGGCGGCCTGGTCATCGGCGCGGCGGCAGGGCCAGTTGGCATGGCGCGGGTCGAACCGTTCTTCGTCACCCCCTTCGAGGGGGTCCTGACGCTGTTCCTCCTCGAGATGGGCTTGGTGACGGGACGGCGGCTCGGCGAGCTGCGCGCCATCGGGCCCTTCCTGCTCGGGTTCGGCATCGTCATGCCCGTGCTGCACGGGCTGCTGGGGATCGCGCTGGGGCCGCTCGTCGGGCTCTCGCTCGGCGGGACGACGGTGCTCGCCGTGCTCTTCGCGAGCGCCTCCTACATCGCCGCCACCGCGGCCGTACGCCTCGGGCTGCCGGAGGCGAACCCGAGCCTCTACCTGACCGCCTCGCTCGCCATCACCTTCCCGTTCAACCTGGTCATCGGTATCCCGCTCTATGCGCGCGCCGCACAGGCGCTGTGGGGAGGCGGTCCATGAGCGAAGGAACGGCACCGGCTGGGTTCGGACAGCGGCTGCTGCTGACGGTGATCGCCGAGGGCGTCATCGAGGAGCGGCTGCTCGCCGACCTCCGGCGCTGGGGCGTGGGCGGCCTCACCACCTCACGCGTGGAGGGCGACCCCTTCGGCTCACGCGTCGCCGACGTCGCCGGCGCCTTCGTGCGCATGGAGTGCGTGGTGCCGGAAGAGGTCTCCACCCGCGTGCTCGAGGGCCTCGCCGAGGCGTACTTCGGGCGCTACAAGGTGATCGCCTACGACCACCCGGTGCGGGTGGTGCGGGGGGACAAGTACACCTGACGCAAACGCGCGTCCTGGACGGTTGGTGGGCCCTGCGGGGCTCGAACCCGCGACCGAGCGATTATGAGTCGCCTGCTCTGACCGACTGAGCTAAGGGCCCGCGCTGGGGCCATGCTAGCA
>CAZJUA010000203.1:0-18039 GCA_964549045.1 uncultured bacterium | reverse complement strand
CCGACATCGGCTTCGTCGCCGCCGCCGTCCCCGCGGTCCCGGAGCGGCTCGCCGAGCCGAAGCTCGCCACCCTCGACCGACGCCACTTCGGGACTCTGCGCCCGCGCCACGTCGACGCGCTGGTGCTCCTGCCCATCGACGAAGCATGAGGGCGTAGGAACGCAGCGTCGTTCGCCCGGCAGCTCGACGAGTCCCCACGGATCGAACCTGGCGTGCGACCGGGATCGCTACCGTCGCCCCGTCGCCGCCACCACCTCGTCGAGCAGGGCGGCGTACTCGGCCGGCCGTTCGAAGTTGGCGCGGTGGCTCGAGGCCTCGAACACCACCCAGTGCTTCTCGGGCGCCTGCAGCGCCTCGAACCACGCACGCGCAGGTCGAGCTCCTGCAGCTGCGGGTACGGGCGCGCTTACGAGTCCACGAGCCCGCGCAGGGCGCCGATGCGCTCCATCATGCTGAACTCGGGCCGGAAGATCGTCGCGCTGATCTCGCTGCGGCCGTCGAACTCCGGGTACGGGTTGAGCGCGCGCTCGGCGCCGACGATGACCGGGTAGGTACCGACCGGCTCCGCGTAGGGCGGCGGCCCCATGGCCTCGAGCCGGTCGACGAGCGCCGCGTCGCCACGCTCGCGCGCCCAAGCGAGGGTGTCGTCGTAGAAGAGCTGGTCCCAGGTGACGACGACGAAGCGCTCCTCCAGCCCCGTGTCGAGCCGCATCGCGCCGATGTCGGTGCCACCGGGCCCGCCGGCCAGGCGGAGCAGCACGGGCAGGTCGGTGCTGCGCCCGCGGATCATGAGCGCCTGCTCGTGTCCGCCGATCGTGGCCGTCGTGAGCTCGGCGATGCTGAGACGCGTCGCGACGTCCACCACCGCGCGTTCAGGCACACGCCGGCCGCCGGTACGCGAGCAGGACGTCCCGTACGGGTCGCCCGTCAGGGACAGGACGCCGTCGGCAGGGCCCGCCGAAGACCCCTTGGGCCCCGGGCTCGTCCGCGTGGGTCGCGCTCCGGTGGCGCGGTCACACCCCCCACGGGTACGTGTCGGGCGGCCCGGCCTCGGAAGGCGGCACGTGCAGCGGGTGCAGCGCGCGGCTCTCGTCGACGTGGACGAACGCGTCGTAGCGGCGCGGCAGGTCCGTGGGGACGTAGTTGCCGTAACGCTCGCTGCGTGGGTCGTACACGACGCCGATCGCGCGGTGCCCGCGGGGGACGCGAGCGGCGGCCGGCAAGCGTGAGGTCAGGACCCAGGCGTCGCGGCCGACCGCTGCATGGAAGACGTCCTCCCACGAACGCGCGTCCGCCTCCGGCACCGGCATCCGTTCCATCGGCGCGCCCCAGGAGCGGCCGGCGATGACCGACCCGCGGTGGCTGCCGAAACCGACCAGCGCCACGGCGTCCTCGCCGTACCGTTCGCGGGCCAGCTGGCCCGTGTTGACCATGCCCGCCGCCGCCATGTCGGTCGCGCGCGCGTCGCCGACGTGCGTGTTGTGCTCCCAGACGATGGCCTTGGCGTCCGGGCCGTGGTGCTCGAGCAGGTCGTCGAGCGTGCCCATCATGTGGCGGTCGCGCACGTTCCAGGATTCGCTGCCGCCGCGCACCATCGTCCGGTAGTAGCGTTCGGCGCCCACGGCGGCGCGGGCGTTCTGCTCGGCGTCGAAGCGCGCCTCGTCGTCGTCCGGTCCCTGGCCGGCTTGGCGCCGCAGCTCGGCGAGGAGCGCGACGACCTCGTCCTCGCACGAGGCGTTCACGAACGCGGTCGACCGGGCGTACGCCTGCACGTCACGACCGAAGGGCTCGAAGCAGGCGTACGCCGCGTGGGCCGCCTCCAGTGCGTCCGGATCGGTCGCCTCGAGGTACGCCATCACCTCGCCCAGCGACGCCCACAGGCTGTAGACGTCCAGGCCGAAGAACCCGACGCGCTGGTCCTCCGGCAGGGAGCGGTCGTGGTCGCGCAACCATTCGGCCAGCGCCACCACCTCCCAGTTCGCCCACATCCAGGTGGGCCAGCGCCGGAAGCCCGCCAACACGTCGCGGGCGGTGTCGGCGACGGGGTCGAGCCCCTTGACGAAGCGGTTCACCCGGTAGGCGTCGGGCCAGTCACCCTCGACCGCGATGAACGAGAAACCGTGTTCCCGGATCAGACGGCGACTGAGGCGCAGCCGCCAGGCGTAGTACTCGGACGTGCCGTGGCTCGCCTCGCCGAGCATGACCACCCGCATGGGTCCGATGCGGTCGAGCAGGGCATCGAGATCGTCGGAGCCGCGGAGCGGCTCGGCGCAGCGGACGATCTCGTCGACCAGGGCGCCCGTCTCTCGCGCGTGGCTGTCGTGGCGATCGGACATGGGGTACCTCCGAACCCGAGGCGAGGCGCGCCCGCGGTTCGCGGCCACGGCGCCGCCCCCATCGCTGTACCTTCAGCCTAACGGCGCCCCCGGCCCAGGTGACGTCTGCCGCGTCGATCCAGGCGTGCGGGCTCACCCTGGCACCACGCGGCGACCGACGAGTGGGACGATGGGGTGACCGCCACCGCGAACCCTCGTGCACGGACCCAGGCTGCGGTCGACGGCTTCGCGCGACGCAGCGACCAGGGAGGATGCCCGTGACGGACCGCCCCAGCGACGACCCAACCGACGAACCTCGCGCGGCCGAGAGCCTCGATCGCGAGCGCACCGAGCTCCTGCAGGCCCTCGAGGACTGGCTCGAGACACCGATGGTGATCCTCGCCTTCGTGTGGCTCGCGCTCCTGGCGATCGAACTGGTCTGGGGCGAGAGCCGCCTCTTCACGACCATCGGCACCGTCATCTGGGTGGTCTTCATCGTCGACTTCGGCGTGAAGCTCACGCTCGCGCCGCGCAAGGTCGCGTACCTCCGCTCGAACTGGTTGGGGGCCATCTCGCTGGCGATCCCCGCCCTGCGCATCTTCCGCATCACCCGGGCGATCCGGCTCTTTCGGCTGGCGCGGGTCGGGCGGGGCGTGCGCCTCGTGCGCGTCGTGGCCTCCGTCAACCGCGGCATGCGGGCGCTCGGCGCGAGCCTCGGCCGGCGCGGCTTCGGCTACGTCGTCGCGCTGACGGCGCTGGTGACGTTCGCCGGCGCCGCCGGCATGTTCGCCTTCGAGAACCACGTGCCCGGCGGCCTCGACACGTACGGCGAGGCCCTCTGGTGGACGGCGATGATCATGACGACGTTCGGCTCGCAGTACTGGCCGGAGTCGTTCGAAGGCCGCACGCTGAACATCCTGCTGGCGCTCTACGCCATCGGGGTCTTCGGGTACCTGACCGCGACGCTCGCCACCTACTTCATCGGCCGCGATGCCGACAGCGACGAGGCAGAGCTGGCCGGACGGCGCGAACTCGTCGCCCTCCGGGCCGAGATCGGCGACCTGCGGTCGGAACTGGCGGCCGTGGCCGACGGCATCCGCGCGCTCCCCCGCCACCCGCCGGAAGCGTAGCGCGGCTCGGACGCCGGACGTCGGCAACCAGGTTGCGGAACGCACCGTGGCAGGGGCCGACGACCGCGACACCACCCCTGCGCTACCCTCGAGGTGGAGCGACCCGACGGAAGGTTGCGGCGTGCCCCCTGAGACACGGCTCTACATGGCCCTCCTCATGGGCGCGTCGATGGCCACGATCATGCTCACGTACATGCTGCACATGCACCCGAGCCGGCCCGCCAACCTCGCGATCTACCTCGCGAGCGCCGTCGTCTTCGTCGGATCGCTCTGGTTGGTCCGCAGCCAGGCCACCGTCGGGCAGGTGTCGTACATGAAGGCGATGATCCCCCACCACTCCATCGCCATCCTGACCAGCGAACGCGCGCAGATCGACGACCCCCGCGTGCGCGACCTCGCCGACCGCATCATCCAGGCGCAAGTCGAGGAGATCGCCGAGATGCAGGCCTACATCGCCGAGTTCGAGGGGGAGTGAAGCCGTAACCACTTGACGGCCGGCATCGTCCAGCGCGTCACCGCTCCTCGCCCGACACCACCCCCCAGGCCAACCCGTCGAACCCGCTCTGCCCGCCGAGCGTGGGCGCGACGTCCTCCACGAACGCCTCGGTGAGGATCTCCGCCCAGGCCGTGCCGCCGCGCAGGTGCACGTCGAAGAACGCCAGCGCGAAGCGTCGTAGGTGCGCCTGGGCGTCGCCCACGAACACCCACAGGTGACGGGCGCCGAGGAAGGTGATCAGGTCGGCGTTCGGCAGGTGGGCGAACAGCTCGGTGGTCGCCGGGACGTAGTCGTTGATCTCGTCCGCGCCGGCGCCCACCAGCAGCACCGGAACCCGGACGCCGGCGAGCCCAGCGGGGCCGGTGAGGTCGAAGCCCTCGGGCCCCAGGGCCATGGCGGCCAGGAAGCGATCGTCGCCGAAGGGCGTCCAGAGCCCGGCCGGCGGCACCAACCCGACCTCACGCGCCCGCGCCTCGAAGCCCGCCCACCGCTCGGGCCTGCCGCACACGTACGACCACCAGTTGTCGCTCCACCCCGCGGGGCGCTCCGCGCAGGTCCGCTGGAAGTGCTCCGGGTCGACGCGGGCGCCGGCCAGCATGAGCGCGTTCCACGACCCGAACGAGTGCCCGACCGCGCCGCCGCGGCCCGTGTCGACGGCGGATGCGGGCACGCCCAGTTCACCGCCCTCGAGCAGGTCGAGGCCGAAGACCAGGTCGAGCGGGTAGTCGATCATCGCGTCGTTCAAGAGCGTCATGGTGGGTCCCTGGCCGGACGCGGCCACGAACACGAAGCCGTGCGAGGTCAGGTGGCGGCCGAAAACGTCGGCGATGATGCCGTCGCCCACGACCACCGGGTACGGCGCGCCGTTCGGGTCGACCGGGGCCGGCCCGGCGGCGTGGTTCGACGGCGGCCACCGGCGTGTTCACCCCGACGGCAACCGCGACGGGGGCCGTCGCCTTCCTTATCCACGCGACCGCGAGAGGGGCCTAGAGGCAAACGTCCCGGCGCCAGCGGCTGGTCGTGCCGGCCGAACCCAGCGATGCACCGCCGGCGCCCGCCACGTAACGGCCACGTCACGCCACACCCTGTATCACACCGTGGGGCCGCACGGCGCCCACCGGAGGTGACGGACGCATGGACGAACGGACCATCACGACGCAGGCGGAGCGACCCTTGCACCTCGTCGTCGGCGCCTCGGGCGCCCTGGGGAGCCGCGTGACCCGGCGGCTGCTCGCCGAGGGCCTCCGCGTGCGCGCAGCCTCACGCGACCCGGCGCGCCTCGCGGCGCTGACGACGCTCGGCGCGGAGCCCGTGCAGCTCGACCTGCTGGACTCGGCCGGCCTGGCCCCGGCGCTGGAGGGCGTCGACGTCGTCGTGCTGGCCTCCCACGGCCTCGTGCCCCCCTCGCGCCGCAACACGCCGGCGGCCGTCGACGGCGCCGGCGCGCGGCGCCTCATCGACGCGGCGGCGGCCGCGGGCGTGCGGCGGGTCGTGTTCGTGTCCGTCGCCGGTGCCGACCGCGAGGCCACCGTCTTCGCCCGCGTGAAGCGCGCCACCGAGCGCCACCTGGAGCGCGCGGGCGTCCCCTGGACGGTCCTCCGGCCGAGCATCTTCGTCGAGAACCACGCGCTCGTCCTGCTCGGCGAGCCGCTGCGGGCGGGCAGACCGGTGCCCTTCTTCGGTTCGGGCACGGAGCCGCTCAACTGGATCTCGGCCGACGACGTGGCCGCCGAGATCGTGCGCGCGCTTCGCGGCCCCGACGCCGAGGGCGCCGTGCGCGAGCTGCGGGGCGCCGACCGCATGAGCCGGCGGGACGCGCTGGCGCTGCTCGAGCGCGCCGTCGGCAAGACCGCCCGGCGCCGGCACCTTCCCGTGCCCATCGTGCGCCTGGTGCGGGCGGCGAGTGGGCCGCTACACCCGGGCGTGCACACGCTGCTCGACCTGGCGCTGGACGAGATCGCGCGCGGCGGCGACCCGGCCGACGAGGCCGATCGGGCCGACGTGGTGGGGACGAAGCGGGTGGCCGACGTGGTGGCCGCCTGGTCCGCAGGCACCCGCGGTTGACCGACGACCGCGGAAGGTGCGACCGGTCGGTCCGTCGGGGCCGACCAGGCCCAAGGAGGATGCCGTGCCGACGCTGCTCGTTCACGTCGCCGGTGTTGGTGCGTCTGGCGTTCGAGCACGACCGCACCCTCACGTACTGAAGCGGGGCACGCGGCGGGCGCACGCCGGATCGCCCGCGGCTGCGGGGCGTCGCCCGCCGAACGACCCGTGCGGAACCACGGGTGCGCGGCGCGACGCGCGTGGCGCATGCGCGGCACGACAATGGACCATGAACGCCATCGAGCCCCAGGCCCCACCGGGCCGATGCCGCGTCTGGCGGCCGAGCGTGCCACCGGGGCAGCAAGAGCCACCCGGCGACTGCGACGACCTCGAGCGCCGGGTGCCACCGAACGCGTTCCTCGTGATCGGCTGATCCGCCCCCAGGACACGGTGGCTCGAGGCGTGGATCGAAGGGAGGCACGGCCCCCGTGGTCGAGTTGGCCCCCAACGTGTGGCGACTGCCCCTGCTTCCGCTGAATGGCGTCAACGCCTACTTGGTCGGCGACGTCGTCGTCGACGCCGGCACCCCTTGGACGGAGCGCCCGCTCCTCACGGCTCTGGAGGGCCGCCCCTTGAGCGCCCACCTGCTCACCCATGCGCATCCCGACCACCAGGGCGCCAGCGCGGCCCTGTGCGAAGCCCGATCCATCCCGCTGTGGTGCGGCGCCGGTGACCGCGCCGCCGCCGAGACCGCGGCCTTCTCGGAGGCCTGGCGCGGTCCTCGGCGCAGGCTCTTCCAGGTCGCGGAGCGCTTGGGCGGTCCTGGGTGGCCCGTCGATCGGGCACTGCGCGAGGGCGACCGCGTCGCGGACTTCGAGGTGATCGAGACACCGGGTCACACGCCGGGTCACATCTCGCTGTGGCGCGAGGCCGACCGGGTGGTCATCCTCGGCGACGTCGCCTCGCACCGCAACCCGCTGTCGCTCAGCCCCGGCCTGCGCGAGCCGTCGCGGCTCGTCACGCGCGACCCGCTCGAGAACCGTCGCTCGCTCCGCAAGATCGCCGCCCTACGACCGAGGCTCGTCTGCTTCGGGCACGGCCCGCCACTGGCCGACGGGGAGCGCTTCGTGCGCTGGACCGAAGCCCTGGAGACGTAGCGCAGCGCGGCGCCACGCGCGAAGCCACGTGCGGCGCGCGCTGCCGCGCCGCGTCGTGGCGGCCGCCGCTCACCCATCGGGTACGCTTGTCCGACCCTCGGGTCCGCCGGCCGTGCGCCGGCCGAGAGCGGGTCCTGGCGGCGCCACGCGCTGCCGCGGCCGCGCCGCTGTGCCGACGGGGTCTGGAGCGAGGAGGCGGTGTGCAGCACGGGGTCCTGATCTCGGGCGCGTCGACGGGGATCGGCAGGGCGTGCGTCCTCGAGCTCGCGGGGCGCGGCGTCCGGGTCTTCGCCGGGGTCCGCCGGGCGGAGGACGGCGAGGCCCTGCGGGCGGCGGGCGGCAGCCACGTGGTGCCCGTCCGGCTGGACGTGACCGACGCCGCGACGATCGCGGCGGCCGTCGAGGCGATCGCGGCGGCGAACGGCGAGCGTGCCCTGGCGGGCCTGGTGAACAACGCCGGCATCGTCGTCGCCGGGCCGCTCGAGTTCCTGCCGCTCGACGCCTTGCGCCAGAGCCTCGAGGCGAACGTCGTCGGCCTGCTGGCCCTGACGCAGGCCTGCCTCCCGCTGCTGCGCGCGGGCCGCGGCCGGATCGTCAACATGGGGTCGATCTCGGGCCGCTTCGCGTCGCCGCTGCTGGGTCCCTATGCCGCCTCGAAGTTCGCGGTCGAGGCATTGAGCGATTCCCTGCGCCGCGAGCTCGCGCCGTGGGGCATCCCCGTGGCTGTGGTCGAGCCTGGGGCGGTTGCCACGCCGATCTGGGAGAAGTCCGCGGCTTCCGCCCAGGCGCTGCTCGACGGCCTCCCCGCCCAGGCGCACGGGTACTACGGGGCCGACGTCGAACACGCGAAGCGCCGGGCGCTGCGCTCCGCGCGGACGGGCATCCCCGCCGAGGCGGTCGCCGCCGTCGTGCACGCGGCCCTCACCGCCGCGAGGCCCCGCACGCGCTACCTCGTCGGCCGCGACGCTCGCATCGGCGCCCTCATGGCGCGCTGGCTGCCCGATCGGGTCCTCGATCTGTACGCCCGGCGCACGCGCTCGAGCGCTGCCGGTCGGGACACCTGACCCAGCGGAGCCGCGCGGCGTCGTTCCGCTAGATGATCCCCAGCTTGCGTGCGCCGTCCGTCAGCACCTCGACCCCGTAGTCGATCTCCTCGATCGTGTGGTTCGCCGTCACCGTCGCCCGCAGGCGCGCCAGGCCCTGCGGCACGACGGGCGGCAGGATGGCCTGCACGAAGATCCCGTGCTCCACGCAGTGCATCACCAGGCGCGTCGCCTGCTCGTCCGAGCCGCACACGACGGGCGCGATGGCGGCCTGGCTCGACAGCAGGTCGAAGCCGGCGGCGGCGAGCCCGTCACGGAAGTGGGCGAACTTCTCCTGCAGGCTCCGCACCCGTTCCGGTTCGTCGCGGATGACCTGCAGCGCCGCGATGCTGGCGGCGGCGCTCGCCGGTGGGATGGCGGCCGAGTAGATGAACCCGCGCGCCTTGTGCTTGAGGCCCGTGATCATCTCGGCCGATCCGGCGACGAACCCGCCCACGCTGGGGATCGACTTGCTGAAGGTCCCCATCTTGATGTCGACCGTCTCCGGCCCCATGCCGAAGTGCTCCTCGATGCCCGTGCCGGTCGCGCCCAGCACGCCCAGCGAGTGCGCCTCGTCGACCATGAGCAGGGCGCCGTAGCGGTCGCACAGGGCCCGGATACCGGGCAGATCCGCGATGTCGCCGTCCATGCTGTACACGCCGTCCACGATGACCAGCCGCTGGCGGTCGGGGTTGGCGTGCGCCAGACGCTCCTCCAGGTGGGCCAGGTCGTTGTGCCGGAAGCGCACCATCTTGGCGCCCGAGAGGAGGCAGCCGTCGACGATGCTGGCGTGGTCCAGCTTGTCGCAGATGACGGTGTCGTGGCGCTCGAGGAGGGCCGAGATCGTGGAGATGTTGGCCATGTAGCCGCTCGCGAGGGCCACCGCCGCCTCGGTCCCCTTGAACGCCGCGATGGACTCCTCGAGTTCGCGGTGCAGCGGCAACGTGCCCGCCAGCAGGCGCACGCCGTTCGTGCCCGTGCCGAACCTGGTGATCGCCTCGTGGGCTGCGCGATCGATCGCCGGGTGCCCGAGGAGACCGAGGTACGAGTAGCTGCCGAACATCAGCATCTCGCCGCGGCCCTCGACACGCACGCGGGCCGTGCCGGGCACGATCTCGCTGAGCTCGGGCAGGTAGAAGTACAGGCCGAGCTCCTGGTAGTGCTCGACGTCCCACGGACCTCGGGGCACCGTCGCCATCGTCATCGTCGACCTCCGGCGCCCACGGTACCCCGGCGGGTCGCGGCGGCGCGCGTGCGCGAGCGCGCGTTCGTCGAGGGCATCCGTCGGGGCCGACCCCGCTGCTACGATGCCGCATGCCGGACATCAGCATCTTCAACGACGTCATCGGGCCGGTCATGCGCGGCCCGTCGAGCTCGCACTGCGCGGCCGCCCTGCGCATCGGGCGGTTGGCGCGCGACCTCATGGACGGCGACATCGCCGAGGTCCTGGTGGAGTTCGACCGCGAGGGCTCCCTGCCGACGACCCACGAGAGCCAGGGCTCCGACATGGGCCTCTTCGGCGGCCTGCTCGGCTGGGACGCGGACGACGAGCGCCTGCCCGATTCCGCCCGGGCCCTCGCCGACGCGGGCATCGGCCTGCGCATCGAGACCGTCGACGTGGGCGACCCGCACCCCAACACCTACCGGCTCACGCTGCGGAACGCGAACGAGGCGCACGCCCTCATCGCGATCTCCACCGGTGGCGGGATGATGGAGGTCCAGTCCATCGACGGCGCCCTCCTGAGCATGGACGGCGGCTACGACGAGACGCTGGTGTGGCTGGACGGCGCCTTACGGGATGCGATCGAGCGGCTGAGGGCCCGCGTCGACGCCGACGAGGTCCTGATCCACGAGGTCGACGGCGGCCTGCTCGTCCAGGTGAAGGCGGCGGCCTTCGTCCCCGACGACGCCCTGGCCGACCTGCGGCCGACGCGCGTGCGCCGGCTCGGCCGCGTGCTGCCGGTGCCGTCGCGCAAGGACGTGCGCCTGCCCTTCCGCAGGAGCGAGGAGCTGCTGGCCCACGACGGCGACCGCCACACGCCGCTGTGGCGGCTGGCGGTCGACTACGAGACGGCCCGCAGCGGCTTCCGCGAGGACGAGGTCGTGGCGCGGATGGTCGACATCGTGCGCCTCCTGCGGCGCTCGATCGCCCAGGGGATCGCGGGCACGCACTACGACGACCGCGTCCTCGGGCACCAGAGCGGGGGCTTCCGCGAGGCGATGGAGGCCGGCCGCCTGCTCGACGGCGGGGCCCTCAACCGCATCGTGCTCTACGTCACCGCGCTGATGGAGGTGAAGAGCGCGATGGGCGTCATCGTCGCCGCGCCCACCGCCGGCGCGTGCGCGGGGCTGCCCGGCGCCGTCATCGCGATGGCCGAGGCCATGGACCTCTCCGAGGAGGACATGGCCCGCGCCATGCTCGCGGCCGGCCTCGTCGGCGTCGTCTTCACCACGCGCTGGACCTTCGCGGCCGAGGTGGGCGGCTGCCAGGCCGAGGGCGGCGCCGCGGCCTGCATGGCGGCGGCCGGGCTCGTCACGCTCGCCGGCGGGAGCCGCGACCAGGCGCTGGCCGCCGCGGCGATGGCGCTGCAGAGCATGCTCGGCCTCATCTGCGACCCGATCGCCAACCGGGTCGAGGCGCCCTGCCTGGGCAAGAACGTCATGGCGGCCGCCAACGCCCTCGCGTGCGCCAACATGGCGCTCGCCGGCTTCGACCCGCTCATCCCGCTCGACGAGGTGGTCGACGCCGCCAAGGCCGTCGCCGAACGCATGCCGCGCGAGCACCGCTGCACCTCGCTCGGCGGGCTGGCCGTCACGCCGACGTCGCTGCGCATCGAGCAGCGGTTGGCCACCGTCAGGAGCGGCGGTTGCGGCGGTTGTGGCTGCGATTGAGCGGGGATCGGCACGCCCGCGTCAAGGCGTCCAGGTAGCGCCCGATGACGAAGCGGGTGGCGGCCACCACGAGGGGGCCCGCGCCCCGTTTCGGCACGAGCTCGACGCGCCAGCGCACCTCCGTGCCCCCTCCCGCGGCCGCCGCGAACGTCACCGTTCCCCGGTGGTGGTCGACCGGGAAGGTCGTCCACGACGGGTTCACCACGCGGTACTCGAGGCGGTGCGGGACCTCGGTGGCGGTGATGCGCTCGCGGACGCCCCCGGCACCGACGCCGATCCTGCGCGTGCAGCCGGTCCCGTCAGCGTCGCCCGCCTCCTCGATGACCGGCCGCGGCCCGAACCCCGCGCCCGCCACCCACAGTTCTGCGAGGAGACAGGCCCAGGTCTCGTCCGGCGGCGTGGCGACGTGGCGGCTCCACGAGAGGGTCCGCAACCGCCCGCCCCCAGCGGTCCACGCGTCCGCTGTCGATCCCGTCGCCGGCCCACGAGGCATCCATCCATCGTACGGGGCCCGGTCCTGGGCATCACCCAGACCCGTCGACCGCGGCGTGGCTGCAGTACCGTGGTCCGGAGAAGGGAGGAGCGATCGTGATGACGGACGTCGTCGGCCTCGTCGTGCTGATCGTGGTGATCTACCTGGCCTTCCGCATCGGTGCCATCCTGATGAAGGTGCTGCTCGGCCTCCTGGCGCTGGCCCTGATCGTGTGGTTGGTCGCCGGACTCTTCGGGGGCGTCGCCGCCGGCTGGCCGGGGCCCGCGGGCCCGTTCGCCTGACGCCGCGTCGTACCGCACCAGGCCGTCAGCGCACCCGGCGCTCGGCGGCGTCGAGCAGCAGGTGGGCCTGTTCCAGCAGCCCTCGAGCCTCCTCGAGTTCACGCTGCGCCTCGGCCACGGACCCCTCGCCATCGGGCGCGTCCATGAGGCCATCGAGGCGCGACCCTGCGGACCCGACCCGCTGCCCGAGGGCCACCAGGAGTTCGCGTAGGGTGGCGATCTCCGACACCGTCATGAGTCCGGTCATGCCGCGCGTGCCCGCGGTCCCCGGCGCCAACGGCCCCAGTTCCGCCCACTCGGCGGTGGCCGTCATGGTTCGCAGCGGCTCCTCCTCGATCGGTGTGCCCACCAGGAAGATCGTGTGGATCAGCCCTGGCGCGTCTTCGATGCCCGAGACGGCGTCGATCGTGGCGCTCGTGCCCGCGGCCCGCACCTCGAAGCGCGCGTCATCGGGAGCGACCTCGACGAAACCGCTCGCGTCGAGGTACGACACCGACGCGAGAACGTCGGCACCATCGTCGCGGAGGTGGACGAGGTCGACCGTGTCGGTGCCCGGTGCCGCGTGCACGATCCGGTACGCGGCCATGTCGGGACCGAGGGTGGTCCCGCCGACATCGTCCAGGACCAAGGCCCGAAGGGCGAGCTCGGGTCGGTCAGGCGTGAAGAGGTCGCGGATCCACGCCCACAGGCCGTCGCCGTCGCCCGCGTCGCCTTCGCCCGCCGGCTCGTCGAGCGTCAGCCCGGCGACCGCGACCGTGTACACGCCACCGGGGAGCGCGTCCAGGCCGGTCGTGACGACGGCCCCGTCGCCCTCGTCGCCGAGCTCGACGGCGATCTCGTAGGCGCCCTCGAGAACCTCGCGGTAGGTGGTCGTGTCCATGGAGCCGAGCTCGACCACGTGGCGCTCGTCGAGCCCTTCGGCCGTGCTCGTCATGACGAGGCGAACGGCGCCGGCGTTCGGCGAGGCGTGGACGAAGCGGACGAGTGCCCCATCGAAGACGGGCAGCCGGTCGTAAGCCGCGCCGTCGGGCGGAACCGCCTCCTGCGCGCTGGCGACGAACAGCGCGGACGGTAGGAAGAGGAGTGCGAACAGACGTTTCATGAAGGTCTCCCTTGCTGGGAAGAGAACGGTCGTGGTGACGGTGAGCGTCGACGCGAGCCCGTCCGCCGAGGCGCTGGCGGGCGGCTCACCAGAGGTAGCCGATCGCGATGGCGAACGCCATCACGGCGAGAGCGATCCACAGCAACGTGCCGACCGCGACGACGGCGCCGGCCACCGCTTCCTCCTCTGGCGGTACGCCGCGTGGCGGTCGCGAGGGTGGCCCGGAGCGCCGTGACCGCCCGTCGATGGGCGTCGCGGCCGCGATCAGCAACGCGATGAGCGCACCGAAGACCAGGTAGGGCAGCCAGTAGAAGCCCCACAGGGCGGGCCCGATCGGTCGCACCCAGAGCCCGATGGCCCACGAGAACATGAGGACCACGAGGAAGAAGACCCAGAACCCGGGCCACGGGCCCGTCGTGCCGACGGCCACGGCGAAGAACCAGGTGAGCACCAGCGCGATGAGCAGAGCGACGAGGAAATCGACGATCATGACGGCCTCCTTGCGGACATGCGGCGTCGGCGGCCCGAACGAGCGCGCAGGAACCGGTCGACGGACGCGCCACCGTCACCCCGAGGGGCGGCGAGCGCGTCCCGCCGTCCGAGGTCCGGCACTCGATCGGACCGCCGCGGAGCGACGCGTGACCTGCGACAGGCCGCGACTCAGGCCAGGCGGCCCTTGAGGAGCTCCATGGCGCGCTCGGCGAGCTCGGCGTGCTGCCGCTGCGCGTCACGGAACAGCGCGGCCAACTCCTGATCGCCGGCCTCCTCGCAGTCCTTCGCGTACTGGCCATACGTCCAGGCGCCCTGGGTCATGTGGAACAAGCCGCTGATCAGGTCGTAGTGCTCGTCCTTCACGGCTGCATCGTGGTGGCGGGTCATGGTGGTGACTCCTCTCGGAGTTGGGTACGTTCACGCCAACCAACGTGCTGGAGCGTCTTCCGCTCTCGTGTTCCCGAATGGCTGACGCGAACGACCTCGGTACGTGCCGGGTCGGGAACGCCCCCATGTTGCACCCGGAGGCAGGCGCCCCATGTCGGCCAGGTTCCGGCCAGTCCATCCGAACGGCACCGATATCAGGTTCGCGGCGAATGCACCATCGACGCCTTCGTGCGGCCACCGGGGCCGCCTCGTGAACGGCAGGGGTCGAGAGGCCGCCGTAAGATCGCCCATGCCCCAACCCGTGCTCGTCACCGGCTGCAGTACCGGCATCGGCCTCGCGATCGCCACCCACCTCGCCGCTCACGGCGTGCCCGTGTTCGCCACCGTCCGCCGCGACGCGGATGCCGAGCGCCTTTCCGCGATCGACGGCGTCGAAGCGCTGGCCTGCGACGTGACCGACGACGTCCAGGTGGCGCGCCTGCGCGCGGCGATCGACGCTCGGGGCGATGGCCTGTGGGGGATCGTGCACAACGCGGGCATCGCTCACCTCGGCCACCTGACCACGACGTCGCAGCGCGACCTGCGGGCCGTGTTCGACGTCAACGTCTTCGGCGTCCACCGCGTGACCAACGCGCTCGTCGACCTGATCGCCGCTAGCGGCGGGCGCATCGTCACGATCTCCAGCCTGTCGGGCACCCTGTCGTCCGCGATGCTGGGTGCCTACAGCATGTCCAAGCACGCCATCGAGGCGTACACGGACTCCCTCGCGAAGCAATTGGCGCCCCTTGGCGTCCATGTGAGCGCCGTCGCGCCGGGCAACTACGAGTCCGAGATCGTCCGCAACGCGGTCGCGCGCTTCGCGCCGCCGCCCGACGCGAGCGACGAGCTCGCCGCCTTCTACGCACCCGACGCCGACACCTCGCGATCGCAGTTTCCCAGTCCCGAACCCGTCGCCGCCGCGTGCCACGCGGCGCTGTTCGACGAGGCACCGCTGGAGCGCTACCTGGTCGTACCGATCGCCGAGGAGGCGAACGCCATCATCGGCCAGGCGGCCCACGAGTGGGCGCGCCTCAACGCGTCGACGCCGTACCGGTGGTCGACCGAGCGGCTCGTCTCCGAGGTCGACGCCGGGCTCGGGGGTGCCGCCACGGTCACCGGCGACGGCGGTCGGGCGGGCACGTAACACGGCGCTGGTGCGGCGCCTCTACGAGCGCGTGTTCGTCGATGGGGACCGGACGATGGTCGACGAGGTCGTCGACCCCGCGTTCGTCTCCCACGACTGGCCCCCCGGCCTCGCAGCCCCGCGGGCTTCACGACCTTCTACCAGCGCGCTCTGCTGGCCAACGCGCCGGACGCGCGCTACGTCGTGGACGACCTGGTCGCGGAGGGCGACCGCGTCGTCGTCCGCTGGCGGGTCCACGACGGCCTGGGGAGCGCCGTGCGGCTCCGCGCGTAGGGGTGCGCCTCGGGTGTCGGCGTCGCACCGCAGGGTGAGCTCGACGGCTGTGAGCCCCATCGAGACGCCGTCGACGAGGACCTCGGCGCGGTCGGGGCTCGAGCTGATCGGCACCAGCTGCGTCACGCCGCTGACCACGGTGGCGCACGACGGCAGCAGGAGCAGGTTCGCCGGGACCGCCGGGACGGTCGCCCGACCCGCTCGCTCCGCAGACGGCGCCGCGGACGACCTCTAGAAGCCGTACCCCACGGCGTCGTACACGTCGCACCGCTCGGCGTTGGCGGGTCCGACGCTCACGGGCAGGGCGAGCGAGAGCGCGTTCTCGCCGCGCGCCGTGAACCAGGGCCAACGAACGTCGACGCTGAGTTCCTCGCTCGACAACTCGAACGGGCGTCGAACGAAAGCGCCCCAGGCGTTCTGCATCAGTTCCGACAGCGCACGCTCTTCCCGGGTGAAGGACTTGGCGCCGTCGGCCACGCCGAACACGAAGGGCAACTCGTCGCCGTGGCAAGCGGCGTCCGCGCAGATCTCGACCGTCTCGAGCAAGTTGAAGGACGTGACGTGGTCGAACTCGTAGACGTAGACCGGAGCACGGGCCGAGCGCGCGAGCGCCAGGTTCGGGCAGCGGAACAGATAGTCGGTGGCGAAGTCGACGAAAGCGCGCCGGTGATCGGCGGTCCTCGGCGGTGCCAACGTCTCGAGGACGACCCTGGCGGCTTCCTGACCGAGGACGACCCGCAGACCCGTCGCGTACGCGAGGCGGCCCAAGCGGCTGCCGTCGCCGTACGCGAACAAGTAGCCTTCGCCCGCGTTCGCACCCACCAGCAGCGGCTTCGAGACGCCGGCGTCGAGCGCCAAACGCAGCGGTTGGCCCACGACGATCTCGCCATCGACCGTCGGCGACCACGCCATGAGTCCATCGATCCCGAGCGCCAGCGTGGTCAGCCCGATCAGGCGACCGGCTTGTGCCGCCAAGAGCCGCTCGAGGGGCGCCCTTCGCAGGCACGCGACCGGGTCGGCGGCCTCCCCGCAGCCTGCGGCGAGGACGTACGCCCGCGCGAGCGTGCCGGCCTCCTCGAGGTCCTTGAACGGCAGACCCGCCGGGTAGCTCTGCAGGATCGCCGACAGGAACAGGTTCGCGCTGCTCGGCATGGCGGTGAGGTGCGTGGCGACCGAGATCGCGCCGGCGCTCTCGCCCGCCAACGTGATGCGCGTCGCGTCACCCCCGAAAGCGTGGGCGTTCTCGCGAACCCAGGCGAGCGCGAGCTGCTGATCGAGCAGACCGTAGTTCCCCGTGAGGTCACCGATCCCCGCCAGGAAGCCAAGGGCACCGACGCGGTAGTTCAGGCTCACGACCACCACGTCCTGGGTCGCCGCGAAACGCGAGCCGTCGTACAGGTAAGGACCGCCCGCCGTGAGTTCGGCCGCACTGGAACCCGTGACGAACGCGCCGCCGTGGATGAACACCAGCACCGGGCGACCCACGCCGTCGCGGCCGGGCGTCCACACGTTGACGCTCAGGCAGTCCTCGTCGATTCCGGTGGTGGTGGCGGCTTCGAGTCCGGGGTTCTGCGCGCACCGCGACCCGAAGGCGTTCGCCGCCCACGGAGCGTCCCATGGTGTCCGCGGGACCGGCGCCCGCCAGCGAAGGTCGCCGACCGGAGCCTCGGCGTACGGGATGCCGAGGAACGCCTGGACCTCACCGACGCCGTCCAGAGCGACGATCTGGCCACAGACCGGGCCGGTCGTGGTCGTGACGACGCCCGTTCGGCAATCGCCCGACCCTTGGGCCATGGCCATGTTCGACGTCAGCGCCCACGCGGCGACGACCAAGGCGACGACAGCGAAGCGACGGAGCACGCGAACGGAGAACGGGGCATGGCGGAGCGTACACGAGATCACATCGCCGCACGGCGACCAGCGACCCGGTTCCGGTCGCGCCTCCCGCCGCCCCGCCACGTCCGGCGCCGCCTCGCGGCAGCGCGGGCCAGGATCAGCCTGACGACCGCGTCCCGGCTGCCCGCGCGGCACGGGGACGTCGCGCCAAACCCTTCCCCGCCCGCTCCGCCGCCAGCTTCCCGGTGAGGAACGCCATCGGCACGCCGCCGGGGCTGTAGGCCCACTGCCCGGCCTGCAGGACACCGGGGATGGGCGTGTGGACCGAGCGGGCGACGCGCTGCATCTGGTGGACCGCCGGCATGTGCGCGCCGTCGAACGCCCAGCCGATGATGGCGCCGTCGGCGTTCCCCGTGTAGGCCTCCAGCGTGACGGGCGTGGTCATGAAGCGGGAGAGGACCTTCGCGCCCAGCCCCGGGTAGAGCCGCTCGAGCGAGGCCGTCATGGCGTCGGCGGCATGCTCACGGAACGCGTCGTACCGGCCGGCCTCCCGGATCCGGCGGGTGAGCCGGTAGTCGAACAGGGTCGAAACGATGAGGCCGGTCTTCCCCGGCGGCGCGAGGGCCGGGTCCTTGAGGACCGGGATCGAGACCTCGTAGGTCGTGCGGGCGAAGTAGGCGTCGAGGTACGCCCGAACCGGCTCGTCGGGCAGCGCCTCGGCCGCGTAGCGCGCCAACAGCTGCTCCAACCCCCGCGTGTGCAGGTCGCCCAGGCCGCGGGCGTCGGGCGAGTAGAAGAGGTGCCCTTCCGAGATGGCCGCGAACGTCTCGGGAGGCTCGTCCAGCGAGAGGAAGAGCGAGAGCACCGAGTCGCTGCC
>CAZJUA010000202.1:0-2740 GCA_964549045.1 uncultured bacterium | reverse complement strand
CACCAGCGCGTCCCGCAGCCAAGCCGTCACCCGCGCCAGGTCGCCCACGTCGATCCACTCGTCGACGGAGTGGATGTCGTGCATGCCCACGCCGACGTTGACGGTCGGCAGGCCCTGCTGGTTGAACACGTTGGTGTCGGAGCCACCGATCGAGCGCACCTTGGCGACCTCGATGCCGTGCGCGGACGCCGCGGCCCGCAGCCAGGCGAAGGGCGTCGCGTTCTCGGACACGTCGTAGCCGTCGTAGAGGCGGCGGTGCGCCACCCCGGCGCTGGCGCCCAGCGGGGCGACGGCGGCCGCGGCGCTCAGGCGGATCTCGCGCAACAACTCCTCGAGCCGCTCGTGCGTGAACGCGCGCGCCTCGCCCTCGAGCACGACCTCGTCGGGCACGACGTTGCTGGCCCCACCCCCGGCAACGCGGCCGAGGTTGGCGACCGCGCCGCCGGGCTGCGCCCCGAGCGGGAAGCCGCGCACGACCTCGGCCGCCGCGGCGATCGCGTGGACGCCCTTCTCCGGCTCCAGCGCCGCGTGCGCCCGCCGCCCGCGGACGGTGATCGTCACCGCCTCCTTGTAGACGGCGGCCGCGATCACCTCGCCCACGGGCACCTCCCCGTCGAACACGAAGCCGAGGTCGGCCCGCAGGTCGACGACGTCGAGCGCGTGCGCGCCGCGCAGGCCGGTCTCCTCGGCCACCGTGAACACGGCGACCAGCGTCGGCCGCGCCTCGAACGGAGCCGCCCGCAGCGCGTCGACGAGCTCCAGCACGATGGCGACGCCGGCCTTGTCGTCGGCCCCGAGGATCTGACGGCCGCTGGTGCGCACCACGTCGCCCTCGACGACGGGCGCCAGCGGCTCGCCGGGCAGCAGCGGCACGGTGTCGAGGTGGGCGTTCAGCACGACGCGCTCCGGCCGGCCTCCGGGGAGCTCGGCGATCAGGTTGCCGGCCTCGCCGCCGATCACGGCCGCGGCGTCGTCCTCGCGCACCTCGAGGCCCCAGCCCTCGAGCTCGGCCCGCACCCGCGCGGCCACCCGGCGCTCGGCGAGGCTGGGGCTCGGGGTGGCGCAGAGCTCGATCAGGCGTCGGCGAAGGCGTGCCCGGAGCCCTGACGCGTGCTCCGGGACCGCGGCGTCGGTGGGGTCGACGGGCAACGACGGGTCGGTGCGTGGCATGGCACGCAGCCTACCCGGGCTGCCCGGCAACCCGTAGGATGCCTGCAGCACCATGACCGACGACCGCGCCGCCGACCTCCGCTACGGCCACGGCACCCGCCGCCTCCACGTGCCGCCGCCCGCCCGCGTCGACGTGCTCCGCAAGCCGCCGCTGGCGCCCCTCGTCGACCCGCGTGCGGCCGTCGCGGCGGCGCTCGACGCAACCGTCGCGGCGCCGCCCCTGGCGTCGCTGGCCGTGGGGGCCACGTCGGCCTGCGTCGTCGTCTGCGACGTCACCCGCCCGGTGCCCAACGGCCTGCTGCTGCGTCCCATCCTCGACCGCCTGGAGGCCGCGGGCGTGCCGCTCGAGGCGGTCACGATCCTGGTGGCGACGGGCCTCCACCGGCCCAACCAGGGGGAGGAACTGCGCGGCGTCATCGGCGACGACGAGGTGCTCGCGAGCGTGCGCGTGGTCAACCACGTGGCCCGCGACGAGTCCTCGCTGGTCGACCTGGGGTCCACCCCGGCGGGCACGCCGGTCACGCTCCACCGGGCCTTCGTCGAGGCCGACGTGCGGGTGTTGACGGGCCTGGTCGAGCCCCACTTCATGGCCGGCTACTCGGGCGGCCGCAAGGTGCTCGCGCCCGGCATCGCCGGCCACCGCACGATCCGCACCCTGCACCAGGCGCGCTACATGGGCGACCCGCTCGCGGCCACGGCGGAGATCGACGCCAACCCGCTGCACCGCGAACTGCTCGCCATCCTGGCCATGGCCACCGAGCGGCACGCGCGCGACGGCAGGGCCGGCGGGACGTTCGCCGTGAACACCGTGATCGACGAGGCGCGCCGCCTGGCGTTCGTCAACGCGGGCGAGCCGGTCGCCGCCCACACCGAGGCCGTGCGCTTCGCCCGCCGCAGCTGCGAGGTCCGGGTCACCGAGCCGTACGACCTGATCGTGACGAGCGCGTCCGGCGCGCCGCTCGACGCGACCTACTACCAGACGGTCAAGGGGATGGTGACGCCGCTCGAGGCCCTGGCCGAGGACGGCGAGCTGCTCATCGCGTCGGCCTGCTCCGAGGGCTTCGGCTCCCCCGAATTCCGCGAGGCCCAGGCGCGTCTCGCGTCGCGGGGCCGCCAGGCGTTCGCCGCCTCGCTCGCGCGCAAGCCGCTGGCGGACGTCGACGAGTGGCAGTCGCAGATGCTGCTGCGCGCGCTCGAGGCCGGGCGCGTCCACCTCCACACCGACGGGCTGCCCGCCGCCGACCTTCCGCTCACCGGGGTCGCGCCGTGCCCCGACCTGCAGGGCTTCGTCGACGCCTTCGTGGCGGCCCGCGGCGCCGCGCGCGTGGCGCTGATCCCCGAGGGGCCCTACGTGGTGCCCAGGCTGGCGCAACGAGGCTGACGTCAGTGGGCAGCGGCGGTCCCACGCGAGGCATGGGCCCGCCAGCCAACTACCGCGTCGTCCCACGCGAGCTCTCCCTCGACCACGCGCCGCACCGAGGCGTCCCCCACGAGCGCGTCGACCAGCGGTCCGCGGACGGGCTCGAACCACGGCTCGCCGGCGTCCGGGTGGCCGCTCCAGGGCATCGCA
>CAZJUA010000201.1:0-1520 GCA_964549045.1 uncultured bacterium | reverse complement strand
CCCGAGCGCGAGGCGAGCTCGGCCTGGGTCAGGCCGGCTCGATGGCGTGTCTCGCGCAGCAGATCACCTACGCCGTCCATCACGGATCGAGTATATCACCGATCAGTCATGGCAGGTGGCGCCAGTTCCAGCCGTCGAGGCGTGAACCCGGAGGCTACGGGTGCACGAGCGGCGCGAAGCCCAGCGGCGAGGTTCACGCCAATGGCGCGAAGTCTCGCGGCTAGATTCGCGCCAGGGGCGCGAACCTAGCTTGGAAGAACCGGAGGTACTTCGGCTCGTAGACCATCTCCAGGCCGCGGGCGCTCTCGCGGGCGTC
Source organism: uncultured bacterium (assembly GCA_964549045.1). Taxonomy (GTDB): domain Bacteria; phylum Deinococcota; class Deinococci; order Deinococcales; family Trueperaceae; genus JAABTL01. The sequence goes on along the minus strand of CAZJUA010000201.1, from coordinate 1,204 downwards.
GAACACGGCCTTGACCGACTCGGCGACCACGTCCATGTGCGCCTGGGTGTAGACGCGGCGCGGGATGGTCAGGCGGGTGAGCTCCAGCTTGGGGCGGTGGTGGTCGCCGGTCTTGGGGTCGCGGCCGGCGCTGGCGATGCCGCGCTCCATCGAGCGGATGCCGGAGTCGAGGTAGAGCTCGGCGGCCAGGGTCTGGGCGGGGAAGGCGTCCTGCGGCAGGTGCGGGTAGAAGCGGCGGGCGTCGAGGAAGATCGCGTGGCCGCCCACGGGCAGGACCATCGGGACGTCCCAGGCCTCGAGCAGCTCGCCCAGGTAGCGCACCTGGCCCACGCGGGAGCGCACGTGCTCCTGCTGCACCGACTCCTCGATGCCGATCGCCATCGCCTGCATGTCGCGGCCGGCGAGGCCGCCGTAGGTGTGCAGCCCCTCGAAGATGACGACCTGGTTGCGCAGCTCCTCGAACAGGTCGTCGTCGTTGACGGCGAGCCAGCCGCCGATGTTGACCAGGCTGTCCTTCTTGGCGCTGATCCAGGCGCCGTCGGTGTGGGAGCAGAACTCGCGCAGGATCTCGGCGATCGAGCGGCCGGCGTAGCCGTCCTCGCGCTCCTGGATGAAGAGGGCGTTCTCGACCATGCGGGTGGCGTCGAGGTAGACCTTCACCCCGTGCTCGCGCGCGAGGGCGTACACCGCGCGGGCGTTGGCCATGCTGACGGGCTGGCCGCCGGCCATGTTGACCGTGCCCGCGAGGCTGACGTAGGCGACGTTCTCGGGCCCGACACGGTCGAAGAGTGCCTGCAGCTTGTCGAGGTCGACGTTGCCCTTGAACGGGTGCATGTCGGTCGGGTCGTGGGCCTCGTCGATGATCACGTCGACGAAGGTGGCGCCCGCCAACTCCTGGTGCAGTCGCGTGGTGGTGAAGTACATGTTCCCCGGCACGAACTGCCCGGGCCTGATCGTCGTCCGCGACAGCAGGTGCTCGGCGCCGCGGCCCTGGTGCGTCGGGATGAGGTGGCGGTAGCCGTAGTACTTCTGGACGGCGGCCTCGAGCGCGTAGAAGTTGCGGCTCCCCGCGTAGGCCTCGTCGCCCAGCATCATCCCGGCCCACTGCCGGTCGCTCATCGCGCTGGTGCCGCTGTCGGTGAGCAGGTCGATGTAGACGTCCTCCGAGCGCAGCAGGAAGGTGTTGTAGCCCGCCCCCTCCAGG
>CAZJUA010000200.1:0-19570 GCA_964549045.1 uncultured bacterium | reverse complement strand
CGCCACCCTCGGGCCGGCGGTGCTGTTCGAGGTGCGCGCGGAGGACGCCCGCGCCTTCGGCGACTTCACCGGCAGCAACATCGGCCGGCGCATGGCGATCGTGCTCGACGACGTCATCCAGACGGCGCCGACCCTGAACTCCCGCATCACCGACTCCGGGCAGATCACTGGCATCGCCGATCTCGACGAGGCGGCCGACACGGCGCTCGTGCTGCGTTCCGGTTCGCTGCCGATCGCGCTGACGGTCGAACAGATCAGCGCCATCGGCCCCACGCTCGGGCAGGATTCGATCGCGGCGGGCACCCGCGCCGCCGTCATCGGCGGCCTCGCCGTCGTGGCGTTCATCCTGGCGTTCTACGGTCCGCTGTTCGGCGGCGCGCTCGCGATCGGCCTGCTGCTGGTCATGCTGTTCATCTTCGGCGCGCTCGCCGGACTCGGCGCCGCCCTCACGCTGCCCGGCCTGGCGGGGCTGGTGCTCACGATCGGCGCCGCCGTCGACGGCAACGTCATCAGCTTCGAACGCATCCGCGAGGAGCTGCGGGCGGGCAAGGGCCTGCGCGTCGCCATGCGCAACGGCTTCGGCAACTCGCTGTCGGCGATCATCGACGCCAACGTGACCACGCTGCTGGCCGCCGCCGCCCTCTACCAGTACACCAGCGGTCCGGTGCGCGGCTTCGCGATCACCCTGGCCATCGGCCTCATCGCGGCGATGTTCGTCAACATCGTCGTCGTGCCCTGGCTGCTCGACGTCGCCTCGATTCGCACGAAGCGCACCTTCATGCGCCCCGGGTACTACACCGAGAACATCAAGGTCGTGAAGCGCGCGCCCCTGTTCCTGGCGGTCTCGGGGGTGCTGGCCGTGGCCTCGATCGTCCTCGTGTCCCTCGTCGGCCTGCGCCTGTCGACCGACTTCACCGGCGGCACCAGCGTCCTGTTGCGGGTGCCGGACGGCACCACGGTCGGCGACGTGCGCGCCGTGCTCGACGGGCCCGGCTTCGCCTCGGTCGCCGGCTCGAGCGCCACGATCGTCGAGGTCATCGACCCCACGGTCGACGGCACGCTGGTCACCGTCCGCGTGGGCCTGACCGAGGGGGCCGAGAGCTTCTCGTTCGCCCTCGCCGAGGCCGCGAACGGCGAGGTGCTCTCCTCCGAGTTCGTCGGACCGGCGGTGGGCGCCGACCTGCGGCGCGGCGCGGTGCTGGCCGTCCTGGTCGCGCTGGGGCTGATCCTCGTGTACGTCGGCTGGCGCTTCTGGCCGAACTGGGTCATCGCCCTGGCCACGGTGCTGGCCGTCGTCCACGACATCGGCCTGACGCTCGGCTTCCTCGACGCGATCCGCGCCGAGATCGGCGTGCCGGTCCTGGCGGCGCTGCTCTTCGTGGTCGGCTACTCGCTGAACGACTCGATCATCATCTCGGACCGCATCCGCGAGAACCTGCGCAAGGTCCGCGACCGCTCGTACGCCGACGTCGTCGACCTGTCGGTCAGCCAGACGATCTCGCGCACGCTGGTCACCTCGGGCACGACCCTGCTGCCCGTGCTGGCGCTGCTCTTCTTCGGCGGCAGCGTGCTGCGCGACTTCTCCATCACCCTGCTGGTGGGCATCGGCATCGGCACCTACTCGTCCGTGTTCGTGCTGGCACCGATCATCGTGTGGTTCAAGACGCTGCAGCGCAAGCGCCGGCGGGCGCGGCGCACCTTCGCCTGACCCCGACCGCCGCACGACCGATCCCCGCCCGGCACGGCGCCAGCCGCCGCCCGGGCGGGGTTCTCGTCGCGGGCGCCACGGCCCTCGGCCGCGCGCCTCAGTCGGCCGGCAGCTCCACGTCGAACTGCCGCAGCAGGCGGTCGCCGACGGAGAGCACCGCCCGCCACCTGCCGGGTTCGAGCACGAGGTCGTCAGGCGCGTCCCACGTCCATGCCCGGCCCGCGTCGGCCGGCTCGACCCAGCGGGCGTCCGAGGCGCGCTCCCGGCCGACGGGGCCGAACCATTGCAGGGCGACCCAGGCCGGCTCGGGGACCTCGTCGAAGCGCAGACTCAGACGCAGCCCCGCGATCGCCCCGTCGGCGGCCACCACCGGCACGAGGTCGGCGTCACCGGCCACCCGCCAGGCGGGCGCCGGCCGCAGCTGGTCCGCCGGCACCGGGGGCACGAACAGCGGCAGGCATGCGCTCGGCCCGACGGCGAGGAGCACGGCCAGCGCCAGCAGCCGCGCCGTGCGCCGCGGCCCCACGGCCCGCCTCGTCCGCCCGCTCATGCCTCGCCCGCCAGCAGCCAGGCGGCGGCCATCGCGACCGGCGCCGTCTCGGCCCGCAGCACGCGGCGACCCAAGCGGACGCGGATCGCCCCGCGCGCCTCGAGGGCGGCCGCCTCCTCCGGCGCCCAGCCCCCCTCGGGACCCGAGATGGCGGTCAGGCGGTCGCCGCCGAGGCTGTCCGCCTCGCGCCATGACGACACGGCCCCGAGGTCCGCCACGACGGCCGCCGCCCCCCAGGCCAGGTCGCCGACGGCGACGGCCTCGTGCACGGCGGGCACCAGCGCCCGCCCGGACTGGCGGGCCGCCTCGCTCGCCACGCGCCGCAGGCGCGCCAGCTTCGCCGGGCTCAGCTCCCGCACGTCGCAGCGCCGCGCCAGCACCGGCCTGAACGCGACCACGCCCAGCTCAGTGCCCATGCGCACCACGTCCGCCAGCTTGTCGCCCTTGAGCAGCGCGGGGGCCAGCGTGAGCGAGCGCACCGGCTCCGTTGCCGCCGCCGTCGGCTCGCCGAGCTCGAGCCACACGCCGTCGCCGTCGACGTCGACGACGCGCCCCGGCGCCTCGCCGCCGCGGCCGTCGAAGGCCAAGACCGCTGCGCCCGGCCGCACCCGCAGCACGCGCGCGAGGTGGTGCCCTCCGTCGCCCCCGAGGCGCCGCCGGCCAGCGGTCACGTGCTCGACGCGTACGCGGTGGACCCGCACCTCAGGCCATCCGTCGCAGGTGCACGAGCCACCAGGCGCCGTCGCGCCGCGCGTCGAGCCACGCCAGCCGCGGCCCAGCCACGCCGCGGGCGTCGTCCAGGAGGTCGAGGGCATCACGCACCAGCTCGTGGCGTGGGTCGAGGATGCCGCTGAGCAGCAGGTCGCCCCCGAGGACGGTGCGGGCCGCATACGCCGCCAGCCACGTCGCGTGGAGCTCGGCGTAGAGGTTGGCGACGAGCACGTCGACGGGATCGAACTCGACGTCGCCGAAGCCGCCGACGAGGAAGCGGGCACGCGAACGGTTGCGCTCGGCGTTCGCCCGGGCGACCGGCACGGTGTCGGGGTCGATGTCGATCCCCAGGACGTCGGCGGCGCCCAGCTTGTCCGCCGCGATCGCCAGCAGCCCCGAGCCGGCGCCGACGTCGAGCACCCGGCGCCCCGCCAGGGGCAGCGTCCCGAGCGCCTCGAGCGCCAGCCGCGTCGACGCGTGGTGGCCGGTGCCGAAGGCGGTACCCGGGTCGAGCCACACGACCTGTTGGCCGGCCCGCAGCACGGCCTCGCAGTGCGTCGGCGCCACGACGACGGCGCCGGCATCGACGGGCGCGAGGCCGGCCAGGTAGGCGGCGACGTGGTCGATCTCGGGGACCGCCTCCCAACGGCCGTCCCCGGGCGGCGTCACGCGGACGTCGTCCGTGAAGTAGGCCACCAGGTCGGGCCCGTCGATCCACACGGCGGTCGCGCCGGCCTCCCACAGGGCGGCCGCCTCGGCCCCCTCCTCCGCCAGCGGCGCGACGGCCGCCCCGGCGAGCCGCCAGGCCCTCACGCGGGCGCCCCGCCGGCCAACGGCCGCCCGTCGGCCGGCTCGGACGGGTCGGCGTCGCGCAGGTCGCGGGTGATCACCTCGAAGCCGAGGCGCTCGCCCTCGGCCAGGTACCACTCGATGTCCGCGATGCGCGTCTGGGGGCCGAGCGACGCCCGATCGAACGCCCGCGTGGCGGTCATGATCATCGTCTCCGCGAGGCAGGCCGGCACCAGCCCGTCGCCGAAGTGCAGGTCGATCTGGCTGCGCAGCGAGCCCGGGGGTCGCACGACCCCGCCCGGGATCAGCTTGACGCCCGGCACGCCCGCCACCTCCGGGTGCACGTCCGCGGGGCGGCCGAGGTCGAAGACCCACGCGCCCGGCTTGACGTGCGCCGCGCGCAGCACCGGCAGCGGGTCCGACGTCGCCGTGAAGATCAGGTCCGCGTCCGCCACGGCGGCCACCTCGGTCGAGGTCCGCACCTCGAGCTCGGGATGCTTCCGCTGAAGGGTCCGCGCCGACCGATCGAGGCGTTCGAGGTCGCGGCCGACGAGCACCAGCCGGCCCACCTCGCCGGCGAGCACCCGCGCCACCCCGAACGCCACGACGCCGTTGGCGCCGATCACGGCGGCCTCCGCGTTCCGCAGGTCGCCCCCCTCCTCCTCGAAACGCCGGAGCAGGCCGGGCACCGCCGCCCGCACGGTCGAGGCGGTGTAGGCGCCGCCGTTGGTGATCGCCAGGTCGGGCACGGCCGCCTGCACCAGCACCCCCTTGTCCCCCACCGTCGACCAGAAGGCGCCGAGGCCGAACGCCTCGGCGCCGAGCTCGCGGGCGAGGCGGGCCCCCTGGATGGCCATGCGCTCGGCCTGCTCGGTCTGCGTGCGAATCTGGTCCGGGAGCATGGGGCCGCCGATCAGCGCCACGCGCAGCTCGCGGCCGTCGGGCAGCGCCACGCCGCGGATCTCGCCCTGGACCTGCGGGCGCAGGCGCGGCAGCACCCAGCGCAGCACACCCTCGGGGAGCCAGCCGCGCCGGGCCAGCGGCGCCAGCCAGCGTTGGCTCGGCGGCTGCCAGAGATCGTCGATCGTCATCGGATGGGCCATGAACGCCGCCAGCACGACGTTCGGATCGAGGCCGCGCACCGGCGGGGGATCGCCGAGACGAGGCTCCGTGCCGTCCTGCATCCGCGCCATCGCCGACTTCTGGCGCCACGCGCCTACCGCCAGCATGGCCACCCCGGCGACCACGGCGGTCGGCCCGGCGCCGCCCAGGGCCAGGGCCAACGGCAGCGCGAGCAGGCCGGCCAGCGTGCCCAGCGCAACGAAGCGCGTCGCCGCCAGCACCGCCGCGTAGGCGATCACCGGCACGGCGAGGAGCGCTGCCGGCGCCGGGCCGAAGGCGGCCCACGCGGCCAAGGCGCCCAGCAGCACGCCGTTGCCCCGCCCGCGTGGCATGTCGACGCCCCAAGCCCTGGGCCAGGGCGCCACGTGCCCGAGGTACACGCCCGCCGCGGCGGCGGCCGCGGCGCCCGGCGCCCATGGCGCCACCAGCGCGACCGGCAACGCCCCCTTGACGATGTCGAGCGCGAAGCTGCCCAGCGCCACGGGGAGGCCGGCCAGGCGCAGCACGTTCTCGACGCCGAGCAGGTGCGGGTTGAGGTCGCGGGCCGCGTGCCCGGTGACGCGTCGCACCAGGCTCGCCCCCACCGGGACGGTGCCGATCACGTACGCGAGCGCCGCCGACGACAGGACGAGGGCGAGGGCCATCATGCCGGCCATCCTACGCCGAAGCGCGTGGCCGACGGTCTGCCCGCCCCGTCGCCGGGCCGGGAGGGCGGCGGAACCGGTGCCGGGGCGGCCACCCGGGCGGCCCGTCGTAGCATGTCCCGGTGGAGAGCCGAACGCCACCGCACAACCTGGAGGCCGAGAAGAGCGTCCTCGGCAGCGTCCTCCTCGACAACGAGGTCTATGCGACCCTCGAGGGAACGCTGACCGCCGAGCTGTTCTACAAGGAGGGACACCGCAAGATCTGGCGCGCCCTCGAGCACCTGTTCCGCCGCGGCGAGCCGATGGACCTCGTCACGCTCGCCGAGGAGTTGCGCCAGAGCGGTGACCTCGAAGCCGTGGGCAGCGTTCCGTACCTCATCGGGCTCGCCGAAGGCGTTCCCACCGCCGCCTACGCCGACAGCTACGCCAACATCGTGCGCGAGAAGGCGGTGCTGCGCGACCTGATCGCCGCCAGCGGCCGCATCCTGCAGAGCGCCTACGAGCAGGCCGCCCCGCTCGAGCAGCTCCTCGACCAGGCGGAGTCCGCCGTGTTCGAGATCTCGTCGAGCAAGCGCCGCAGCTTCTTCGAGGGGATGCCGCAGCTCGTCGGCGAGACCTTCCACCAGATCAACGAGCACTTCAACAATCCCGACCCCGTGTCGGGTCTGCGGATGGGTTTCAAGGAGCTGGACGCCCTGACGTCCGGCCTGCAGCCGTCGAGCCTGAACGTGCTGGCGGCGCGCCCCAGCATGGGCAAGACGGCGTTCGCCCTGACGATCGCGCAGAACGTCGCCCTGCGGGAGAAACGCACCGTGGGGATCTTCTCGCTGGAGATGTCCGGCGTCCAGCTCGTCACGCGCATGCTGTGCTCGGAGGCCAGGGTCGACATGAGCCGCGTGCGCAACGGGCAGCTCTCCGACCGCGACTTCCAGCGGTTGGCCGACACGGCGGGGCGCATGTCGGAGGCGAAGATCTACATCGACGACCACGCCGATCTCACGGTCATGGAGCTGCGCTCCCGGGCGCGGCGCCTCATGGCCGAGCACGAGCTCGGCCTCATCGTCATCGATTACCTGCAGCTGATGTCCGGATCGCAGGGCCGCCAGAGCGAGAACCGGCAGCAGGAGATCAGCACGATCTCGCGCGGCCTCAAGGCGCTGGCGCGGGAGCTCGACGTCCCCGTCCTGGTCCTCTCGCAGCTGTCGCGCGCCGTCGAGGCGCGCCCGAACAAGCGGCCGATGCTCAGCGACCTGCGCGAGTCGGGCGCCATCGAGCAGGACGCCGACCTGGTCATGTTCATCTACCGCGACGAGTACTACGACCCGCACTCCGAGAAGCAGGGCATCGCCGAGGTCATCCTCGGCAAGCAGCGCAACGGCCCCGTCGGCCAGGTCGACCTGCAGTTCCACAACGCCCACGTGCGCTTCAACGATCTGGCGCGTTCCGGTGCCTGAGGGGCGGCGCATGGCCTCGCACCTCGGGATGCGGCGTCACTTCGGTAGAACACTGTTGTTTCACACGCCCAGCGTGCCCAGACTGGCGTTTCGCCGCGGATCGCGCCCGGAGTGCGGGAGACCCTTTCGCCCCATGGTGCATCGGCCCGCACGGGCGGCGGCCCGGCAGGCGGCAGGAACCCCGCTCTGCTGCGGAAAACTCACGAGGGGGCATGAGAGTCGCGTGATACAGTCCCGAGAGGCATTCGAGGAGGATTCCTATGGCCTCAACGCGCGGACGCATGTCGCGCTTCCTACGACCCAGGATCGAAGCCGTCGGGCTCGAGATCGGGACGTCGGCCCTGAAGGTGGTGGAGCTTCGGCAGGGCAACCCGCCCAGCCTGGCCGCCCTCGGGATCCGGCCGATGCCCCCCGGGCTCGTGCAGGACGACCAGATCATCGACGCCCCCGGGCTGGCCGCGGAGGTCAGAGCCCTCTTCGACGAGGCCGGGATCCGCAAGCGTCACGTCGTGTCGGCGGTCTCCAACCGACAGGCGATCACCCGCAACATCATGGTCCCGAAGATGACCCTGAAGGAGCTCGAAGAGGCGATCAAGTGGGAGGCGGAGCGCTACATCCCCTTCCCGATCGACGAGGTCGAGCTCGACTTCTACGTGTTGGACAACCCGGACGACGTGTCCGAGGGCGGCCAGCTCGAGGTCGTCATCGCCGCAGCCCGCCTCGACCTGCTGACGCAGCAGGTCGAAACGCTGCGCCTGGCAGGCCTCGAACCGGTCGTCATCGACATCAAGCCGTTCAGCCTGCTGCGCTCGCTCAAGGGCGCGTTGCTCGGCGAGCACCTGACCAAGACGACCCTCTCGGGCAGCGGCTACACCGAGGCGAACGAGATCGGCGTCGTCCTCGAGATCGCCGCCTCGAACACCACGATCACCCTGGTGCGCGGCGAACGGGTGCTGATGAACCGCAACATCGGCGTCAGCGGCGACGACTTCACGGCCGCGGTGCAGCGCGCCTTCGGCCTCGACTTCGACAGCGCCGAGGACGTGAAGCTGCAGTACGGCACGGCGGTCATCCCCTCCGAGGACGAGGAGGAGCTGCTGAACTTCGACGCCAAGCGTGAGCAGTACAGCCCCAGCCGTGTCTACGAGGCGCTGCGGCCGGTGCTGATCGAGTTGACCACCGAGATCCGCCGCAGCCTCGAGTTCTTCCGCGTGCAGACGGGCGACGCCAACATCAACCGGATGTTGATCACCGGCGGCGGCGCCAACCTGCGCGGCCTCGCCGAGGCCGTGGGCGACACGCTCGGCGTGCGCACCGAGGTCGGCGACCCGTGGCTGACGGTCACCGCGGACGGCAACCGCTTCGATCGCGCGTACCTGCAGGACGTCGGCCCGGCCCTCGCCGTGCCGCTCGGTCTGGCGCTCCGGGGGGTGAGCGGCCTTGATTAACATCAACCTGCTGCCCAAGAGCCTGCAGCGCGTCCGCGAGCCCGGCTACTGGCGCGTGCTGGCGGTCGTCGTTCCGCTCGCGGTGGGCAGCGTGCTGTTCTCGATCTCGTACCTCACGAACCAGACCATCGCCAACCTGGAACGCGACGTGCAGCTGCGGCAGGACCAACTGGCGCTGCTGCAGCCGTTCCTCCAGGAGCAGCGCGACTTGCAGGCGCGGCAACAGGCCCTGCGGGCCCTGATCGCCGTCGCCGAGGAGGTGCGCCTCGGCCAGGTCGTGTGGACCTCCGAGATCCCCGCCCTGCTCGAGTACGTCCCCGCCAGGAGCGACGACGGCGTCACGCTGCTCGACTTCAGGAGCCTCAACCTGCGCTCGGTCTACCCTCCCTCGAGCGACGCGAACCGCTACGAGGGCGCCGCGATCGTCTCCGAGGCATCCATCTCGGGGACCGTGCGCGGGCCCGAGGTGCTCGCGACCTTCGTCCGCAACCTGGAGAACGCGCCCGACTTCGGCGTCCTCTTCCAGAACGCGTCACGCCAGTCCGAGGATGAGGAGTTGTTCACCTACAACCTCACCGTCGGCGGCTTCTCGGGGGCCGAGCGATGAGGTTCTCCCTGCGCAACATCCGTCAGCGCGACATCGCGCTCATCCTCCTGGTCCTGACCATCGTCGGCGGCGTGCTCTGGTACTTCTACCTGTACACGCCATCGCAGGAACGCATCGCGGAGCTCGAGGCCGAGATCCAGCGGCTCGACGTCGAGATCCGACGCGGCGAGGACGCCCGCCGGAACCTCCCCGAGCTGCGACTCGCCGTCGCGCTCCTCGAGGAGGAGCGGCGCGTGTTCCTCTCCCAGTTGCCGCAGGAATCGCAGATCGCGGACGTCATCGACGACCTCCGGCGCTCCGCCGCGGACGCGGGCGTGACGATCGCCAGCTTCAGCCAGGGCGGCGCGTCGGAGAGCATCGAAGACGTGCGGCCGATCGGCTTCACCGTCGCCTCGAACGGCACCTTCGGGGAGGTCCTCGGCTTCCTCGGCGTCCTCGAGGGGCTGCAACGCTACACGAAGATCAACCAGATCGGGCTGTCGCTCTCCAGCGACGAATCGACCGACCCCGACCTCTCGACCAACGTCGGCTTCACCGTGTACGTCTTCACGGGCTCCGACCCCGGGGAGCGTTGACATGGCGCTGTCCCGCACCGCACGCATCCTGATCGCCATCCTGCTGCTCGCCGCCACCGCCTTCTTCTGGGTCAACTTCTTCTACCAGAGCCGGCTGACCGAGGCGCCCGCGCAGGATCCCGTCACCGCGACCCCGGCGGCGCCCGGCACCACGACGACCCCCGCCGACACGGCCGAGGGCGAGCCCGCGGCGCCGGATGACGCCGCCGCGGAGGGCGAGTCTGCGGCAGAGAGCGAACCCGCCGAGGGCGCCGCGACCGTCGATCCCGACGTGGCCGCCGATCCCGACGCCATCGTCGTGACCGAGCCCGAGGTCGTCGCCATCGACCCGGCGATCGCGGTCACCCGCGACGTGGTCATCGCCGAACTGCCCTTCCTGGTGACCGAGCCGCAGGCCGTGGCCGTGGAGCCGGAGCCCGAGACCGAGGTGGACGCACCCGCCGGCGTCACGGTACCGACCCGCGCGACCATCAACCCCTTCTCGCCCGTCGTCGTGCGCGTCGCGGAAGCACCCGCCCGGGACGTCCCGGCCGCCTCCCCTCCCTTGGGCGAGGTCACGGTCGAGGTCCCCGTCCCCGCCGGACCGCCGCCGGTAGCGGTCCGACAGCCGGCGCCGACGCCTCGCCCGGTCACGCCGCCCGCGCCGAGCGCCTCGCTCAGCCGCGATCTCCCGTCGGGCGCCGTGCTCTCCTCCGCCCCCGACCTGCTGCGGCAACCGCGCGTCGGCACCGTCGCCGACCGCGTCGACCTGCCGGCCATCACCGTGATCGCCATCCCCGAACCGGAGCCGGCCGTCATCGAGGCGCCGTCCGCCCCGCGTCCGCCGGCCCCGGTGGTGGAACTCGAGCCGACCGGGCCGATCACGGCGCCGGAACCGATCGCCGAACCGGACCCGGTCGTCGTGCAGACCCCGGCCGAGGGAACGGACGCCGCCGCCGGATCCGAGCCGGACGCCTCCGGATCGCCATCCACGCCCGACGAGGCCCCCGCCGCAGTCGCCTCCGCGCCGCCGCTGGTTTCGGGGTCGACGGGCCTGGCGCGCTTCCTGCGCGACAACGACTACGCGTTCACGGGCTCCGTCCTGGGCCCCGTCAGCGTGGGCGTGTTCCGCTCCAACCTGGACGCCGCGCCGATCGTCGTCTCCCTCGGGCAGACGCTGCCCAACACCGAGATCGTCCTGACCGACCTCCGCGGCATGCAAGCGGAGTTGACCCTCGGGCAGACCACGCAGATCCTCACCTTGGACCTCAGGCGGTGAACATGAAACGAGTGCTCTCCCTCCTCACGTGTGTGGCGTTGCTCGGCCTGGCGCCGGTGCTGGCCCAGCCGGCCGAGCTGCCGGCGGACGCCCGCTTCGACCAGCTCGTGTCGTTCTCGACCGGCCTCGCCGGCGAGGACTTGGGCACCATGCTCACCGCGCTGGCGCGGGCCGTCGACCTCACGCCCGTCATCGACGACGTGCCGCCCCGGACGATCGTCTACGACATCGGCGAACCGAAGCCGTTCCGTCAGGTCTGGTCGCTGGTCCTCACGCTCAGCGACCTCGACTACCTGCTGCAGGAGAACGACATCGTCGTCATCGGCACCAGCGGCTCGCTGGCCCGCCTGCGCACGTCGGCTCCGGAGCCGGTGGAGGCCGGCGAGCCGCGCGAGCAGCGCTTCTACCGGGTCAACAACGACGTCGACACGGTCGTCCGGCTGCTTCGCCTGGCCGTTCCTGACGCCACCGTCGAGGGGCTTCCGGGCACGGCCGCGGTCGTGGTCACCGCCACCGAGGAGCAGCACGAGGCCGTGGCCGAGACCCTCGCTGAGTTCGACCAGCCTACTGAGGTCCTCCCGCTCGTGCAGCGGACCTATTTCCTGTCCAACGCCGACGCGGATGCCCTCGCCGAGACCCTGCGCGCGACCGGCATCATCACCGGGAGCGGCGAGAGCGAGGAGAGGAACGACACGCTGATCGACACGTTCACGGTCGTCGCCGACACCCGCACCAACAGTCTGATCGTCACCGGCACCGCCGCGGTCCAGTCACGCCTCGCGGCGCTGATCGCCGAGCTCGACGAGCCGCAGCCGCAGGTCAACGTGCAAGTGCGGATCCAGGAGATCACGCGCCGAAGCGCCCTGGATCTCGGGATCGACTGGAACGCCGGCCTGGGCAACTTCACCGCGAACATCCTCTCCGGCGGCCTCAGCTTCATCTTCGACACCACGCAGGTGATCTCGAGCCTCAACGTGCGCGCCGTCCTCGACGCGCTCGAGACGCAGGGGCTCAGCCGCCGGGTCGACGACAGCAACATCACGGTGCTCAACAACGGCCAGGGCACGATCCAGTCCGGCGGCCAGATCTTCATCACGTTGACCGGCGGCTCGGAGAACATCGAGCGGACGATTCCCTACGGCGTCCAGGTCGACGTCACCCCGCGCATCACGGCCGACGGCCGCATCACGCTCGAGGTGTCGGCCAAGGTCGAGGACGTCCTCTCCACGACCAACGACCCCACCTTCCTCAACCTCTCGACGCGGAACCTCACCAGCACCGTCACCGTCGAGCAGGGGCAAACGCTGCTGCTCGGTGGCTTGCTGCAGAACTCGCTTGCCATCACGCGCGAGCGCCTGCCCATCATCGGGAGCATCCCGGTGCTCGGTGATCTGCTCGGCAAGACGGTGACCGAGGAGGACGACATCGACCTCCTGCTCATCATCACCGCCAACATCATCGACTGACGCCCCGGGCCTGACCCGACCTCCAAGGTGCGCGCGCCCCCGGTCCTCCGGGGGCGCGCCCTTCTGCCAGCGTCCCGTGACCGACCCGTCTCCCCCGTCCAGCACGGTCCGGGCGCGAGCGCGGGGCCGTGCTAGATTGGCGCGATGAAGACGCTGAGGTTCCTGTCCGCCGGGGAGAGCCACGGCCCGGCGCTGACGGTGCTGCTCGACGGGGTCCCCGCGGGGTTGCCGCTGGTGACCAGCGAGCACGTCGATCCGTGGCTCAGGCGCCGGCAGGGCGGCTACGGCCGCGGCCGCCGCCAGGTGATCGAGACCGACACCACCCGGGTCCTCGCCGGTGTCCGTGCCGGCCGCACGACCGGCGCGCCGCTCTCGCTGCAGATCGAGAACCGCGACTGGCGCAACTGGGAGGCGATCATGGCGCCCGAGCCGGGCGGCGAGCCGCGCAAGCGCGCCCTGACCAAGGCCCGACCCGGTCACGTCGACCTCGCCGGCGGCATCAAGTACGGCCACAAGGACCTGCGGGACGTCCTCGAACGCGCCTCGGCCCGCGAGACGGCCTCGCGCGTCGCCGCCGGCGCCGTCGCCCTCCGGCTCCTCGCCGAGGCCGGCGTCGAGGGCAGCGCCCGCGTGGTCCACATGGCCGGCGTCCCGTGCGACGGCGGCATGGACTGGGACCGCCTCGAGACGCTCGACGACTCCCCCTTCCGCACCTTCGACGCCGCCGCGGAGGACGCCATCCGCGAGCGCGTCGATCGGGCGAAGCGCGACGGCGACACCCTCGGCGGCATCGTCGAGGCGCGCTTCCGGGGGGTGCCCGTCGGGCTGGGCAGCCACACCCAATGGGACCGCAAGCTGGACGGTCGCCTGGCCCAGGCCGCCATGTCGATCCAGGCGATCAAGGGCGTCGAGATCGGCGATGGCTGGCGCAATGCCACGGTCGCCGGCAGCGAGGTCCACGACCCCGTCTTCCACGACGACGAGCGCGGCTTCCACCGGCCCAGCAACCGTGCCGGCGGCCTGGAGGCCGGCATCACCAACGGCGAGGAGCTGGTGCTGCGCGCGGCGATGAAGCCGATCGCGACCCTCATGCGCCCGCTGCCCACCGTCGACGTCGTCACCCACGAGCCCGCCGACGCCGCCCGCGAGCGCTCCGACACCACCGCCGTGCCCGCCGCGTCGATCGTCGTCCTGGCGATGTCCGCGCTGGTGCTCGCCGACGCCCTGCTCGAGAAGTTCGGCGCCGACACCGTGCGCGAGCTGCGCGAGCGCGTCGCCACCCACCGCGCCTACGCGGCCGCGTACTGAGTCCGGTGCGCCGCCACCTCACCGACCGGCCGGTCACCTGGGTGGCCATGGCCGGCTTCATGGGCACCGGCAAGAGCCGCATCGGCTGGGAGCTCTCACGGCGCCTGCAGCTGACCTTCATCGACACCGACCGGGTGATCGAGCGCGTCGCCTGCATGCGCATCAGCGAGATCTTCGAGCTCTACGGCGAGACGACCTTCCGCGACTACGAGACGGAGATCGTGCGCCGCGTCTTGCGCCTCGACGAGGTCGTCGTGTCCACGGGCGGGGGAACGGTCGTGCGCGAGGAGAACCGCCGCCTGCTGCGCTCCCGCGGGCCCGTGGTGGTGCTCGAGGCCTCGCCCGAGACCGTCTACCGGCGCACGCGCAGGCACAAGCGCCCGCTGCTCGAGACCGGTGACCCGCTGCGGCGCATCCGCGCCCTCATGGAACAGCGCCAACCCGCCTACGACGACGCCGCCAGCATCAAGGTGCAGTCCGACGGCCGCGAGTCGACCGAGGTCGTCGAGGAGATCGTCGAGAAGTTGCACGCATGGCACGAGGCGCACGGGTGAGCCGCGCCCTGCGCGTGCGGGTCGCCCTCGAGCCGGCGTACGACGTGTGGGTCGGCGCCGACGACGCCCTGCTGCCCGCGGCCCTGGCCGACGCGGGCGCCGGTCGCGCCTCTCGCGTCGCGCTCGTCAGCGACGAGCGCGTGGCGGCAGCGGGGCACGCTGCCAGGGCCGCCGCCGCCTGGGCGGCGCTCGGCGTCGAGCCCCTGGAGCTCCTGGTGCCGCCAGGCGAGGGCTCGAAGTCCGTCGCCGCCTGGGCCGACCTCCACGCCCGGCTCGCCGCCGCGGCGTGCGACCGCGACACGTGGGTGTGCGCCGTCGGCGGCGGCGTGGTCGGCGACCTCGTCGGCTTCGTGGCGGCCAGCTGGATGCGCGGGGTGCCCTTCGTCCAGGTGCCCACCACGCTGCTGGCGATGGTCGATGCGTCCGTGGGCGGCAAGACCGGCATCGACCTGCCGGTAGGCAAGAACCTCGTGGGCGCCTTCTGGCAGCCGCGGGTCGTCGTGGCCGACGTGCGCGCCCTCGGCACCCTGCCCGCCGCGGTCCTGCGCGAGGGCGCGGTGGAACTGTTCAAGCACGCGTTGCTCACCGACGCGCCGTGGCGCGCGGCCTTCGGCCCGCCCGACGCCTTCGGCCTACCTGGCGACCTCGATCCCGCCGGCTGGGCGAGGCTGGTGGCCGACGGCATCCGGGTGAAGGCCGACGTCGTCACCGCCGACCCGTACGAGGCCGGCGTTCGCGCCCACCTCAACCTGGGGCACACGCTCGCGCACGCCCTCGAGACCGCCACCGGCCACACCCTGCGCCACGGCACCGCCGTCGCCTACGGCCTGGCGTTCGCCGCCGAGCTCGGCGGGGCGCGGGGCTGGGCGGACTGGCGCGCGGACGCCGCCGCACTGGTGGCCTGGGCCGCCGACGCGCCGCTGCCGGACGTGCCGCTCGGCACGCTGCTCGGCTTCATGGCGCGCGACAAGAAGCGCCGCGCCGGCCGCCTGCGCTTCGTGCTGCTCGAGGACTTCGGCCGGCCGACGGTCGTCGACGACGTCCGACCCGCCGAACTCGCCAGCGCGTGGGATGCCCTGCGCGCGCGCTTCCCTGGAGGCCACCGATGAGCGACGCCCCCCGAAACCTGTGGGTGCTCCACGGCCCCAACCTCGACCGCCTCGGCCGCCGCGAGCCCGAGATCTACGGTCGCCAGACGCTGGCCGAGATCGACGCGGCCTGCGCCGACCTGGCCGCCTCGCTCGGCTTCGCACTCGAGGCGCGCCAGAGCGCCCACGAGGGCGCGCTGATCGGCTGGCTGCACGAGGCCGCCGACGCGGGTGCCGCGGGCGTCGTGATCAACCCGGGCGGCTACACGCACACGTCGGTGGCGCTGCGCGACGCGATCGCCGGCATCGACGTCGCCGTCGTCGAGGTGCACCTGTCGAACGTGCACGCGCGCGAGCCCTTCCGCCACGTGAGCCTCACCGCCGCGGCCTGCGCCGGCGCGATCGCGGGCCTGGGGGTCGAGGGGTACCTGGCGGCGCTGCGGTACCTCGCCGCGCGGGCGGGCTGAACGGCCAACCGTGCTGCCGTTGGCGGCGTCTCAACCGCGCAGGAAGGCGTCGGGCTGATCGGCGACGGACGGCAGGTCGTCGAGGGAGCGAAGGCCGAACTCGATGAGAAAGCGCTCCGTGGTCGCGAGCAGCTCCGGCCGCCCGATGACCTCGCGCCGGCCCACCACCGTGATGAGTTCGCGCTCCAGCAGCGTCTCCACGGTCGAGGCGCAGTTCGCGCCGCGAGCCGCCTCCAGCTCCCCGCGGGTGACGGGCTGGTGGTACGCGACGAGCGCCAGCGTCTCGAGCGCGGCCGCGGAGAGGTTCGGCAGCGGCGGCGGCGCCAGCAGGCTCACCAGCTGCGGCGCGATCGCGGGCGACACGACCAGCTGGTAGCCGCCGGCGACCGCCTCGATCTCCACGCCCAGCGACGCCGCCTCCAGCGTCTGCTGCAGGTCCTTCAGCGAGCGCTCCAGACCCTCCGGCGACACCTCGAGCAGCTGCAGCAGGTCCTTGGCCGGCACCGGCCTGCCTGCCGCCAGGAGGGCCGCACAGAGGCGCGCACGGAGCGTCGTCATCCCGAAGATGGTCGCACCCTGGGGCGAGGCACGTCAAGGCGCGGCGGTCGGCCTCGACCGGCTCCCGCAGGCACTGCGCTGCGCCACGTTCATGGCGAGGCATGGACCGTCCCCTCGCGCCACGCGAGCGCCCCCTCGAAGCTGGCCTGCACCCGCACGCGGTACCAGTCGTCGGCCTGCGCGACCTCGACGAGCTCGAGTCCGCAGCCGGCGACGTCGCCGGGCGGCGCCGGCTGCGGCCACGCCCCGCCAGCCGCATGGGACTCCCCCGCCGTGGCGAGGGCCTCGGCCACCGCCAGGTCCGCCGCCGCCCCGGCGACCGCGCCCCGCTCGGCGCCCACCGCGAGGCGGTAGTGCAGGAAGGCCGTGGTGAGCATGGCCGCCAGCAGCGCCCAGGTCGCCAGCGTCAGGAACAGGACGCCGACGAGCACGAAGCCGCGCCGGGCCGTCATGGGCGCAGCTCCGCGCAGGGGGCGTGGGGCAGCCCGACCTCGTAGGTCCGGACGTCGCCGTCCGTCCACGTCAGCTCGACGCGCAGGCGCGTCCAGCGGGTGACGGCGTCGTGCGCGATCGGGCGCCACGTGCCGTCCTCGTCGAGCGCGGCGAGCACGCGGAATCCGGTCACGTCCTCGAGCCAGGGTTGGCGGGCGTGCGGCACGGTGCGGTGGTACAGCGCGGGGCGGCCGCCCCCGTCGAGGCCGGCGAAGACCTCGACGGTCTCCGGCGCCACGTCGCCCAGGTCGACGCCGAGGAGCCGCGCCCGCTCGCCACCATCCGCCACGTGCAGGCCGCAGCCGTCGAGCCCCCGCCCGGCCAGGCCCAGCGCCCCGCCGACCAGCTGGGGCACCGCCGTGGCCCGCTGCCCCGCGATCGCGCGGGCGTCGATCACGCCGTTCAGGCGACGGCTCGACTGGCCGGTGGCCGCCGCCAACGACAGGACCAGCGAGCCGATCGCCAGGGCCACCAGCACCTCGACCAGGGTGAGCCCCCGCCGCGTCATGACCGCTGGCACCGTTCGACGAGGTCGGGGGCGTCGATGCCCTCCAGCACCGCCTCGGCGCGGCGCGTGAGCGCCGCCGCGGCGCCTACCGTGGCCACGACCGCGGGCACCTGGATGGCGACGAGCGTCAGCGCCACCAGCACCTCGATGAGGCTGAAGCCGTGGCGCCTCATCGCATCTCCCAGCGGACGCGCCCGAGGGAGGAGACGATCACGGCCGCCTGGCGACCGCGGTGCTCGAGGAGGATCGTGGTGTTGCCGACGCCGCCGCCGTCGCAGGTCCGGGGGAGGCCGTCTGGGGTGAACAGCAGGCCACGTGCCGGGCCCGACACCCGAGCCCGCGTGAGGCCCTCCGGCGCGATCCTCGGTGGTGGCTCGCAGCTCGCACCGAGAACGGTCACGTGGGTGCCGTCCGCGGCTGCGCGAGCACGGGCCAGAGCGACCGCTCCGGCGAGCGACCGGGCATCCGCGGCCAGACCGTTCGGCGGACGAACGCCGGGCCACGCGGCCACCACCGAGACGACCGCGAGGACGATGAGCAGTTCGACGAGGCTGAGGCCGTGGCGCGGTGTCACGGGCTCATGCTGCCGCACGATTCGCCGCTGCGGGCGGCGCGCTCAGCTTCTGCCCACGGATGCCGGGTCGTGACCGAGCCATCACGGTCGGCCTCGGGCCCGCGTTCGCCGGACCGCTGAGCGGCGGGGGCTACTCGCCGACGCGGCCACCCTTGAGGTACGGCATCGCGAGATCGTAGCCCAGGTCGCGAGCGATGCGAACCGCCTCGAATCGATCCGAGGCACCGAGCCGCACGAAGAGCATGGCCGTGTGCGACTTGACCGTCTCGGATCCGAGCCCCAGCCGTTCGGCGATCTCACGGTTCGCGAGACCGGCCAGGAGGCCAGCGAGAACGTCGTGCTCCCGGGGCGTGAGCGCCGGCAGCGGTGGGGTCGCGGGGAAGCTGCGCTCGGTCGGATCACACAGGATGCGGTCGATCTCGAGCAGGATGCGATGCGGGTCCGTCTCCTTCGAGAAGAAGCCCGCGGCGCCGCTCCGGCGGACCGCCTCGACGATCGCCGGCGCATCCGCGGTCGACAGGACGACGAAGGGAACGCCCAGGCGCACGGCGGTGGCCGCGAGATCGAGCCCGAAGCCGTCGGGGAGTAGCAGATCGACGACCATCAACCGCGTCCGTGGGGTCAGGAGCCGGCGCGCGCCCACGAGATCGCTCGCCTCCACGATCGGCTCCCGGGGACGCGCGAGACGCCAGGCAGCGACGAACCCGAGTCGGAAGAGCGGATGGTCATCGACGACGAGCGCTGGCGGATGCGGGGGTCCGTCGTCGCGGCCCGCCATCAGACGTACACCAGCACGACGGTGCCCGACGCGTCGGACCGCTCGATCGCCACGCGGCCCCCCACGAGTTCGGCCAGGCGAGAGGCGATCTGGAAGCCGTAGCCGTGAAGTCCGGATGCGAGCGCATCGCTCGCTTCCCGCTGCATCCCGGGGCCATCGTCCGCCACGATGACGAGGCCGTCGTACACCCGGACCGTCACCGACGTCCGGGCGTACCGAACGGCGTTGTCGATGACGTTGCGGAGCGCCCGTTCGACGAGGGCGCGCGGCACCGGCCGCTCGAACCGCTTCTCGATCTCGATGGCCACCGCCACCGATGACCGCGCCGCGACCGACGCCACCACGTCCTCGACCAACCCCGCCACGTCGACCGGCGTGGGCCCGGGTTCCGGAAGCGTCTCTGGGCTGCGCATGAGCACGACGAGATCGCTGGTCATGGTTCGCGCCCTCTCGATCTCGCGATCGACGAGATCCGCCGTGGCCGCCCGCAGCACGACGTCGCCACCGGGACCCGTCCGCCCCTGCGTCAGGACCGTCGCGATCGCCCGGAGGTCCGTGCGAACGTCGTGCGCGAGCGCACCGATCGCGGTGGCCAGCCGACGCTCCCGCCCACGAGCCGTCTCGACGAGATGCCGCACGGCCGACAACAGGTGGTCGAGCTCTCCCACCGTGTGCAGGGGGGCATCCGGAAGGTCGTTGCCGGTATCGGCGATGTGCTCGATGCGGGCCGCCGCCGCGAAGATCGGTGCCGTCACGGCATCAGCCAGGAGCCGCGCGATCGCGAAGCAGAGGAAGAAGAGGACGGCGCCAGCCGCGACGAAGCCGACCACGAAGCCAGCCGAGGACCATGCGGTGGGCGCGAGGAACGATATCCATACCAGCGCCGGGGCCAGGATCGCCACGCTCAGTGC
>CAZJUA010000199.1:0-3500 GCA_964549045.1 uncultured bacterium | reverse complement strand
GCACGTCGCGGTAGGTGCGCAGGCCGATCTCGGCGAGCTTGCGGCCCGCCTGGGCGCCCAGGTCGATGCGGCGCTCGCCGATCTCCGTCTCGAGCAGGTTCTCGACCCCGTCGGCGGTGACGGCATCGAGCCCGCGCCTCGGGGCCGCGGGGGCCGGCGCGTCCTCCGGGTCTTGCGCACGATCCGCGGCGTCGGCGGCGTCGAGCGACGCCAGCGCGGCCCGCACCGCCTCCTCGCGCCGCGGCGGCGACCAACCCGCGTAGCCGTCGAGCAGATCACGCACGTCCGCGAACGGCCGGCCGACCGTGGCGAGGAGGCGCTCGAGACCCCCGACGACGACGCCGTCCCGGCAGCCCTCGGCCAGCTCGCGTTCGAGCGGGCGGCGAAGGCGGTCGCGGAGCTCGGCGACGGTGGCCACCCGGCCAGTGTACGAACGCGGGCCGGGGTCGGCGTCGCCCAGGGGCCGGGCCGTTGTCCCGCCTCGGCCCGAACGGACGTCGATCGCGCCCGCTGCATGGTTCGATGAACCAATGAGCAGCCGCGATCCCGCCCTCGTGCCGGCGCACCGCCGGCCGTGGGTGCTCGCCGCGACGGCGACGGCCGCGTTCGGCGCCACCGTGATGGCGACGGCGGTCAACGTGGTGTTGCCGACCCTGACCGTGGAGCTCTCCGCGCCTTTCGCGACCATCCAGTGGGTGGTGCTCGCCTACCTGCTGGCGACGATCGCGCTGGTGCCGATCATCGGCCGCCTCGGCGACCTGTGGGGCAAGGCGCGCCTCTTCCTCGCGGGGCACGCCGCCTTCGGCCTGGGATCGCTGCTCTGTGCGCTGGCGCCGGACGCCGCGACGCTCATCGCCTTCCGCACCGTCCAGGGGGCGGGCGCGGCGGCCCTCACGGCCCTGGGGCTGGCGATCGTCACCGACGTCTACCCGGCGGAGCATCGCGGGCGCGCCCTGGGCCTGAACGGCGCGGTCGTCTCCGCCGGCGTCGTGCTCGGACCGTCGCTGGGCGGGCTGGTCGCCGACGCGACCTCGTGGCGCTGGATCTTCGCGGGCGGGGTGCTGACCTCGGCGCTGGGCGCCGCCCTGGCCCTGCGGGTGCTGCCGACCTACCCACGGGTGCGCGGCGAGCGCTTCGACCTGCTGGGCGCCGCGACGCTCTTCGCCGGGCTGCTGGCGCTCTCGCTGGCCCTGACGCTGGGCCAGGCACGCGGCCCGGGCGACCCCGTCATCCGTGCCCTGGACGCCCTCGCCGTCGCCCTGGCGGTGGCCTTCCTCGTCGTGGAGCGGCGGGCCGTGTCCCCGGTCGTCGACCTGCGCCTCTTCCGCAACCCCGAGCTCACCGTCGGGCTCGTGAGCGGGCTGATCACCTTCGTCGCCATCTCCGGGGTCATCTTCCTCGTGCCGTTCTACCTGGGCGGCGCGCTCGGGTACACCCCGAGCCGCATCGGCCTGCTCATGGCGGTGACGCCCGTGATGCTCGTGCTGATGGCGCCGATCGCCGGCGCGCTGACCGACCGCTTCGGGGCGCGGCCCATCACGGTCGTCGGGATGGCGTCGTTGATGCTCGGGTACCTCGCCCTGGGCACGCTGGACGAGCACACCACGGCGGTCGGCTACGTGCTGCGCTTCCTGCCGATCGGGTTGGGCATGGGGACCTTCCAGACGCCGAACAACACCGCGATCATGGGGGCCGCCCGCCGCGGCGCCTCGGGGGTGGCCGGTGGGCTGCTCACCCTGACGCGCTTCTTCGGTCAGGTGGTCGGCACGGCCGTGTTGGGGAGCCTGTGGGCGACCCGCACGGTGGCCCAGGCCGGGGCGCCGCGCGGCAGCGACGCCACCGGGTTGTCGGCCGCGGCCCAGGTGGCGGGGCTGCACGACGTGATCGACGTGATCCGGGTCCTCATCGCGGTCGCGCTGGCGCTGGTCATCGCCGACCTGGCCCGCGGCCGCCGCGCCGACGACCGCCTCACGCGGCCCGCGCGCAGGGGTGGCGTCGTTGCTTCGCGCGGGCCCGTCCGGTAGCGTGGGCGCGACCGGCCCCACGGGCGCCCCAGCGTCCGACCTGCCGCCGTAGGAGACCGCCGATGACGACGGAGCCGAGCGGGCACGAGCGCCCCTGGGACGCCGACGCGCCCCACGCCCACGTGGACCTGCGCGCGCTGCGCCACAACCTGGATCTGCTGCGCGGCCGCACGGCCGCCGGCGTGCGCCTGCTGGCGGCGGTGAAGGCCGACGCCTACGGCCACGGCCTGCTGCCGGTCGCGCACGCGTTGTCGGCGGCCGGCGTCGACGCCTTCGGCGTCGCCGCGGCGGCGGAGGCCCTCGCGCTGCGGGACGCGGGGGTCCCGGGCGACGTGCTCCTCTTCGGCCCCGTGCGGACGGGGATCGCCGAGCTGGTGGCGGCCGACGTCGCCCTCACGGTCGCGCAGCCGGCCGACCTGGAGGCGATCGGGGCGGCGGGCGCGGGGGCGCGCGCGCGCATCCACGTCAAGGTCGACACCGGCATGGGCCGGCTCGGGCTGCCGCCCGCGGAGGCGAGACGCCTGGTCGCGGCGGTCGATCGCTCGCCGTTCGCGGACCTCGAGGGCGTGTGGACCCACCTGGCCTCGGCGGACGAACCGGACGCCGGCGAGTCTGGGAGCGCGACCGATCGGCAGGTCGCCGCCTTCGCCGGCCTGTTGGCGCAGTTGGAGCGCGACGGCCTGCGCCCGCGCTGGGCGCACGCGGCCAACTCGGCCGGCACGCTCGTCCGACCCGACGCCCACCTCGACCTCGTGCGACCCGGCATCGCCCTCTACGGCCAGCCCCCCTCCGCCTGGCTGGCGCAGCGGGTCCCGGAGTTGCGGCCGGTCCTGCGCGTCGACGCCCCCGTCACCTTCGTCAAGCGGGTCGCGGCGGGCACGCCGATCAGCTACGGCGGCACCTGGCGCGCGCCGCACGACACCGTGATCGCCACCGTGCGCCTCGGCTACGCCGATGGCTACCCGCGGTCGCTGTCGTCACGAGCGGAGGCCGCCCACCGCGGCCGGCGCGTGCCGCTGGTGGGGCGCGTGTGCATGGACCAGCTCATGCTCGACCTGGGTCCCGAGGGGGAGGCCGAGCCCGGCGAGCGCGTCGACCTCATCGGTGGCGACGCGCCGACCGCCTTCGACCTGGCGGCGGACGCCGGCTCCTTCGTGTACGAGCTGCTGACGCGGATCGGCCCGCGCGTGGTGCGGCGGTACCCGGGCGCCTGACCGGGCGGTTCAGGCCTCGGCGGCGCCGGGCTCGATCGTCTCGCCCACGGGCAGCGACTCGACCTGCTCGGCGCGCACCAGGATCACGCGCCGCTCCTCCGCGTCCTCGACCGTGAAGCGGATGCCCGCCACCAGGTGCGACTCGCCGACGTGCGGGATGCGCCCGAGCTCGCTGATGAGGTAGCCCGCCAGCGTGTCGTACTCACCCTCGTCGCCGAGGTCGACGCGGAAGCGATCCTCGACCTCCTCGAGATGAACCGAG
>CAZJUA010000198.1:0-2185 GCA_964549045.1 uncultured bacterium | reverse complement strand
GTAGTGCTGCTTGATGCCGGAGACGATCGTGCGCGTCTCGGGGCCCACCCGGACCGTCAGGACCAGCAGCTTGTCGGCCTTCGGGTGCGGCTCGACGTGCTGGACGTGGGCGACGCGGAACTCCAGCCTGGCGAAGTCGTCGATCGTGACCTCGTCCTTGTGCTCGAGCGGCGGCGCGGCCGGCTCCGCCATCGCGGCAGCCAGCGCTTCGAGGTCGACGCGTGGGAAGAGCGGCTCGCCGGGGCGCGTGGCGGTGCCCGCAGGCGCGCCGTCCCAGCGGCGGGCGTCGTCCAGCGTGGCGGGCGCGTCCGGCAGGCCGAGCTGCGCGCGGAGTTCCCGTGCCTTCGTCGGCATGACCGGCTCGAGTAGCACCGAGGCCACCCGCAGCGCCTCGACGACCGACCGCAGCACGGTGCCGAGCTTCGCCGCCTGCGCCGGGTCCTTGGCCAGCGTCCAGGGCTGCTGGTCGGCGACGTACTTGTTCGCCTTGCGCACCGCCACCATGACGTCCTCGATGGCGCGGTCGAACTGCAGCTCGTCGAAGCGCCGGGTGACCGCGTCGGCGAGGCCGAGGAAGGCGTCGCGCAGCGCCTCGTCGTCCGGACCGAGTTCGCCGAAGGCGGGGACGACGCCGCCGGTGTAGCGCCCGAGCATCCCCAGCGTGCGGTGCAGCAGGTTGCCGAGGTCGTTGGCGAGGTCGGAGTTGACCCGTTCGGCGATGCCGGCCTCGTGGAAGCTGGCGTCGAGCCCGAAGCTCATGTCGCGCAGCAGGAAGTAGCGGAAGGCGTCGTGACCGTACTTCTCTTGCAGGTTGAGCGGCTTGATGGCGTTGCCGAGCGACTTGCTCATCTTGCGCTCGTCGGCGAGCCAGTAGCCGTGCACGTTGAGGTGCGCGTAGAGCGGGATGCCGGCGGCCTTGAGCATCGTCGGCCAGAAGACCCCGTGCGGCTTGACGATGTCCTTGGCGATGAAGTGGTTGACCGCCGGCCAGTACCGCTGCTCGAGCCCTTCGGTGACGAGGTGCGACCAGTAGTTGATCAGCGCGTCGAACCAGACGTAGGTGACGTGCTCCTCGTCCCACGGGAGCGGGATGCCCCAGGGCACGCGGGCGCGCGGGCGGCTGATCGACAGGTCGCCGATCGGCTCGCGCAGCATCGCCAGCACCTCGTTGCGGTAGCGCTCGGGGCGGATGAGGTCGGGGTTGGCCTCGATCGTCTCGCGCAGCCACGGGCGGTACTTCTCCATGCGGAAGAAGTAGTTGGCCTCGACGCGCAGCTCGGGCGGATCGTCGGAGTCGGGGCAGCAGCCGTCGACGAGCTCCTTCTCGGTGACGAAGCGCTCGGCGCCCACGCAGTAGAGCCCCGAGTACTCGCCATAGAAGATGTCGCCGGCGTCGTACACGCGCTGCAACACGTCCTGGACGACCTTCTTGTGGGCGGGGTCGGTGGTGCGGATGAAGCCGTCGTAGGCGATGCCCATCGAGTCCCAGGTGCTGCGGAACTGCCCCGTGACCTGGTCGACGTAGGTCTGCGGGTCGACGCCGGCGGCCGCGGCGGCCTTGGCGACCTTCTCGCCGTGCTCGTCGGTCCCGGTCAGGAAGTAGGTGTCGTCGCCCTTGAGGCGGTGGAAGCGGGTGACGACGTCCACCAGGATCGTCGTGTACGCGTGGCCGATGTGGGGCGCGGCGTTGACGTAGAAGATCGGCGTGGTGGCGTAGTAGCTGCCGCGGGCGTCGCTGGGGTCGGGCATCTCGGGTGGTCCTCCGGGGGGCCCGCCGGGCGGGCTCGTGGGATCGGGTGGTGGCTGGCGGTCGCTGAGATCGCGTCTCGGGGCGCCCATGAAAACGGCGCCGCCCGCGCGACGCCCTGGTCCGTCCGGACGCGGCGTGGCGCGTCAGGCGGTCGCAGGGCTCCGGGGCATCTGGCGCGTCCGCTTCATCCGCTGGATTGTAGCAGGGGCGGGCGCCCGGCCATCCGTGGGGCGGGGGCGACGTGCCGCGTACTGAGCCGGAAGGCGCGCTCGGCGCTACCATGCGCTCGTGACGATGGGATCCGCTGCGGCCGCCGAGGCCGCCATCGACTTCAAGCGCGCCCGCCGCCGTGCCGACCTGCGCGAGGTGCGGTCCGCGCTCGGCGCGCGCCCGGCGCCGCTGCTCTCCTACGACGACGTCCGCCGGCGGCTGCAC
>CAZJUA010000197.1:0-27213 GCA_964549045.1 uncultured bacterium | reverse complement strand
CACAACGGCAACTTCACCAACGCCCGCGCCATCCGCGACGCGATGCTCACCGCCGGCGCCGTGTTCCAGACGACCAACGACTCCGAGGTCATGATCAACCTCGTGGCCCGCTACGCCGAGCTCACGCTCGAGGACGCCACCGCGCGGGTCATGGGCGAGCTCGAGGGCGGCTTCGCGGTCGTCCTCATGGACCGCCGGCGCCTGATCGGCCTGCGCGACCGCAACGGCGTGCGGCCGCTCGTCATCGGGGAGTTCGACGACGGCCACGTGATCGCCAGCGAGCCGGCGGCGCTGGCCGTGGTCGGCGCCCGCTTCCTGCGCGACGTGCGGCCGGGCGAGCTCGTGGTGGTGGACGACGACGGCCTGCACGCGCGCCAGGTGCTGCAGCCGGAACCGACCCCGTGCGCCTTCGAGTGGATCTACTTCGCCCGCGGCGACGGCGTCCTCGACGGCGCTGACGTTCACGCCTCGCGCGTGCGGATGGGGGAGATCCTGGCGGCCGAGGCGCCGGCGGAGGCCGACCTGGTGGTCGGCGTCCCGGAGTCGGGCCTGGCGGCCGCCCTCGGGTACGCGCGGGCCTCCGGCATCCCCTTCGACCTGGGCTTGCACAAGTCGCCGTACGCCGGGCGCAGCTTCATCGCGCCGAACGCCCGGCTGCGCGACCAGAAGGTGCGCCTCAAGCTCGCCCCCACGCAGTCGGTCGTGGGGCGCCGGGTGGTGCTGGTCGACGACTCCATCGTGCGCGGCACCACCTCCGGCCGCATCGTGCAGCTGCTGCGGGACGCGGGCGCGACCGAGGTGCACTTCCGCGTGTCGAGCCCGCCGATCCGCTTCCCCTGTTATTACGGCATCGACACCGCTGCCCGCCAGGAGCTGGCGGCCGCGACGATGACGGTCGACGAGATCCGCGAGCGCATCGGCGCCGACTCGCTCTCCTTCATCTCGGAGGCCGGCCTCGCCCGCGCGATCGCGGTGGGGCGGACCTGCCTGGCGTGTTTCGACGGCCACTACCCGGCGGGCCACCCGGGGGACGACCTCGGCAAGGAGGGGCTCGACGAGCAGGGCGAGCTGTTCCGGTCCGTGACGGCGCCGTTCACGGGCGCCTGAGTCCGGCGGGTCCTCGGGTCCGGCGGCCCTGGCTTCCTCAGGCCCGGTGGCGCAGCGCGAGGCCCACGAAACGCAGCAGGCGCGGCACGCGGTGCCAGCGGCCGGGGTCGAGGCCGACCCGCCACGCCCACTCCACGCCCCAGCGCCGCGTCCATGCCGGCGTCCGCCGGGCCGCACCGGCCAGCACGTCGAGCGTGCCGCCGACGCCGATCAGCGCGCCGGCGCCGAGGGCGTCGCGGTGCGCGTCGAGGAAGACCTCCTGTCGTTCGCCGAGCCCAGCGAGCAGCAGTTGCGCCCCCGAACGGCGGACGTCGTCAGCGACGGTCGACCCCTCCCTCTGGTGGTCGAAGTACCCGTGGTGGACGCCGGCCACCCGCGTTCCCCAGCGCCGCTTCGCCTCCTCCGCGGCGGCCTCGGCCACCCCGGGCCGGCCGCCCAGGAAGTAGACGCTCAGGTCCGAGCCGCCGCGCGCCATGCAGGCGGTCGCCAGCTCCACGCCGGGCACGCGGCCCGGGAGCCGCAGGCCGGCGCGGCGCGCGGCCCACACGAGGCCGATGCCGTCCGCGACGGTCAGGTCGGCGCGCTCGAGCGCAGCGCGCAGGTGCGGCTCCGTCCGCGCGCGCACGACGATCTCCGGGTTCAGGGTGACCACCAGCCGCGGCGTCGCACCGCGGCTGGCCCGCAGGACGAGGTCGACGGCGCCGTCGAGGTCGACGGGATGCAGCGTGTGCCCGACGACCTGGTGGGCTGCCGGCAGGCGCGCCGCCCAGTCGCCCTGGGGGTCGCGGTGCGCGGTCGCGGCGGGGGCAGCCAGGGCGGTGGCGCCCGCTTCCGCGGCTGGCGGGTCGGAACCGGGCGGTTCGGGACGCAGCATGGGCGGCGCGAGGCTACCACGCGCGGCGCCGTCGGCGGCGCGGCGATGCTGGGCGCAGGGCTGGGTGGCACGCGCCCGCAAAGCGGGCGACGGCCGGGGCTGCCGCCGAGGCGGTAGATTGGCGCGTGCCCCCATCAGCCCACCCCCCGGCGACGCGATCCTTCCTCGAGGCGTACCGGGCCGGCGACCTGAGCGAGCACTTCCGGCGTCCGGTGGACGACCTGGAGGGCGCGCTGGCGACCCCGCGGCCGGTCGACCGGCCGGCCCTCGTGGCCGCCCTGCGGGCCGGCGCCGAGCGCTGGGGCGCGCGGCCCGCGCAACGTCGGGCATTGGAGCGGCTGGCGCACCCCGAATCGCGCGTCGTGGTCACGGGCCAGCAGGTCGGTTGGCTGCTGGGGCCGACCTACACCCTGTCCAAGGCCGTGACCGCCGTGCGGCTCGCACAGCGCCTCGACGCGCCGGAGCGGCCGGTGGTGCCGGTCTTCTGGATGGCGACGCAGGACCACGACGTCGCCGAGATGGACCACGCCTGGGTCTTGGGGCGCGACGAGCGTCTGCACCGCCTGCACCTGCCGCTCCGCTCGGGCCCGGCGGTCGGCCGCGCGGCCCTCGACCCCGCCTGGATCGAGGCCGCGCTCGGTCACCTGCGCGCCATCGACATGGCGGACGGCCACGGCGGGCCGCACTTGGACGACGTCGTCGCGCTCCTCGCCGACGCCGCGGAGGGCGCGACGCGCTGGAGCGACGCCTTCGCGCGGCTCGTCACGGCGCTGCTCGGGGACCAGGGCATGCTCGTCCTCGATCCGCTCGATCCCGAGGTCGCGCGGTTGTGGCGGCCGCTGCTCGATCGTGAGCTCGACGATCCCGACGGTTCCGCCGACCACGTCCGGCATGGCGGGGCGCGACTCGAGGCCCGCGGCTGGTCCGCCCAGCTCGGTCGCGGCGAGGGCGCCTCCAACCTCTTCGTCGAGCGGCCCCGCGGGCAGGCCCGCGAGCTGCTGCGCCGCGACGGCGACGGTTGGCGCGTCGGCCACGCCGGCGTCCCGCTGCAGGAGCTGAGGGCCTGGCTCGACCACGACCCGACCGCCGTCACCCCGGCGGCGGGGCTGCGGCCGGTGCTGCAAGACGCCGTCCTGCCCAGCGCCGTCTTCGTGGTCGGCCCCGGCGAACTGCGCTACCTGGCACAGCTGCGCGGGGTGTACGAACAGCACGGCGTTCCGATGCCGCTGATCTGGCCACGGGCCTCGGTGACGGTGCTGCAGCCCCCGGTGCGGCGGATCCTCGAGCGCCACGGGCTCGACTGGCGCGAGGTGCAGCGCGACCCGCGGCGCGCCCACTGCGACCTGGCGCTGTCGCTGCACGGGCACGCGGACGGCTTCGGCTCCGCGCTGGCGGTGGTCGAGCGCGAGGCCGGCGAGCTGATCGAGCGGGTGCGCGGCATCGACCCGACGCTCGAGCGCAGCGTGCGCAACGGGCGCCGGCACCTCGACCGCACCCTCGTCACGCTGCGTGAGAAGGCGTCGCACGCGCTGGCGCGGCGCGACGACGGGTTGCGTGCCCAGTTCCGGCGGCTCGAGGCGCACCTGCGGCCGAATGGCGGCCTCCAGGAGCGTGTCCTGAGCCCCTTCACCTTCTTCCTCACGCTGGGCGTCGATGCCGTGCGCGACGGCTTCCTCGGGCTCCCGCCCGAGGGCGACCACGGCTTGACGTTCTGAACCGCGGCCTCGCCGCGTGGGCCCGCGTGGGCGTCGTCGAGACGACGGCGCGCCCGACGCTGGCTGTCTCGCTAACGCACGGAGTAGTTCGGCGCGTCCTGGGTGATCGTGATGTCGTGCGGGTGGCCCTCGATGAGGCTCGCCTGCGTGATCGTCACGAAGCGCGCGTCGCGGCGTAGCTCGGCCAGGGTCGCGGTGCCGCAGTACCCCATGGAGCTGCGCAGGCCGCCGACCATCTGGAAGAGCACGTCCTCGACCGGCCCCTTGTAGGCGACCATGCCCTCGACGCCCTCGGGCACGAGCTTCTTGGCGTCTTCCTGGAAGTAGCGGTCGGCCGAGCCGCCCGACATGGCGCCCAGGCTGCCCATCCCGCGGTAGGCCTTGTAGCGGCGGCCGTCGCGCAGCAGGTTCTCGCCGGGCGCCTCGCTGGTGCCGGCCAGCATGGAACCGATCATCACCGCGTCGGCGCCGGCGGCGATCGCCTTGGCGATGTCGCCGGTCTGCTTGATCCCGCCGTCGGCGATCAGCGGGATTCCCGCCGCCGCCGTCACCTCGGCGACCGCCATGATCGCGGAGAGTTGGGGCATGCCGACGCCGGTGACCACCCGCGTCGTGCAGATCGAGCCGGGGCCGATGCCCACCTTGATGGCGTCCGCGCCGAGGGCGATGAGGTCGCGGGCGGCGTCGGCGGTGGCGATGTTGCCCGCGACCACGTCGACGTCGAAGCTGGACTTCAGGAACGCGAGCGCGTCGAGGATGCCCTCGCTGTGGCCGTGGGCGCTGTCGAGCACGAGGGCGTCGACCCCGGCCTCGACGAGGGCGCGGGCGCGGTCGGCCAGGTCGTGGCTGACGCCCACCGCCGCCGCCACGCTCAGGCGGCCGAGCTCGTCCTTCGATGCGTTGGGGTAGGCGAGCTTCTTGGTGATGTCCTTGATCGTGATCAGGCCCGTGAGCCGGAAGGCCTCGTCGACCACCAGCAGCTTCTCGACCTTGTGGCCGCGCAGGATCTCGCGGGCCTCCTCGAGCGTGGTGCCGGCCGGGACGGTGATCAGGTCGTCCTTGGTCATCAACTCGCTGACGCTGCGGCTCATGTCGTCCTCGAAGCGCAGGTCGCGGTTCGTCAGGATGCCGAGCAGGCGCTGGTCGTTGGCCACGATCGGGACGCCCGAGATGCGGTACTCACCCATCAAGCGCTCGGCGTCGCCGATCGTGGCGGTCGGGGGCAGCGTGATCGGGTCGACGATCATGCCGGACTCCGAACGCTTGACCTTGCGCACGGTGTCCGCCTGCGCGTCGACGCTCATCTTCTTGTGCACCACGCCGACCCCGCCCTGGCGCGCCATGGCGATCGCCATCTGCGTCTCCGTGACCGTGTCCATGGCCGCCGACACGATCGGGATGCGCAGTGCCAGGCGACGGCTGAAGCGGGCGTCGAGGGTGACGTCCTTCGGGAGCACCGCGGAGCGACGAGGCACCAGCAGCACGTCGTCGAACGTTAGGGCCTGGGAGAGGATCTTGCTCTGCGCGAAGCTCACGGTCCGTTCGGCGGTCATCGTCATGGTTCCCTCGGTGCACGGGCGCGGCCCGTCGGACGTTGGGTGAGGGTAGCACGGGTGCGCCGGGCGCCCCTGCCGCGCCGGCCCGTGTGGGGCACCACCGGACGCGCGACCCGCGGCGGGGGGTTCAGCCGCGGGTCACGATGGCGTCCCGCCCCGGCCCCCCCTGCAGCGCCGTCAGCCAGCCGCCGGGCAGGCGCATGGCACGGCCGTTGGCGTCCGTCGGTACGTGCAGGGTCTCGGCGAGCGCCAGCGTGACGCGGTCGGGGCCGTCGGCGCGCTCGACCCGGTAGCCGAAGCGCAGGCGCCGCGAGCGGGCCTCCAGGAGCCGGACGTCGATCGCGAGCAGGTCGTCGAAGCGGGCGGCGGCGCGGTACTGCACGGAGAGTCCGGCCACCGCGAGCGACACGCCCTCGTCCTCCAAGTCGCGGTAGCGCAGGCCGCGTTCGCGCAGCCACTCGACGCGCGCGGCTTCGAGCCACACCACGTAGGCGGCGTGGTGGGCGATCCGCATCTGATCGGTCTCGGCGAAGCGCACGCGCAACTGCATCGCCGTCAGCCTAACGTCCCATCCCCGTCGAGGTACGCGAGCGCGCGGCGATCGATCCGGGCCAGCCCCAGGGCGAGGGCCTCGTCGCGGCGGTACCAGTCGACCTGGGCGTCCGCCGGCGGGGCCGGCGCCCGCCAGACGACGGCCTCGATCCGCCGATGCGTGAGCAGGTGGCCGAAGGCGGCGACGCGGGTGCCGACCTCGGGGGCCAAGGTCCGCCACGGGGGGCCGTGGAGCCCGCCCCACAGGCCGTCCTCCGGGCGTCGTTCCAGCGCCAGGCGCTCGTGGCCGTCTGCGTCCGTGCGGGTGACCCACCAGGCGTGGAGCGTGAGCGGTTGGACGGGCGCCCGCCTCCTGCGGTCGGGGAAGCGCGTGGGGTCGCCCGTCGCGGCCGCGGCGCAGCCGGGCCGCAGCGGGCAATCGGCGCAGCTCGGCCGCCGCGGCGTACAGACCACGGCACCCAGCTCGACCAGCGCCTCGGCGACGCGGGCGGGATCGTCGGCGGAGCCCGCCGCCGGCAGCGACGGCCGCCCCTCGTCCGGGACCCGCAGCAGGTCGGCGAGCCCGGCGCGCAGTGCGGGGTCCGTCGGCGCGCAGAGGCCCAGCAGGCGGGCGCCCACCCGGCGGACGTTGCCGTCGACCGCGATCGTCGCGATCCCGAACGCCTGGGCGACGACGGCCGCCGCGGTGTACGGCCCCACCCCGGGCAGTCGCAACCAGCCGGCGAGGTCGTTGGGCCAGCGGCCACCGAGGTCGTGCACCACGACCCGGGCGGCAGCGTGCAACGCGCGGGCCCGCCGGTAGTAGCCGAGACCGGACCAGGCGGCGAGGACCTCGTCCAGATCGGCGGCCGCGAGGCGCGCGACGTCGGGGAAGCGCGCGACGAAGCCCGGCAGGCGTGCCACGACGGTCTCGATGCGGGTCTGCTGCGACATCGTCTCCACGACCCACGTCAGGTAGGGGTCGCGGGGCTCGCGCCGCCAGGGGAGGGGTCGCGCCGACCGGTCGTACCAGCGGAGGAGACGCGCTCGCATCGGGCGAGCGTACCGCGGGCCCGAGCGACGCTGCGTACTTGGGAATCGAAGGTGAGGGCCGTGTCCGGCGGGGCGAACGGCACCCGCGTGCCCGGCTGACGAGCGCATCGACGGCGCTACCCTCTGGCGACGAGAACTGCGTGTGGGACGATTCTCGATGAGACTCGACAGGCGACCGAGGGAGCCACTACGATGCTGCGCGTCGGCGGGGTGATCAGCGACGCTCCGACGGCGACTTATGAAACGTAAGTGCCGGCAACGGCCCTCGGAGGACCCCATGCCCACCACCACCGTCCGCACCCGCACGGCACCGTCGACGTCGACCCCGCCGCCCTCGAGCTCGGCGAGCTGCTCGTCAGCGACGACGGCGTCGAGCTCGAGGTCGTCTCCCTCGAGCCGCTGCGCCTCGAGCCCGCGCCCATGGAGGACGAGGACTGGGGCGAACGAGCCCGACGCGGCCGCGCATCGCCGTCGTGTACGACCGCCTCCGTCCCGAGGAGCGGCTGCTGTTCGACGCGTTCGACGCGGCCGGCGTCGCCATCGACCGCCTCTACGCGCCCCGGCTCGCCTTCGACCTCGGGGCGGCGCCCGAGCCGAGCTACGACCTCGTGCTCGAGCGCTGCGTGTCCCAGGCGCGGGGCCTCGCGCTCGCGCGCCTGTACGCCGCGACGGGCAGCATCGTCCTCAACCGGCCCGAGGTGATCGAGGCGTGCGGCGACAAGCTCGCCACCAGCGCGCTCCTCGCGGCCGCCGGGGCGCCGACCCCACGCACGGTGATCGCCTTCGGTGCCGACGAGGCGCTGGCGCGCTGCGAAGAGCTCGACTACCCCGTCGTCCTCAAGCCCGTCGTCGGCACCTGGGGGCGCATGGTCAGCCGGCTGTCCGACGCCGACGCGGTCGCCACCGTACTCGAGCACAAGGAGGTGCTCGGCGGCCCCGCCCACCGGGTCATCTACCTGCAGGAGCACGTGGCGAAGCCCGGGCGCGACATCCGCCCCTTCGTCGTCGGCGGCCGGGTGGTGGCCGCCATCGACCGCGAGAGCGAGCACTGGATCACCAACACGGCCCGCGGCGGCGTCGCGCGCGCGTGCCCGGTCGACGAAGGGCTGGCCGAGATCGCGCTGCGCGCCGCCCGAGCCGTCGGCGGCGGCGTGCTGGCCGTCGACCTCGTCGAGAGCGACCGGGGGCTGCTGGTCGTCGAGGTGAACCACACGATGGAGTTCCGCAACTCGATCGACACGACCGGCGTCGACATCGCGGGCGAGGTGGTGCGGCATGCCGTCATGCTCGCGAACGTCGCCGACGCGCGGGTCGCGGCTGCGGAGGCGGACGGCGGTCCGGCCTCCGACGCCGTCGCCTGGGCGCCAAGGCGGCCGCCGGCGAGCCCCCCGCCCGCGGTAGGCTGAGCGCGTGACCGACGCCGTGCGCACCGTCGCGATCGTCGGCGGCAGCGGCTTCGCCGGCGGCGAGTTCCTGCGGCTGGCGCTCGGGCATCCGCGCCTCGACGTGGTGCAGGTCACCAGCGAGCGGCACGCGGGGGAGCCCGTGGCGCTGGTGCACCCGAACCTCCGTGGCGGGACCCGCCTGCGCTTCGAGCCCCTGGCCGACCTGCGGCCCGCGGACGTCGTCGTGGCGGCCCTGCCGCACGGCGAGCTGGTGGGGCGGATCGACGACCTGCTGCCCACGGCCGGCGTGCTGATCGACCTGTCCGCCGACTTCCGGCTGCGCGATCCGGACGCCTACGCGCGCTGGTACGGCGCGCCCCACGGGCGCCCGGAGCTCCTGCCGTCGTTCGTCTACGCGAACCCGGAGCTCGACCGCGCCGCGCCCGGCGGGCCCCGGCTGCCGGGCGCGACGCGTCTCGCCGGCGCCGGCTGCATCGCCACCGCCACCGTGCTCGCGCTGCTGCCGCTCGTGCGCGGCGGGCTCCTGGCGCGCCGCGAGGTGATCGTCGAGGCCAAGGTCGGCTCCTCGGCCGCGGGCCACGCGCCGAGCGCGGCGGGCCACCACCCCGTCCGCGCGGGCGTCGTCCGCACCTACCAGCCGGTGCGCCACCGGCACACCGCCGAGGTCGTCCAGGCGTTCCCGGGCGTCGAGGCGCACGTCACCGCCACCGCGATCGAGCGCGTCCGCGGCGTGCTCGTCACCGCGCACGCCTGGCTCCACGACGGCAGCGGCGAGGGCGACGTGCGCGCCGCGCTGGAGGACGCCTACGGCGACGAGCGCTTCGTGCGGCTCATCACCGCCCGGCGGGGAGTCCACCGGGTGCCGGATCCGCGGGTGCTCGACGGCAGCAACTGGTGCGACCTCGGCTTCGCGCTCGATCCGGACAGCGGCCGCCTGGTGGTGATGAGCGCGATCGACAACCTCGTCAAGGGGACGGCGGGCCACGCGCTGCAGTCGCTCAACGTCGCCCTCGGTTGGGACGAGGACGAGGGTCTGGGCTTCCCGGGCCTGTTCCCGTGAGGGTCCCCCACGATGTAGGAGCTCGGCCAGCCGCCCGGTCGCCGCTGAGGGTCACGCGCCGCGACGCCCGCCGGGCGCTGCTGCGGCACCAGCTCGCGCGGGCGCCACTCGGCGAGATCGCGCGGCGGCTCGGCAGCGTCCAGGTGGACCCGCTCGCCCCGATGGGCCGCAACCACGACCTGGTGCTGCAGGCGAGGGTCGACGGCTACCGCATCGACGACTGGCACGGCCCGGCGTACCGCGACCGCACCTGGCTCGACGCCTGGGACAAGCAGGCCTGCCTCACGCTGGCCGTCGACTGGCCCGCGCGGGCGCTCTACCATCGGCACCACGCGGAGCGCTGGCGGCCGCTGCTCGAGCGCCACCCCGACGCGGTCGCCGGCGTGTTGGCCAGGATCGAACACGACGGTCCCGCCTCCGCGCTCGGTTTCGACGACGCCCCCCGCCCCGAGCTGCGCGGCTCGTGGTACGGGCCCCGCCTGGTCAAGCACCTCCTGCGCGCCCTGTGGGACACGGGGAGGCTGGTCACGCGCGACCGCGAGCGCGGGCGTCACGTCTACGACCTGCCCGAGCGGGTGCTGCCCGCCGAGGTGCGGTCGGCGCCGGCGTTCGACGACGCGCGCGCCGTGCGGCGGCTGGTCGTGCGCCGCGTGCAGGCGGCGGGCCTGCTGCGTCGGCGGGCCCCGGTCGCGCTCTGGTCGCTGCCCGTCGACGCCGCCACGCGCGCCGGCGCGATCGAGGCGCTCGTGGCCGAGGGCGAGCTGCAGGCCTGGGACGTCGAGGGCGACGCCTACCTGGCGCCGCCGGGCCTGTCGCCCTCGGGGCGCCGCACCTCGGCGGCCGCCGGCCCGGCGCGCGTCCTGGGGCCGCTCGACAACCTCATGTGGGACCGCCGCGCGCTCGCCGACCTGTTCGGCTTCGACTACGTGTGGGAGGTCTACAAGCCCGCCCCGCGCCGCCGCTGGGGTTACTACGTCGTCCCGGTGATCGTCGGGGAGCGCTTCGTCGCGCGTTTCGACGGCCGCCGCCTCGCCGATGGGGCCCCGCGCCTGCGGGTCGACGGGTGGTGGTGGGAGGAGGCCCTGCCGGACGCGCGGGCGCTCGACGCCACGGTCGCCGGCCTGGCGCGCTTCCTGCGCTACCTCGAGGTCGCGGCGGTCGAGCTGCCGGCCGGGCTCGACCGGGACGCGCGCGCCGCCTGGCGGGCGGCCGCGGCGGAGGCGTCGGCGTGATCGTCGTCAAGCTGGGGGGCGCCGAGGGCCTCGATCACGACGCGATCGCCGACGACGTCGCCGCCCACTGGGCGGAGGGGGTCCGGCTCGTGCTGGTCCACGGCGGCGGGGCCGCCGCCACGCGGCTCGGCGAGGCGCACGGCGTCCCGCCCCGCTTCGTGACCAGCCCCAGCGGGCACACGAGCCGCTACACGGACCGCGCTACCCTCGAGGCGTTCACGATGGCTGTCGCCGGCGGCGTCAACAAGGCGTGGGTCGAGCGCCTGCAGTCGCGCGGCGTGCCGGCGCTCGGGCTCTCGGGCCTGGACGGGCGCCTGATCGAGGCGCGTCACAAGCGCAGCGTCCGCAGCGTCGAGCGGGGCAAGGTGGTCGTCCTCCGCGACGACCACACGGGCGCCGTCGAGCGGGTCGACGCGTGCCTGCTGCGGCTGCTGCTGGGCGCCGGCTTCCTCCCCGTCATCGCGCCGCTGGCGGCCTCGCACGAGGGCGCCGCGGTCAACGTGGACGGCGACCGGGCCGCCTCGGCGATCGCCGTCGCGCTGGCGGCCGAAGCGCTGGTGCTGCTGTCCAACGTCCCCGGGCTGCTGCGCGCCTTCCCGGACGAGGCCAGCCTCGTCGCGCGGGTCGCCGCCGCCGACGTCGAGGCCGCCCTGGTCCTGGCTCGGGGCCGCATGAGGAAGAAGCTGGAGGGCGCCGCCGACGCGGTCGCCGGCGGCGTCGCCCGCGCGGTCCTGGCGGACGGCCGCGGCGCGTCGCCGCTGCGCCGTGCGCTCGCCGGGCACGGTACCGTGGTCGCCTGACGCCCGCACCCCGAGGAGCCCGCATGAACGACGCCGCCTTCCCATCCGCCACCCCCGAGTCCTCACGCACGGCCGACGTGCTCGCCCGCGCCGCCGCGCACGCCCCGGGCCTGTGGTCGCCCGACGTCGTGTTCGTGCGCGGCGAGGGCGCGCGCCTCTTCGATGCCGACGGCCGCCGCTACCTCGACGGCATGGCGGGCATCGCGGTGGCGAGCGTGGGGCACGGCAACGCCCGGCTCGCCGAGGCGATCGGCGAGCAGGCCCGGCGGCTGATCGTCTGCCCGCAGAATCTCGGCAACGACGTCCGGACGGCCTTCGTGGACAAGCTCTTCACGCACCTGCCCGCGCCGCTGTCGCGGGTGTTCCTCGCCAACTCCGGCGCCGAGGTCAACGAGGCTGCGCTGAAGTGGGCACGGGTGGCGACCGGGCGCCGGCGGGTGGTCGGAGCCAAGCGCGGCTTCGCCGGCCGCACGCTGGGCGCGCTCGCGATGACCTGGGAGGCCAAGTACCGCGAGCCGTTCGAGCCGCTGTCGGTCCCGGTCGACTACGTCCGCTACGACGACGTGGGCGAGCTCGAGGCCGCCGTCGGCGACGACACGGCGATGATCTGGCTGGAACCCATCCAGGGCGAGGGCGGGGTGCACCCGGCCAGCGCGGCGTACCTGCGGCGGGCACGGGAACTCGCCGACGAACGCGGCGCGCTGCTGGCGTTCGACGAGATCCAGTGTGGCGTGGGCCGCACCGGCCGCTTCCTCGCCAGCGAGCACGCCGGCGTCGTGCCGGACCTCGTCACGCTGGCGAAGGGGCTCGCCGGCGGCGTGCCGATCGGCGCGCTGGTCATGACCGACGCCGTCGCGGCCGCGATGCCCGCCGGCGGGCACGGCACGACCTTCGGGGGCAACCCGCTGGCCGCCGCCGCCGGGCTGGCGGTGCTCGAGGAGATCGAGGCGCGCGACCTCATGGCCCACGCCGAGCGCATGGGCCGGCGCTTCCGCGAGGGCATCGAGGCGCTCGGCAGCCCGCGCGTGCGGGAGGTGCGCGGCCTCGGCCTCATGCTCGGCGTCGAGCTCAAGGAGAAGGCCGCGCCCATCATCGCCGCGCTGCGGGACGAGGGCCTGCTGCTCATCAACGCGGGCGCCAACGTCATCCGCTTCGTGCCGCCGCTGGTCATCACGGAGGACGAGGTCGACGAGGCGGTCGCGGCCTTCGGTCGCGTGCTGCTGCGGTGACGCGCGCCGCCGGCGTCCCGGACCTGCTGGACGACGCCGGCGCCCACGCCCTGCTGGAGCAGGTGGTGCGGCTGCCGAGCCCTAGTGGCTCGGAGGCCGCGGTCGCCGCGAGGTTCGTCGCCGCGCTGGCCCCCCACGCCGACGCGGCCTTCGTCGACGAGGTGGGCAACGCCGTCGCGGTGGCCGGCCACGGTCCCCTGCGCCTGACGTTGCTCGCGCACCTCGACACCTTCGCTGGCTGGCCGCCCGTGCGCCTGGAGGACGGGGTCCTGCACGGCCGCGGGACGGTCGATGCGAAGGGACCGGCCGTGGCGCTGGCGGCGGCGCTGGCCCGGTCGGGCGAGGACGTGCGCGAGGCCCTGGAGTTGCGCTTCGTCGGCGCGGTGGGGGAGGAGGCGCCGGGCAGCCGCGTCGCCCGCCACGCCGTGCTGGCCTACCCGCGGCCGCACCTGCTGGTCGTCGGCGAGCCGAGCGGCTGGGCGGGTCTCACCCTGGGCTACACGGGGCACCTGCGCCTGCACCTGCGCGCCGAGCGGACCGCCGCGCATGCGGCACGGGACGAGACCGACCGCCTGCGAGGCGCTGGTCGCCGCCTGGTCGCAGCTGCGGGACTGGGCGGCCACGGTGACGCCGGACGCTTCGGACGCGCGCCTGTTCGACCGGTTGCAGGTCGCGTTGACGTCGCTCGCCTCGAGCCACGACGGGATGACCGAGCGGGCGGAGGCCGTGCTCGGCTGGCGGCTCCCGCCCGCGTGGCCGCCCGACGCGCTGTGCGCGGCGTTGGCGGCCGTCGACCTGGGACCGGGAGCGTGCTGGACGGCCGACGACGGCGCGGCGGCGGTGCGCGGGCAGCGTGACGGGCGACTCGCGCGCGCGTTCCGAGGGGCGATCCGTCGGGTCAGCTCAGAGGCCCGACAGCTCGTAGTTCTTCTTGATGAACGAAGCCCACTCGGCGGGCACGTCCTCCTCGACGAAGATCGCGTCCACCGGGCAGGCGGGGATGCAGGCGCCGCAGTCGATGCACTCCTCGGGGTGGATGTAGAACTGGTCGTCGGCCTCGTAGATGCACTCGACGGGGCACACGTCGACGCATGCTTGGTCCTTCACGCCGATGCAGGGTTCCGCGATGATGTGGGGCACGTGGGTTCCTTCCTGATCGCGTGGCGGCCTCTCGGTCGCCGCGGTGCGAGCCGGCCGCCTCTGGGCGAACCGGGCGCGCGGTAGCTGCGCGCACGAGGGCATCATGGCCGAGGCTGGTGGCACCGTCAAGGGCCATGGGGGCCGGCGGTCGCCCCGAGGCGTCGCGAGCCGCGGCGACGAACGCTGCCACCGACGCCCCGCAGCAACCCCTGCGATGGACTTCACCGACCCGGCGGGGACCGCCGGATAGGCTGCGGCATGGTCCGACTGGAGCCCGTCGCGCTCGAACTCCTGGAGTACAAGGTCGACGCGCTGGAGCGGCAGCTGCCCGTGCGTGGCGGACTCGTGGACCTGTGGGAACTGAGGCGCGCGATCGAGCAGGGCCTGGCATCGCTCGGAACGGACGAGCGGGCCCGCTTCACCGCGGTATCGCGGCGCCTGAATGCCCTCGCCCAGCTGCAGCCGCAGAAGTCGCCGACGCGGGCGGCCACCCTCGACGCGCTGCGGCTCGACGATGGCTCGGAGGCCGACGGTGACGGCATCCTCGACACCGATGCCGTCGTCGTCGAGTTGAGCCACGAGGAGCGCGAGGAACAGCAGGTGCTGCAGCGGCTCGCCGAGCGGGTGTGGCGCGACGAGGTCGACGAAGCGATGGCCCGCTTCGCCGCCGCCTGGCGGGCCGAACGCGACCGGCTGACGCCGCGCCTGATCTTCACCATGCTGCGCAACCTGCGGCGCCACGCCGAGCAGCGCGACACCGTGCTCGACGCGACGTTGCGCGGGTTCCGGGTGGTGGAGCCGCTGGCGGAGCCCGACGACGCGCTCGTCTCGCTGTCGGACCTCGACAGCCTGGCCGAGATCGGTCGTGACCTCGCCCAGTTGATTCTGACGCTCGGGGGGCCCGATTCGCCGCTGCCGCGGCTCGAGGTGCCCGAGGCGCAGGCGCTGCCGTTCGCCCGCCAGGCCATGACCATCGTCGCGAAGGACCCGTACGCCGGCAAGCTCACGCCGATCGTGCGGCGCGGCCCCTCGACCAAGGAGTTGCGGACGGCCATGCAGGAGGTGAGCAAGGAACGGCTCCCCGAGACCCAGCGCGCCGCCCTGCGGCGCGACATCGAGGCGCGCCTGAGCGAGGCCCTCGCCTTCGAGCGCCAATCGCGGGCGACCTTCCAGCGCGACGTGGCCCGCAACCTCGACGCGGTTCAGGCCCTGTTCGAGCGGCTGGAGCGGATGCTTCCGGCGCGCGTCGGCGCGGCTCGGCCCCACCGCCGCGTCTCGCTGGTGGCGTCCTGCTCGGTCGCCTGCCTGCGCTGCGCTGGGAGCGCGTGCCGCAGCATGCCGATGCGCTGACGCTCAACATGTCCTCGCCGGTTCGCTTCACGCTCGGCGGCCATGAGGTCGCGGTGATGGGCACGGGCGAGAGCCGCACGCTGTTCGTCGACGAACGACCCCACCCCCTGTCGCGACGGGCGACGATCCAGGTCGGGCGGGGTGAGCTGCGCTTCGACCGCGAGGGCGATTACCTGCACCTGCGTTGGAACGACGGGGGGCGGGGACTCGCCACGCGCCTCGCCGAGGCCCTGGTGCAGGCCTACGTGCTCAGCCACGATCGGCACCCCACGCTGGTCGAGGTCCTGGCGTTCGTCGCGGGCGTGGCGGGGGGCGTCGACGAGAACGTCGTCGGTCGCGCCATCGCCCGTGCCGGCACCGTGACGGCCAAGTCGCCGAACCGGCGCGTGGCCGTCGAGGGACTGCTGCAGGGCGCCGCGGCGGCCGCCGGCACGGCGCTGGACGAGCATCTCATGCACGGCGTGGTGCAGCGCATCCTGACGGCGCTGTCGGCCGACCCGGGCGACCTGACCGGCCTCTTCGAGCGCGAGGACGACGCGGAGGGCGCGGTCTACACCCTGAGCGACGAGCCCACGACCGCGGACCTCGGCACGCTCAAGCTCACCGTGCGCCGCTACCGCCCGCGTTCGAAGGAGGGGCGAGTGCAGGTCGTCGTCATGTTGCCCGGCCGGGTGGTCGGTTCGTTCACCGAGACGATGGTCGAGTCGGTCCCGGGCGGGGTGCTCGTCGCCGCCCGCGGCGAGGACGACGTCGCCCTCGTCTTCCTGCGCGGCCGCGCGCTTCGCGGCCGGAGGAGTTGAACCCATGAGCCAACCCCTGAACGACACGGAGATCGCCGCGGCGCTCGCGGGATGCCCCGACTGGACGCGTGCCGAGGACGGGGCGTTGGTCCTGCGGCGGCGCCTGCCGAGCGCGGCGGCGGCCGTGGGCTTCGTCGCCGCCGTCGGCGCGTGCGCGGAACGACTGGGCCACCACCCCGAACTGCGGTGGGTCTACCGCGAGGTCTCGCTGCGCCTCGTGACGCACGACGCGGGGGACGCGGTCACGGAGCGCGACGTCGAGCTCATGCGCGCGATCGCCGGACTGCCCTGAGCGCGTGACGCCACGCGGGGTGCCCTCCGGTGCGCGTGCCCGCCGCCGCGCCGGGAGGCGCCGGCGTCAGCGGGTACGGGACGGGTTCGGCGGGTCGAAGACGTAGCTCTCCCGTAGCAGATCGAGGTCGGCCGCGTCGACGAGGCCGTCACCGTCGAGGTCGGCCGGCAGGTTGACGCCCCGGCGGCCGAAGGCCTCGGCCATCAGCAGCAGGTCCTCGAAGTCCACCCGGCCGTCGCGGTCGAGATCGCCGGGGACCGCGCTGAGCCGCTCCGTCAGCGCCAGGCCGTCCGCCGGCGTCGGGCGCCGGGGCCCCGCGGGATCGAGCACCGGATCGAGCGCACCGCGACCCAGCGTGCCGCCGAGGACGACCCCGAGCGCCGGGATCAGGGCCGCGCGGGGAGATCGCGCATCGGGCCCGACCAGGATCTCGAACCCGCGGTCGGCGTCGCTGGCCCCGCCGCGCACCACCACCCATGCGGTCACGTCGGGCCCGAAGCGCGCGGTGGTGCCGACGCGCACCCCGACCGTCGCCTCGACGGCATCGACGTCCACGCCCGCGGCGCGCCAGTCTTCCACCGCGGCCTCGACCGCGGCGGCAAGCTCGCCGTCGGGGGGTTCGACCGTGATCTCGAGGGCCCACGCCCCGCCCAGCGACGCCGCCAGCGCGAGGGCCGCGACCGTCGAGGCGAGGCGCGCGCCGACCCGGCGCGCGCGGACCCGGCGGGCGCTCACGGCCGTGGCTCCAGGGCGTCGAGGGCCGCATCCAGGGCCGCGAACAGCGCCTCATCGGGCGCCGACTGCCCGTCCAGGACGAGGTCGCCGTCGTCGTCGACGCCGAGGCTCGAGCCGTCGTCCCCGCGCCACGCGCCCGCCGACCAGCGCCACACACCCTGGGTCACCCCCACCGTCGGGGCGCCGAGCCCGTCGTCCGCGGCCCGCAAGAGCCAGAGCACGCGCTCGCCCGGCCCGAAGGTCGGGACGCCGGCCACCTGCAGCGGTGGCGCGCCGGGCGCGCGCCCGCCCCAGAAGGCGGCGGTGAGGGACGCCGGTAGCGCGGCCTCCGGCGTGTCATCGGGCGCCTCCGCCGCATCGCCGGCGACCCGGGCGCCGGCCACCACCCACCAGCGCTCGACCTCCATCGTCACCAGCGTCCACGGCTCGCCGTCGCGCACGACGACGTCGACGCTGCCGATCACGCCGACGGCGACGCTCTCGGCCGCTGCGAGGCGCTCGGTGAGGTCGAGGGCGACGAAGCCGGCCGATGCGGCCGTGGCCGTGAAGGTCACGAGCGCGACGGCCAGCCAGCGTCGCGGTCCCCGCCCGCGCGGGCTGCGGCCAGCGGCGGGCGCGCGCGTGCGACTCGCGGTGCGGTTCATGGTGCCTCCTCGCCGTCGTCCTCTTCCGTGGACGCCTCGCCATCGCCGGCTGGGGGTGGGGTGGCCTCGTCGGCGGGCTCACCTTCGTCCGGGGGCAGCGGTGCCGCGGTTTCGTCCCCGGGCGTCGGTGCCTCGTCGGCGTCAGCCGGTTCGCTCGTTGGCGCGGGCGCGGGCCGCGGCACCCCCTCGGTGCGTTCGACCAGGTGGTCGCCGCCGCTGTAGCGCGACACGGCCGTCAACTGCAGGGAGAGCTGCGCCGGTGGCTCGAGCGGGCGGAGGCTGAAGCGCGCCAGGTCGAACGCGCCGTTGCGCGCCGCGCCGAGCGCCGCCGCTTCGACGTGCAGGTACCCGTCGCCGGCCTCGTGGAGCACCGCCAGCCGCGCGTCGGCGGGGGACGGTGGGGTGACCAGCGCGAACGCGTCGGCGTCCCAGGTCAGCGAGATGCGTGCCCCGCGCCAACCACGGGCGTCCTCGATCCTGACGACCAGCGGGACGTTCGACCGCAACTCGGTTCGCGGCGCGTCGACACGCACGACCGGGTCCGGCAGCGGGCGCACGTCGAACTCCACCTGCTGCAGCGACTGGGACAGGTTGCCGTCGCGCACCTGGACCGTGAAGGCGAAGCGCCCGACCTCCGTCGGCGTGCCGACGAGGCGCCCGCCCGAGAGGCTCATCCCCGGCGGGAGCTCGCCGTCGACCAACTCGAAGCGGTA
Organism: uncultured bacterium; assembly: GCA_964549045.1. Classification (GTDB taxonomy): domain Bacteria; phylum Deinococcota; class Deinococci; order Deinococcales; family Trueperaceae; genus JAABTL01. The sequence goes on along the minus strand of CAZJUA010000197.1, from coordinate 8,976 downwards.
GGGACGCAGGCCCCCCGTGGGTCGCAGCGCGCCATCGAACGGCTCTCCGACGTACGCGACGGCCCAATCCGTCCGCAGCAGCCGGAGCGGCTCGGTCGGCACCGCCAGCTCGCTCGTGCAGGCGCCGAGCCACGCCAGCAGGAGCACGAACACGAGCCCCCAACGCGCGGCCCGGTTCACGGCGTCCATCCGCCCACGTGCGACCACCAGGCGTAGCCGTACGGCTCGAGGCGGACCGGTAGCCGTGTCCCGTCGTCGCCCGCCGCCGACGCCTCGTCCGGACCGACGCTGCCGCCGGCGAGCACGCGGCGCCAGTGGCCCGCGCGCGCGACGCGCAGGTCGAGCGTGACCGTTTCGGCGGCGAGGTTGTGGACGGCCACCACGTGGCTCCCGCGGCCCGCGTCGTGCGCGAACACGCAGAGTCGGTCGTCGCCCGTGTCGAGCAGCGCGAAGCGGCCCGCGCCGATCGCCCTCAGCGACCGGCGGGTGCGCACCAGCCGCCGCACCCAGTGGAGCAGGCTGTCCGGGTCGGCCTCCTGCGCGGCGACGTTGACCGTGCGCCAGCCGCCCTGCGGGTGATCGACGGGCGGGAGGTAGGGGGCCGGGTGCTCGCTGAAGCCGGCCTGCGGCCCGTCGTTCCACGGCATCGGCGTGCGCACGCCGTGCCGGTCCGGCAGGGTGATGTCGTCGCCCAGGCCGAGCTCGTCGCCGTAGTACAGGATCGGCGCGCCCGGCAGCGTCATCAGCAGTGCGTGCAGCAGTTCGATCCGGGCCCGGTCGAACCCCAGGAGCGGTGCCAAGCGACGACGGATGCCGACGTTGAGGCGCATGCGTGGATCGGGCGCGTAGGCGGCGTACATCAGCTTGCGTTCGTCCTCGGTCACCATCTCCAGCGTCAACTCGTCGTGGTTGCGCAGGAAGACGACCCAACTGCAGCCCTCCGGCGGCAGCGGCGTCCGCTCCAGGATCCAGCGGATGCCGGCGACACTGCCCTCCGCCAGCGCCCGGTACAGCCGGGGCATCACGGGGAAATGGAAGAGGTAGGGGATCTCGTCGCTGCCGTCGCCGAAGTACGGCAGCGTGTCCTCGGGCCACTGGTTGACCTCGCCGAGGAGGAAGGCGCCCGGCTTGACCTCGTCGACCAGGCGCCGCACCTCGCGCAGGAAGCCGTGCGTCTCGGGCAGGTTCTCGTTGATCGTTCCCTCGCGTTCGTACAGGTAGGGGATGGCGTCGAGCCGGAAGCCGTCGACGCCGAAGTCGAGCCAGAAGCGCACGACGTCGAGCATCTCCGCCCGCACCTCGGGGTGGTCGTAGTTGAGGTCGGGCTGGTGGTGGAAGAAGCGGTGCCAGTAGTACTGGCCGCGGGCCTCGTCGAAGGTCCAGTTCGAGGTCTCGCTGTCGGTGAAGATGATCCGCGTGGCGGCGTAGGTGGTCGGATCGTCGGTCCACACGTACCAGTCGTCCTTGCCGCCCTCTCGGCGGCGGGACGCCTGGAACCACGGGTGGTCGGCGCTGGTGTGGTTGAGGACCAGGTCGGTGATCACCCGCAGCCCGCGGGCGTGCGCGGCGTCGATGAGCTCGCGGAGGTCGTCGAGCGAGCCGTAGTCCGGGTGGACGCCCCGGAAGTCCGACACGTCGTAGCCGTCGTCGAGCAGCGGCGAGGGGGAGAGGGGCAGCAGCCAGAGCACGTCGACGCCGAGCGAAGCGACGTGGTCGAGCTTCTCGATGACGCCACGAAGATCGCCGTGGCCGTCGCCGTTGGCGTCACGGAAGGCGCGGACGTACAACTCGTACAGCACGACGTCGCCGGGGGCTTGCTGCATGCGGCCTCCTCCTGCCGGGTCATCCTAACTGCTGATGGGGCGGCGACGGGCCTCGCACGACGGCCGGGCGCCGACGCGTCGGACGCCGGACGACGCGATCGGTCGGGGGCATCGGTGGGCCCGTGTTAGCTTGACGGTACGAGGTATCCCGTGACGATCCGTTTCGCGACCCCCTGGCCCGTCCGTGGCCCCGCCCGTGCGTTCCACGTGGCTGCCGATGCCCGCCGCCGTGTCGGCGTCGAGGCCGCCTGGGTGACGCTGCGTGGCGACGTGCTGCTCGCCGACCCCGTGCGGGCGGCGAAGATCGCCGCCCGCCAGGCCGCCATCGCCGCGCCGGACGACCCACCGCTGCGCGCGGCCGACCTCATGGCCGGGGCGCTGCTGGAAGAGGTGTACCACCTGGTGATCGCCCGCTACCTCGAGCTCGTCGATCCGCGTGCCCTCGGCGAGGCGGAGCGCCGCGCCCGCGGTTGGCTGGGCGACGAGGGGGTCACGGCGACGCTGGCGGCCTTCGTCCGGCGGTACCCGCCGCCCGACGTCGACGCCGGTGCGCCGGTCGAGGTCGCCCTCGGGCGCGAGGTCGACGGCGTACCGGGCCGCCAGGTGGCGCTCGAGGAGGCCTGGACCTGCTTCCTCGCCAACGCGAACCCCGCGTTGCGCGCGGCGCGCCCGCTGATCGACGTGAGGCCGCTGGCGACGCAGGTGCCGTACGACGCCCTGATCGACGCGCTGAGGGGTCACTTCGCCGACCTCCCCGGTCTGCCGGGGCGCCGCGCGACGTCCCTGTTCGACCTGCTGCTCGAGCCGGCGCGCGCCCACCCGGACGACCTCGCGGCCCAGTTGCGTTTCGTCCGCGACACGTGGGGCCCGATGCTCGGCGACGCCTTCCGGGCGCTGCTCGGCCGGTTGCTCGCCACCATCGCCACGGTGCGCGAGGCCGACGTCGTGCGCGGGGGGCCGCCGGGCCCACCGCCGCGGCCGTCCTCGTGGTCGCTTCGCGGCGGCGATGGCGAGGCGGAGCGCTTCAGTCCCGACGGTGCGTGGATGCCGCGGGTGGTCATGGTCGCCAAGAGCACCTACGTGTGGCTGGATCAGCTCTCCAGTGAACACGGCCGCGCGATCGAGCGCCTCGACCAGGTCCCGGACGCGGAACTCGACCGGATGGCGCAGCGCGGCTTCAACGCGCTGTGGCTCATCGGCGTGTGGCAGCGCAGCGAGGCGTCGCGCCGGATCAAGCAGCTGCGCGGTCAGCACGATGCGCTCGCGTCCGCCTACGCGCTCTACGACTACGCCATCGCGGACGACCTCGGGGGCGAAGCCGGCTTCGCGGACCTCAAGGCGCGCGCCGCCGCGCGCGGGATCCGCATGGCGACCGACATGGTGCCGAACCACGTCGGCATCGACGGGCGCTGGGTGGTCGAACACCCTGAGCGCTTCGTCCAGCTCGATCACCCACCGTTCCCGGGCTACCGCTTCGGCGGGGCCGACCTCAGCAGCGACCCGCGGGTGGAGATCCGCATCGAGGACCACTACTACGACGGGACCGATGCGGCGGTGGTGTTCGAGCGCAAGGACCGCGCGACGGGCGACACGCGCTACATCTTCCACGGCAACGACGGCACCGCCATGCCCTGGAACGACACCGCCCAGCTCGACTACCTCGACGCGGGCGTGCGCGAGGCCGTCATCCAGACGATCCTCGACGTGGCGCGGCGCTCGCCGATCATCCGCTTCGACGCGGCCATGACGCTGGCGAAGCGGCACGTGCGACGCCTCTGGTACCCGGCCCCGGGGGAGGGCGGGGGCGTGCCCTCTCGGGGCCGCTACGGCGCGCTGACCGACGAGGATTTCGAACGCGCGATGCCACGCGAGTTCTGGCGCGAGGTCGTCGACCGGGTCGCGGCCGAGGTCCCCGACACCCTGCTGCTGGCCGAGGCCTTCTGGATGATGGAGGGCTACTTCGTCCGCACCCTGGGGATGCACCGCGTGTACAACAGCGCGTTCATGCACATGATGCGGCAGCAGGACAACGCCGGCTACCGCGCCATCCTCAAGGAGGTGCTGGCCTTCGATCCGCGCATCCTGCAGCGCTACGTCAACTTCATGAACAACCCGGACGAGGAGACCGCCCGCGTGCAGTTCGGCGACGGCGACCGCTACTTCGCGGTGGCGACCCTGCTGGCGACGATGCCGGGCCTGCCGATGTTCGGTCACGGCCAGTTCGAGGGCTTCCGGGAGAAGTACGGGATGGAGTTCCGGCGCGCGAAGTGGGGCGAGCGACCCGACGACGTGCTGGTCGGCCGCCACGAGCGCGAACTGGTGCCGGTGCTGCATCGCCGCTGGCAGTTCGCCGAGGTCGACGGGTTCCGCCTCTTCGACCTCGACACCGGCGACGGTGAGCCGAACGAGGACGTCTACGCCTACGTCAACCGCGTGGGCGACGCCGCCTCGCTGGTCCTCGTCAACCACCGCTACGCGCGATCCCACGGCGTCCTGCGCGAGAGCGTGCCGCAGGTGGCGCGACCCGGCGCGGCACCGCACCGCGAGCGCATCGGCGACGCCCTCGGGCTGGCGGGCGGCGACGGCCGCTTCGTGGCGGCCCACGACCTCGTCCGCGGACTCGCCCATCTGTGGCGTTCCGACGACGTGGTGCGCGACGGGTGGCGCGTCGCGCTCGACGGTTACGAGGCCAAGGTCTTCGTCGACGTGCGTGAATGGGTGGACCACGACGGCATGCTCTCGGCCCTGCACGCGTCGCTCGCCGGTCGCGGCGTACCGTCGTTGGAGGACGCCCTCGACGACCGGCGCTTCGCCGGCACCCACGAGGCGCTGACGCGGCTGGTGACGGCGTGGCGCGAGGGCGGCGACGCGTCGTCGGCCTGGGCCGACTGGGTCGGCGCCCTGGCGACGCCCGCCACGCCGGCCCCGCCGCCCGCGCCCAGGGGCGGCGACGTGCGCCTCGCGGCGACGGTGGGTCTGCCGGCCGCCCGGGCGTCGGCCTACGTGCATGCGGCCGCGCACCTGCCCGACGCGCGCGGGACCTGGGTGCGGACCCGCATCGGGCGAACGGTCGCGCGCGACCTCGCGGCCGCGGGGATCGCGGACGCCAGCGCCTGGGCCGCTGCGGCGAGCGCGGCGATCGCCACGCTGCCGGCGCCCAGCGAGCCGTGGCCCCACGACGCGGCGCTGGCACGGACGATGGCCTCGGCGCCGGCCCTCTTGCGGCTGCTGGACGTGCACGAGCACGGCGGCGTCCGGTGGTTCCGCCAGGAGGGCTTCGAGCGGTGGCTCGACGTCATGTGGGCCGCCGGCCGACGGCAGCGGCCCGGTGCCGGCCCCGCGCGGGCCCTCGCGGCCTGGAGACGGCGGTGGGCGGCACGCATGCGCGCCAGCGGCTACCGCTGGTCGGTCTTGCTGGAGGATGCCGCTGCGGCCGAGGCGACGGGTGCGCGCGCCAACCGGCGACCGCGGGAAGCGCGGGGTCGCCAGGCGAAGCGAGCGACGGCAGGTCGCCAGACGGGCGGCAAGCAGGGGACGGCGAGCGGCGCAACGGCACCACGCAGACGCCGGAAGCGCGGCTAAGACCGGGCGCGACCCCCGCCTCCCGGCCGAACCGGCGGCGCGTGGGCGTCCAGGCGGCGCCGCGCGAGGTGGGTGAGCGCCAGCGCCAGCGCGTCCGACACGTGGTGCGGGACGTCGTCGCCGGCGGCCGAGCGCCCCAGCAGCGCGCGCACCATGTAGGCGACCTGGGCCTTGTCGGCGCGACCGCTGCCGACCAGCGTCTGCTTGACCTCGAGCGGCCCGTAGGTGTGGACGGGTACGCCGCGCGCGTGGGCCGCCAACAGGACGACGCCGACGGCCTGCCCGACCTTGAACGAGGCCTCGCGCTGGCGGTGGAAGTACTGACCCTCGATCGCGATCGCGTCGGGCCGCGACGCGTCGATGGCGCTCAGCATCGCCGCGTGCACCTGCTCCAGGCGCAGGCCCGCGTCGTCGCTGGGACGGGTGCGCACGAGCCGCGCGAGCAGCAGTTCGCCGTCGCGGCCTCGCTCCAAGACGGCGCCGATCCCGAGGTGGGCCAACCCGGGATCGACGCCGAGGACGCGCTGTTCTTGGCCGCTCACGCGGTCATGGTACCCGTGTGTGGGGGCGGGGGCACGCGGGCCCCCGCCCCCACACCATCACCCTCAATACTCGGCCAGGTAGTGGTCGAGCTCCCAGTCGTGGACGGCGATGCGGTAGCCGTCGAACTCGAGCGTCTTGGCCTCGATGTACTGGGCGTAGATGTGGTCGCCGAGCGCGTCGCGCACGACCCGGTCCTTCTGCAGCGTGATGAGGGCCTCGCGCAGGGTGCCCGGCAGCTCGCGGATCTTGTGCTTGCGCCGGTCGCGCACGCTCATCTGGTAGATGTTGCGGTGGATGTCGGGCGGCGGCACGAGGTTGCGCTCGATGCCGTCCAGGCCGGCCGCCAGGATGACCGCCAGCGCCAGGTACGGGTTGCACGACGGGTCGGGCATGCGCAGCTCGGTGCGGGTGCCGACGCCGCGGCGCGCGGGGACGCGGATCATGGCGCTGCGGTTGCTGGCCGACCAGGCGATGTTCGTCGGGGCCTCGTAGCCGGGCGTCAGGCGCTTGTAGCTGTTGACGATCGGGTTGGTGATCGCGACCAGGCCGGAGGCGTGCTCGAGGAGGCCGGCGATCCAGTTCTTGGCCGTGTGCGACAGCTGGTACTCGGCCTTCTCGTCGTAGAAGGCGTTCTTGCCACCCTGGAAGAGCGACAGGTGGATGTGCATGCCCGAGCCGTTGATCCCGGCGACCGGCTTGGGCATGAAGGTGGCGTGCAGGCCGTGGTTGAGGGCGATGCGCTTGACGACCATGCGGAAGGTGGCGATGTTGTCCGCGGTCGACAGGGCGGTGTCGTACTTGAAGTCGATCTCGTGTTGGCCGGGCGCCACCTCGTGGTGGGCGGCCTCGATCTCGAAGCCCATCTCCACGAGCGCGTTGACCATGTCGCGGCGTGCGTCCTCGCCGCGGTCCACCGGGGCGAGGTCGAAGTAGCCGGCGGCGTCGGCGGTCTCCACCGTGGGGGTGCCGTCGGGGTTGCGGTGGAAGAGGAAGAACTCGGGCTCGGGACCGGTGTACATGTCGTCGAACCCGAGCGCCTTGAGCCGCTCGACCTGGCGCTTGAGCACGCCGCGCGGGTCGCCGGCGAACGGGGTGCCGTCGGGCAGGGCGATGTCGCAGATCAGCCGAGCGACCTTGCCGCGGGCGTCGCCCTCGATGATCGACGGGAACACCAAGAAGGTGTCGAAGTCGGGCTTGAGGAGCATGTCGGACTCCTCGATGCGGGCGAAGCCCTGCACCGACGAGCCGTCGAACATGATCTCGCCGTCGAGCGCCTTGTCGAACTGCGAGGTGGGCACCTCGACGTTCTTGTTCATGCCGAGGATGTCGCTGAACTGCAGCCGCAGGAAGCGGACGTTCTCCTCCTTGAGGCGAGCGGCGACGTCGGCGCGGGTCATGGGCATGGTTCCTCCGGGGGCGTGCGGGGGGATGGCGTTGACGTGGTGTCCACCGAATCGTGTCCGATGATCGGCTTCGGGCATCATGACCGACGGAATGGCCGCTGTCAACTGGCAAAGTGTACACGCGTGATGCGCAGTATGGCCAGAATCCAGCGACACGGTCTCGGGACTCGCTGGAACGGCCCATGGGGGGCGCTCGGGCCGGGCCGCGATCGTTCCGCAGCGCCGCCGACGTTGACAGGCACCGCGACCGCCGCTAACGTATGGCACGCTCCGGCGCTCGCGGGCACCGGAGACGCGGAAGCCCACACGCTGCACATCGGAGGTTCGGCATGAGTAGGCAAGACGTGATGTCCGCCCATTGGACGAAGGCGGTTCGCGCGCTCGGGGTCGCGGTGACCCTCGGCGCTGCGTCCTCCGTCGCGTTCGCCCAGCCCGTCGCGGTGCCCATCGGCGCGCTCCTCGACTTCACCGGCCCGCTCGCCGAGTTCGGCCCGTCGCACCGCGACGCGGCCGAGCTGGCGGCGGCCCACGTCAACGCCGCCGCGACCGAGGTCTTCGGTGGCCCCATCATCGAGCTGATCTTCGAGGACGCCGCCACCAGCGCCTCGGTCGGCATCGACCGGGCCCGCAAGCTCGTCGACGTCGACGGCGTGCCCGCCATCGTCGGTCCGCTGGCCAGCGGCGTCGCGGTCGCGGTGGCCGAGGCGGTGACCGCGCCCGCCGGTGTGCTGCAGATCTCGCAGTCGGCCACCTCGCCGCTGCTGTCGATCCTGGAGGACGACGACTTCCTCTTCCGCACGATCGGCTCGGACGCCCTGCAGGGCGTCGTCGCCGCCCAGCTCGCGCGCGGCGAGATCATCCCCGATTACGCCTTCACCCGCGCGGCGACGATGTACGTCAACAACCCCTACGGCCAGGGCCTCAGCAACGCCTTCGCCGCGGCCTTCGAGGCCCGCGGCGGCACCGTGACCGCCCAGGTTCCGCACCCCGACGAGCCGCAGCCGACCTACGCCGCCATGCTGGAGGAAGTGTTCGCCGGCGATCCCGAGATCGTCCTGGTCATGAGCTACCCCGGCCAGGCGACCGTGTTCCTCGCCGAGGCGCGCGACCTCTTCGGCTTCACCAACTTCCAGTACGTCGACGGCAGCAAGTCCGAGCTGATCATCGAGGCGATGGGGGCCGACGCCGTCGAGGGCGCGTACGGTACCGCGCCCGGCGCCGACCCCAGCTGGGGCGGCTTCGTGGCCTTCGTCGAGGCCTTCGAGGCGTCGTACGGGCAGCGTCCGCCGCTGCCCTTCATGGACAGCATCTACGACGCGGTCGCGGTCGTCGGCCTCGCCGTCGCCAAGGCGCAGGTCGACGGCGCCGAGGTCACTGGTGCGGTCCTGCGCGACAACCTGCGGATGGTCGCCAACCCGCCCGGCGAGACCGTGGGCGTCAACGGCTTCGAGAACGCCTTCCGTCTCCTGCAGTCCGGCACCGACGTCGCCTACACCGGCGCGGCCGGTGACGTGGTGTTCGACGAGTTCGGCGACGTCATCACCGCGGTGGAGATCTGGCGCTACGCGGGCGGTACCATCGAGTCGCTCATGATCCGCACGCCGGACCAGATCCCGCACGACTGA
>CAZJUA010000196.1:0-3301 GCA_964549045.1 uncultured bacterium | reverse complement strand
CAGTATCCAACGCCGTGCCGGGGTTGAGCCCCGGTCTTTAACATCGGACTTAACGGACCGCCTACGCGCCCTTTACGCCCAGTGATTCCGGATAACGCTTGCACCCTCCGTATTACCGCGGCTGCTGGCACGGAGTTAGCCGGTGCTTCTCAACGGGTACCGTCATTGTTCGTCCCCGTTTTAGAGGTTTACGACCCGAAGGCCTTCATCCCTCACGCAGTGTCGCTCCATCAGGCTTTCGCCCATTGTGGAAGATTCCTAACTGCTGCCTCCCGTAGGAGTGGGGCCCGTGTCTCAGTGCCCCTGTGGCCGGTCACCCTCTCAGGTCGGCTATCCGTCGTCGCCTTGGTGGGCCATTACCCCACCAACTAGCTGATGGACCGCGGGCCGATCTCCAAGCGAGAGATCTTTACTGAAGCCCCAGAAAGGCCGCAGCACATGCGGAATTAGTCCCGGTTTCCCAGGGTTATGCCGCACTTGGAGGTACGTCACCCACGTGTTACTCACCCGTTCGCCACTCAGTCACCGATCCCCCGAAGGTTCACGGTGCTTCGTTCGACTTGCATGTCTAAGGCACACTGCCAGCGTTCATCCTGAGCCAGGATCAAACTCTCCAAAACAGCTCCAGAATTGTGGCTCTGGTGGACCGTTTCGAACAGTGTTTGGTGTTCTTTCGGAATCGACAGGTTCGTTTCGCGTACCGGATTGTCAAGGATCTCCGCGCCGCATGGCGCGAATAACTAGACTACCGAATCCGCGGAAGCCTGTCAAGCCCCGCGCGTCGCCGTCCGCGAGAGACGGACGACACGGCACCGGATCGGAGCTCCGGGCGGGCTCGGTTCTTTCGGAATCGACAGGTTCGTTTCGCGTACCGGATTGTCAAGGAGCGCGGCTTGCGGCCCGTGGGCCTTCGCAAGCGCAAGGGGCAACATACGGGGCCGGCCGTAGCCATGTCAAGCGTGGGTGGACGGAGGCCCGGCGAGTGGCGGCGGCCAGCGGTGCCGAGCCGGCCGAATCGCGCCCCGAATCGGGCGGCTCACGGCGCGACTCGGTAGACTCGGGCCCCGAGTCCGCCGACGCACACCGTGAGTCGGTAGACTCGGGCCCCGACTCGGTAGACTCGGGCATGCGACGAGACGAACTGGTGCGCTGGCTCGACGACTACCTCGCGATCGGCGACTACGAGGACAAGTCGCTCAACGGCCTGCAGGTCGAGGGGCGCGACGAGGTGACCAAGGTGGCCGTGGCCGTCGATGCCACCCTGGCGACCCTCGAGCAGGCGGCGGACATGGGCGCCGACATGCTCATCACCCACCACGGCCTCTTCTGGGGCAAGGTCCTGCCGATCGTCGGGCCGCACCGCCGGCGGGTCGAGTACCTCCTGCGACACGAGATCAGCCTCTACGCCTGCCACATCCCGCTCGACGCCCACCGCGAGGTCGGCAACAACTACGGCATCGCCCGTCTGCTCGGCCTCGACGACCTCGAGGACTTCGCCTTCCACGGCAGTCGGCCCATCGGGGTGAAGGGCCGCTTCCCGACGCCGATGTCGCTGCGCGACCTGGCCGACCTCATCGAGCGCGAGCTCGGGGAGGCGGTCCTCGTGCACGCCGGCGGGCCGCTCGAGATCGCGACCCTCGGCATCGTCTCCGGGGGCGCCGCCGGCGACGTCATCGCGGCCGCACGCGAGGGGCTCGACGCCTTCCTGACCGGCGAGCCCAGCCACGCGCTCTTCGCCGAGCCCTTCGAGCGCGGCATCAACGCGCTCTACGCGGGACACTACATGACCGAGACGGTCGGCGTGAAGCTCCTCGCCCGCGAGCTGGAGGGGCGCTTCGGCCTCGCGACCGAGTTCGTCCTGCTGCCCACCGGCCTGTGAGCGAGGGCTCGGCGCCCGGCCGCTTCATCGTCTTCGAGGGTCCCGAGGGCGCCGGCAAGTCGACCCAGATCGCCCGACTGGCCGCCCGGCTGCGGGCCAGTGGCCACGACCCGCTGGTCACCCGCGAGCCCGCCGGCACCCCCGCGGCCGCCCGCATCCGCGGGGTGCTGCTCGACCCGGACCTGCGGGTCGACGCGGCCACCGAGTTCCTCCTCTACGCCGCGGCGCGCGCCCAGCACGTGGCCGAGGTCATCGGGCCGGCGCTCGCCGAGGGGCGCATCGTCCTCAGCGACCGCTTCGCCGCCGCCTCGGTCGCGTACCAGGGCTACGGGCGCGGGCTCGACCTCGAGTGGATCCACGACGTCAACGCGCGCGTCACCGTCGGCCTGCGCCCCGACCTCATCGTGCTGCTCGACCTCGAACCGAGCGTCGGGCTGACGCGCGTCGCCGCCCGCGGCCGCCCCGACCGCCTCGAGGTCGCCGAGCTGGCCTTCCACCTGCGCGTCCGCGACGGCTTCGCCGCGTTGGCGGCCGCCGACCCCGACCACTGGCGCGTCTTCGACGCCGGCGAACCGGCGGCCACGCTGGAGGCGCAGGTGTGGCGGGCGGTCGCCCCCGTCCTGGGGTTGCGGCCGTGAGGCGCCGACGGCCGACGCGCAGGTTCCGCCCCGTGACGTGGGCCGCGCTGATCACCCTCGCCCTCGCCGCCAGCGCCTGCTCGGCCCAGGGGATCGAGCGACTGGTCCCCGATGTGGTCCGTGCCCTGCCGCACGACCGCGACGCGTTCACCCAGGGGCTGCTGTTCGCCGACGGTCGCTTCTACGAGAGCACGGGCCGCTACGGGCTCTCCGACCTCCGCGAGGTCGACGTGGACGCCGGTACCGTCGTGCGCCGCCGGCCGCTCGAGGCCCGCTTCTTCGCCGAGGGCCTGGCGCTCGCCGGCGACCGGCTGATCCAGCTGACGTACCGCGAGGGCACGGCGCTGGTCTACGACCGAGACACCTTCGAGGAGATCGATCGCTTCCGCTACGAGGGCGAGGGCTGGGGCCTGTGCTTCGACGGCCAGGGCCTGTGGATGTCGGACGGCTCCTCGACGCTGCAGCGCCGCGACGCGGCCACCTTCGAGCTGACGAGCCGGCTGGAGGTTCGCCGCGCGGGCCAACCCGTACCGCGTCTCAACGAGCTCGCGTGCGTCGGCGAGCACGTCTACGCGAACGTCTGGCTGACGACGGAGATCGTGCGCATCGACGCCGGCAGCGGGCAGGTGGACGCGATCGTCGACGCAGCCGCGCTGGTGCCGGACGACCCCCTCGTGCGCGCGAACCGCGACGCCGTCCTCAACGGCATCGCCCACGACCCGGAGACGGACCGCTGGTGGCTCACGGGCAAGCTGTGGCCGGTGCTCTACGAGGTGCGCTGGGT
>CAZJUA010000195.1:0-4130 GCA_964549045.1 uncultured bacterium | reverse complement strand
CCACCACCTCTCGTCAAGGATTGGACGCGACGATGCTGCACACTTTCGAGAACCTGAACCCGACCAACGGCTGCGACGCGCCGGACGTCGTGCCCGCCGGCCTCGCCCTCCCGACCCGGAACCTCGACCCGGGCGGCGTGCTGTTCGAAGCGGGGCGCGACGCCGCGAGCCTCTACGTCGTCAACTACGGGGTGCTCAAGGCGGTCGTCCCCACCAGCCTCGGCCGCGATCGCATCGCCGACCTCTACGGCCCCGGCGACGTGCTCGGCCTGGCCGCGCTCGACGGCGGCCGCCACCCCGAGACGGTCGTCGCCGTCCACGAGGCCTGCCTGACGCCGATCGACCCGCAGCAGGCGATGAACGACCGCAAGCTGCGCGATTACGTGGTGCGCGCCATGGCCCGCCAGCTGCGGCGCTCGCGCGAGATGATCGACGAGGCGGAGATGCCCGTCGGCGCGCGCGTCACCCGCGCGTTCCTGCGGCTGTCCAGCCAGTTCGGCCAGCCTTCCGACGAGGCCGACGGCATGGTCAAGCTGCCGCTGGCGCTCACCCACGAGGACCTCGCCGATCTGACCGGCAGCTCGCGCGTCACCATCACGCGCATCCTCGGCGAGCTGCGTGGCGACGGCGCGCTGCAGGGCACGCGCGGCGTCTACCTGGCCGACCCGGCCGGCCTCGAGCGGGCCACCGACGGCTACGTCATGCAGGTGCTGTGACGCCGCGCGCCGGTTCCGGTAACCTCGTCGCATGCTGAACTTCACCGACGCCGCCGCCTCCCGCGTCCGCGACTTCCTCGCCAAGCAGGCCGCCCAGGGCGTCACCGCCCTGCGCGTGGCCGGCACCCGCAAGGAGCACCGCCTGTGGCTGGTCAAGGAGAGCGACCAGCAGGAGGGTGACCGCGTCTTGTTCCTCGACGGCTTCGAGGTCTACGTCGACCCCATGACCGTCCGTCACCTCGAGGGCGCCACCGTCGACTTCGTCGATGGCGTCATGCAGTCCGGCTTCCGGGTGTTCTTCCCCTCGCCCACCTGGGACGACCCGGTCGCGCAGAAGGTGCAGGACGTGCTCGATCTCGAGGTCAATCCCGGGGTGGCCGGGCACGGCGGCAGCGTCTCGCTGGTCAAGATCGCCGGCGACGTCGCGGTCATCCAGCTGCATGGCGGCTGCCAGGGCTGCGGCGCGGCCGACGTCACGCTCAAGCAGGGGATCGAGCGCATGATCAAGGCCGGCGTTCCGGAGATCCGCGCCGTGCAGGACGCCACCGACCACGCGGCCGGCGAGAACCCCTACTACGCGCCCGACGCCGTGCCGGACGAGGTCGACTCGCCCATCGCCTGACGTAGGCTCGCTTCGGTTACGATGCGCGCGTCCGCCGGTCCGCGGACGCAGCCTCGTGATGAACCCAGAAGAGCCCCTCCAACCGCGCCTCTCGTTGCGCGGCATCGAGAAGCGTTACCCGGGCGTTCGCGCCTTGGCGGGCGTCGACCTCGACGTGTTCCCCGGCCAGGTGCACGCGGTGCTGGGGGAGAACGGCGCCGGCAAGAGCACCCTCATGCACGTGGTGTACGGCCTGGTCGCGCCCGACGAGGGCAGCATGACGTGGGAGGGTGAGCCGCTGCGGCTGCGCTCGCCACGCGAGGCCATCGCCCGCGGCATCGGCCTGGTGGCCCAGCACTTCCACCTGGTGGAGCGCCACACGGTCGCCGAGAACCTGGCGTTGGGCTTCCCCGACGCGCCCTTCTGGCGGCCGACGCGCTCGCTGCTGCCGCGGCTGCAGGCGGCCGCCGAGCGCTACGGCCTGGCGCTCGACCCGCGCGCGGTGGTGCGCGACCTGTCGCCGGGCGAGCGTCAGCGGGTCGAGATCGTCAAGGCCCTCATCCAGGGGGCGCGGTTGCTGGTGCTCGACGAGCCGACCAGCGTGCTGACGCCCGCCGAGGTCGACGCCCTCTTCGCCGTGCTCAGGCGCTTCGTGGCCGAGGGCTCGTCGGTCGTGTTCGTGTCCCACAAGCTCGCCGAGGTCGAGGTGCTCGCCGACGCCGTCACCGTGCTGCGGCGTGGCGCCGTCGTCGGTCGCCGCAGCGCCGCGGACGGGCTCGATCGCCGCGACCTCGCGCGCCTCATGGTCGGCCGCGACCTCGCGGCCGCGGTCGCGGACCGGGGGCGAGCCCGCGCGGCGGCCATCGCCGCGGGGCCCGTGCGCCTGCGCCTCACGGACGTCCGGGTCGACGCGCCCGGCCGGGCGCAGGGCCCGGCGCTGGACGTCGCGTCGCTCGAGGTGCGCGGCGGCGAGATCGTCGGGATCGCCGGCGTCGCGGGCAACGGCCAGTCCGAGCTGGTCGCCGTGGTCGCCGGCCTGCGTGCGCCCAGCGCCGGGACCGTCGAGGTCGACGGGCGCGAGCCCGGCGGCCGCCGTCGCCGCGGCGCCCGCAGCCAGGTCGACGCCGGGGTGGCGCTCGTGCCCGAGGACCGCACCAAGGTCGGCGTGGTGGGTGACCTCAGCGTCGCCCGCAACCTCGCGCTCCGCCACGCCCACCGCCGCCCCTTCGCGCGCGGCATGTGGATCGACTGGCAGGCGGTCGGCCGCCACTCCCAGAGCGCAATCGCGGCGTACGACATCGCCACGCCGTCGACCGGGACGCCCGCCCGGCTGCTGTCGGGCGGCAACGTGCAGAAGGTGATCCTGGCGCGCGAGCTCGACCGCGACCCCGGGGTGGTGGTCGCCGTCCACCCGACCTACGGCCTCGACGTCGCCGCGACGTCGCAGACGCACGAGCGCCTGCTGGCCGCCGCGGGCCGCGGCGCGGCGGTGCTGCTCGTCTCCGAGGACCTCGACGAGGTGCTGTCGCTCTCCGACCGGGTCGCCGTGCTCGCCGGGGGCCGGGTGGTCGCCACGATGGCGGCCGCGGACGCCGACCCCGAGGCGCTCGGCCTGGCGATGGCCGGGGTGGCCGCGTGATCCCGGGTCTCCGTCGCCATCGCGCCGCGCATCGCTGGGAGCCCCGGGCCGACGCCCCCGCCTGGCGCGTCATGCTCGTGACACTCGGCGCCGTGGCCGTCGCCGCCCTGGTGGTCACCTGGGTCTTCGTCGCCTACGGGGTCGCGCCCGGCGAGGCGTGGGCCACGATCGTCCGGCGCACGCTGCTCGAGCCGCGCGGCCTCTCGGAGACGGTGCGCAAGGCGATCCCGCTGCTGCTCGCCGGCATCGGCCTGCTGCTCGCCTTCCGCGCGCGCTTCTGGAACATCGGCGCCGAGGGCCAGATCCTCGCGGGCGCGATCGGCGCCACCGCGGTCGCGCTCTTCACCGAGCTGCCAGGGCCGCTGGTCGTCCCGGCGATGTTCCTCGCGGGCATGCTGGCCGGCGCGGCGTGGGGTGCGGTGCCCGCGCTGCTCAAGGCCCGCATGGGCGTCAACGAGATCATCACCACGCTGATGTTCAACTACATCGCGCTGTACCTGGTGCGCTGGCTCATCAACGGGCCCTGGAAGGCCCGCAGCGCCACCGGCTTCAGCTACAGCGAGCGCTTCCCGGCCGAGGCCGTGCTGCCCACGCTCGGGGCGACGCGGCTCCACTGGCCGACCCTGGCGATCGCCCTCGTGCTGGTGGCCGTCGTCGCCCTGCTTCTCGCCCGCTCCCGCTTCGGCTTCGAGGTCGAGGTGCTCGGTCGCAGCCCGGAGGCGGCGCGCTACGCGGGCATCGACGCCGGCCGCGTGACGCTGCTGCTGGCGGCGCTGGCCGCCGGGGCCGCCGGCCTGGCCGGCGTGGGCGAGGTCGCCGGCATCCACCGGCGTCTGGTCGAGCCCACCCAGCTCTCGCTCGGCTACGGCTACGCCGCCATCCTGGTGGCGCTGCTCGCGCGCGGCAAGGCGCTGGCCGTGGTCCCCGCCGCGCTCTTCCTCGGTTTCGTGTTCGCGGCCGGTGACGTCATGCGCGTGTCGCTGAGGCTCCCGTCGCAACTGCCGGACGTCGTCACCGGCCTGGTCCTGTTGCTCGTCGTCGCCTCCGAGCCGCTGACCCGCGGCCGCTGGGTGCGGCGCGAGCCGGCGGAGGCCGCGTCCGCCAAGCCCGCCGCCGCTGCGGCCGGGCGTTCGCCCGAGGGTGGTGGTTGAGGTGGACGTCGACGTCCTGCTAG
>CAZJUA010000194.1:0-13867 GCA_964549045.1 uncultured bacterium | reverse complement strand
GTCTAGCGCCCGAACGGGCGGTGTTCAGCGCCCGAAGGCGCGGTGTCTAGCGCCCGCTTGCCTGAGCCCGCTCATCCGCCGTATGCCACACGGGCGGCTCGCCGGCGGCCCGCTCGAGCCAGCGCACCAACTCGTCCTTCAGTGCGGTCAGGCCGTCGCCCGTGCGTGCCGACACGGCGGGGCCGTCGTAGCGCGCCTCGAGCTCGGCGAGGGTCGCCTCGTCGGCGGCGTCGGCCTTGTTGAGCACCACGCGCCGCGGGCGCTCCAGCTTGAGGTCGTCGAGGATGCGGTCGACGGCGGCGACCCGGTCGGGCGCGCCCGGGGAGGCCGCGTCGACCACGTGCAGCAACAGGTCGGCGTCGTGCAGCTCCTCCAGGGTGGCGCGGAAGGCGTCCACCAGCTCGCTCGGCAGGTCGCGGATGAAGCCCACCGTGTCGGTGTAGATCACCTTGCCGCCCCAGGCGCCCAGGCCCGGCAGCCAGCCCTCGCGGGTGGTGGGGCGCAGGGTGGCGAACAGCGCGTTGCGCGTGAGCGCGTCGCTCTTGGCCAGCGCGTTGAACAGCGTGCTCTTGCCGGCGTTGGTGTAGCCGACGAGGGCGATCACCGGGACGGGCCCCTGCGTGCGGCCCTTGCGCGTCTCGGCGCGGCGCTTGGCGATCGCGTCGACCTCGGCCTCCAGCGCCGTCAGGCGGGTGCGGATGCGCCGCCGGTCGACCTCGAGCTTGGTCTCGCCGGGGCCGCGGGTGCCGATGCCGCCCCCGAGGCGCGACATCGCCTTGCCGCGGCCCGCGAGCCGCGGGAGCTGGTACTGCAACTGCGCGAGCTCCACCTGCACCTGCGCCTCGCGCCCCCGGGCGTTCTGCGC
This sequence comes from uncultured bacterium, assembly GCA_964549045.1. Lineage (GTDB taxonomy): Bacteria > Deinococcota > Deinococci > Deinococcales > Trueperaceae > JAABTL01. The sequence continues at coordinate 13,002 of CAZJUA010000194.1, read as the reverse complement.
GAAGATGTCGAGGATCACCTGGGTGCGGTCGAGGACCTTGAGGCTGGTGGCCTTGTCGAGCTCGCGCGTCTGGGCGGGCGTCAGCTCGCGGTCGAACACCAGCAGGTCGGCGTTCTCGTGGTACGCGGCCGAGACGAGCTCGTCGAGCTTGCCGCGCCCCACCAGCGTGCGGTGGTCGGCGCTCGCCCGGCGCTGCAGGCTGCGGTGGGCGACCACCGCGCCGGCGCTGCTCACCAGCTCCGCCAGCTCGTCGAGCCGGGCCTCGGCCTCCGCCTCGCCCTCGCCCGTGTCGATCCCCACGATGACCGCGCGCTCCTCCGAGCCGCGCCGCACCTCGCGCGCGCGCCACGAGCGGGCGAGCTCCTCCTCCAGCGAGGCGATGCGGCGCAGGGCGTCGTCGCCCTCCAGGTCGCGCATCGCCACCGGCGGGTCGATCAGCCAGTCCTCCTCGTCGGAGGTGGGCGGCGCGACCATCGCCACGTGCGCCGCGCCCAGGACGACGTCGCCGCGCTCGTTGGCGGTCACGTCGACGGCGACGAGCATGTCGAGGCGGTGCAGGAAGAGCGTGGTCAGGTCGGCGGGGGAGAGGCCGGTCGGCTTGAGGTGCACGTGCAGGAGCCGCAGGCCGCACAGCCTGGCATCCGCCTCGCCGGCCGTGGGCGGCAGCGGCGTGTCCGCGGCGTCACCGGCGGCCACCGTGACCACGCGGCCGCGGCGGTCGACGAGCACCGACACGGGCCGCGCGAACTCGAGGGCCAGTTCGCCCATCGCGCGCGCCAACTCGGACGTGACGGCCTGCGCGGGCGGCACGCGGCGGCGGTAGAGGTTGGAGAGTCGTTTGACCTGGTTGGCCTTGAGGCCGGAGAGCTTGCCATGGACCTTGTCGATGGGGTGAAGATACCACGGCGCCCGGCCGCGCCGGGAAGCCCCGGACACGTGACGCGTGGTAGCTTCCGCGTGTGGGACGCCTCTTCGAGGTGCGGAAGGCGGCGCGGTCGTGGACGGCGCCCGCCCGACTGGTCGCGCGTGCCCGTGCGGGAGCGCGTGCCCGTGCGGGCGCGCGCGAGCTCGTGTGGGCGTGCGCCCTGGCGGCCACGTGCGCCCTGGCGGGCGCCACGGTCGCGGGCCTCGCGTGGGCCCAGGGCGGGAACGGCGCCGACGGCGCGATCGCCGCCCGGGCCGAGGGCCCCTGGACGCTGCTGGCCGTCGACGACCTGGCGCGCGCCCTCGGGGCCCCCTGGAGCGCCGACGGCGACCACCTGACGCTGCGGGCCGACGCCGGCGTGCTGGTGGTGTTCGCGGGCTCGCCCGACGGCTACTGGCAGCCGACCGGCGCCCGCGACGCGACCCCCGTCTCGTCCGCGCTGCCGGTGACGCGCCTCGATGGCCGCTGGTACCTCCCCGACGACGTCCTCGGCGTGCTCGGTGTCCGCGTCGACGCGGACGCGGTCACGCTGCCCGACGGCAGCCGCCGCCCGCTCGCGCTCGAGCGCCCGCCGCTCGTGGGCGGGCTCGCCGAGGTGGTGGCGCTCGGCCCCGGCGTCGACGCGCTGCGGATGTACGCCGCCGGCGCCGGCGCCGCCCACGAGGTGAGCCTGCTCGCGGTCGACCTCGGCCTCCTCGGCCTGGCGTTCCCGGAGCAGCAGTCGGCGCTGGACGCGGTCCTGCGCGAGCTGCGCTCGGAGAAGGCGCTGTTCCTGGTGGTGACGTCGCTGGCGGAGGCCGCCTGGCAACCGGCGATCTACGTCGTGCAGGACGGACGCGAGACGCTGCTGACGGCGCCGCTGACGGTGCAGGTGCTCGAGGGCGATCCCGAGCGCGTGGCGCCGGGGGCGCCGGTGGCGGCGGTCGCCTTCCTGCCGCTGGATCTCGACCTGCGGCGGCCGCTGACGCTGCGCTGGGCGGGGGTGTCGGGGACCTGGACCCTGCGCCGTTGATCCAGCGCCTACGGCGCTGGATCAACGGCATTGCAGTTTGCTTGGGCGGCGAAGCCGCCCAAGCAAACTGCCGCGGTGCTGACGGAGGCGCTGAATCAACGGCATTGCAGCATGCGTGGGCAGCGCCGCCACCCGAGCAAGCTGCCGCGGTGCTGACGGAGGCGCTGGATCAACTGCCGCGGTGCCGAGCGAGCGCCGGCGTCGTCTGAGAACCTGCCGCGTCGCCAGAAGGGCCACCGCGCCGCCAACACCGCCGCCGCACCGCCGCCGCACCGCCGAGGCAACGCCGGCCGAGCGGACCGAGGCGCCGCCGCTGGGTAGCATGACCGCATCCCGAGGAGGTCGCCCCATGGCCGTGGTCATCGCCAGCGCCGTCCGCACCGCCATCACCAACTTCCAGGGCGGCTTCACGCCGCTCGGCGCGCCGCAGTTGGGTGCCGCCGTCGTGCGCGCCGCGCTCGAGCGCGCCGGCATCGCGGCCGGCGAGGTCGACCTGATCATGATGGGCCAGGTCCTCGCGGCGGGCGCTGGGCAGGCGCCCGCGAGGCAGGTCGCGCGCGACGCCGGGCTCCCCGACCGGGTGCCGGCCGTCACCGTCAACAAGATGTGCGGCAGCGGCCTCGAGACCGTCATCCAGGGCGCCCGCGCCATCGCCCTCGGCGACGCGAGCGTGGTGGTGGCCGGCGGCATGGAGTCGATGACCAACGCCCCCTACCTGCTCATGACCGCCCGCGGCGGCCTGCGTCTGGGCGACGGCGAGGTGGTCGACAGCATCCTGCGCGACGGCCTGGTGGACGCGTACGACGGCCGCCACATGGGGACCTGTGCCGAGTGGTGCGCCACCACCCACGGACTGTCGCGCGCCGCTCAGGACGACTACGCCGCCCGCTCGTACCGCCGCGCGCAGCACGCGACCGCCGCCGGGATCGCCGCCCGCGAGATCGTGCCGGTCGAGGTCCCCGGCCGCAAGGGCGCCGTCACGACGGTCGACACCGACGAGGGACCCGCCCGCGTCGACTTCGACCGGCTCCCCACCCTGCGGCCCGCGTTCGAGCAGACGGGCACCGTCACCGCCGGCAACGCCTCCTCGCTCAACGATGGCGCCGCGGCCCTCGTGATCGCGGACGAGGCCGTCGCCGCCGCCAACGGCTGGCCCGTGCTGGCGAGGATCCGCGGCTACGCGGTGCACGCCCAGGCGCCGGCCGAGTTCACCACCGCCCCCATCGGCGCCATGCACGCGCTCTACGCGCGCACGGGCTGGAAGCCGGAGGACGTCGACGCCTACGAGATCAACGAGGCCTTCGCCGTCGTCCCCATGGCCGCGACGAACGCCTTCGGCCTCGACGCAGAGCGGGTGAACGTCCTCGGCGGCGCCGTGGCGCTCGGTCACCCGATCGGCGCCTCCGGCGCCCGCATCCTCGTCACCCTGCTCAACGCGCTCGACGAGCTCGGCGGCCGCAGGGGGATGGCGAGCATCTGCATCGGCGGCGGCGAGGCGCTGGCCATGGCGATCGAGCGGGCGTGACACGCCGCACGCGACCCACGCGCTACGGTCGTGGCCGGCTGACGCGTTCGGACCGCGGCCTACGGGTCGATGCGCGTCGACATGCGGCCCATCTGCACGGCCTCGGCCACCGGCTTCGGTAGGCCCCACGCGACGATGTCGAAGGCGACCGCGGCGTAGTCGTAGTCCACCTTGTCCATCTCCACCTCGACCCCAGTCTCGTCGATGCGGAGCACGCAGACGTCGGCGCCCGGCTCGCCGTTGAGCGACAGCCCGACCGAGCCCGGGTTCACCGCCCAGCCCGCGTCCCCCACCTTGCGGAAGTACGGGACGTGGCTGCCGCCCGTGGCGAGGATCTGGCAGCGGTTGCGCGACAGCAGCCGCGCGAGCGCCATCGGGTCCTGCTGCAGGTTGGTGCGTTCGCTCGGATCGTGGGCCGAGCCATGGAAGGCACGCAGCTTCCCGGCGTCCGTCTCGAGTCGCCGCTGCACGGGCAGCGAGCGCAGCCACTCCACGTGCTCGGGATCGATCACGTCGCGGGTCCACTCGAGCGTCTCATGGGCGACGCCCATGCGCACGTTCGTCCGCGCGAAGCGGTAGGCGAGTCGCTCGTCGGCGTCGCCGAGGCAACACATCACCCGCTTCTGGCGCAGCAGCGCGATCGTCTCGTTGGGGGACGGTCCGTAGCCGACGAGATCGCCGAGGCAGAGGACCGTCTCCACGCCCGACGCGTCCAGCGCCTCGAGCGCGGCCTCCAGCGCGAGCACGTTGGCGTGAACGTCCGAGATCAGGCCCAGGACCACGGCGCAGTCTATCAGCAGGACGAGGCCGACACGGGGGCGGTCGTCAGAAGGCCGGTTGGGCCGTGAGAAGCCACGCCTCGACGGCCTCCCGAAACGCCGCCGGGCACTCCTCGTGGGGCAGGTGCCCGCAGCCCTCGAGCTCGACGAGCGCCGCCCCACCGGGTACCCCGGTGAGGTCGCGGGCCAGGTCGCGCGACTGCTCGGCAGGCACGATGGTGTCCTGGGCGCCGGTCACGACCAGCACCGGCACCCGCAGCGAGCCGAGCAGGGGCACCAGGTCGGGCTCCTGGCTCGCCTTGACCAGCTCCCACAGCGCGCGATCCCAGTCGAGCACCTGCAGCGGCCGCCGGTAGGCCTCCCAGGTGGCATCGTCGATCCGCGTCGGGTCGGCCCACGACGCTTGCAGGAAGGTCTCGCCCTGGTTGCCGCCGAGCTGGCGCACGATCAGCGGTCCGATGCGCTCGAACTGCGGCGTGCGCAGCAGGGGGCGGCTCCAGGCGGGCGCGCCCCCACCGGCGTACACCGCGGCGCCGACGAGCACCAGCCCGGCGACCCGCTCCGGGTGAGCGAGCGCCGTCTGCAACGCGATCGCGCCACCGGCCGAGTGACCGACGAGCACCGCCCGTTCGATCCCGAGCGCGTCGAGCACGCCGACCGCGGTGGCGACCTGGGCCGCGGGGCCGTAGGGGTTCGCGCCCGGGGCCCAGCCGTCGAGCGGTCGGTCCGTGAGTCCGAAGGCAGGGCGGTCGTAGGCCACGGCCACGGCGCCGTCGCTCAGCCACGGCAGGCTGCTGGCCCACGAGCGGGTGTTGGCGCCGAAGCCGTGCAGCATGAGGAAGGCATCGTCGGGCGCGTCCGGCGGGGCGGCGAGCAGGGCGTCGGCGGGCGCGGTCAGCGGGGCGCCGTCGGCCACGGCCTCGACGTGCACCTGCAGGCCGTCGACGTCGACCCAGGCGGAGCCTGGCCACGCGAGCTCGCGGGCGGGCCTCAACCCCTCGAGCGGGAAGACGGGCACCAGCAGCGGGCCCAGCACGACCAGCGCGACGAGGGAGGCGAGGATCCAGAGGGAGACCTTGATGCGGAACGGCACGGCCGCATCACACCACGGCGGGCGCGGCAGCGACCGTCGCCGTCGCCACCACCGTTCGGGGTCGGCGGCCCGCGCTGTTGATAACCTCCGGCATGCGCCCAGTTGCGACCTTCTCGCTCGTCGCCCGCGACCCCGACACCGGTGACCTCGGCGTCGCCACCGCCTCCAAGTTCCTCGCCGTCGGCGCCGTCGTGCCCTACGCGATCGCCGACGTCGCGGCCGTCGCGACGCAGTCGTACGCCAACACCGGCTACGGCCCGCGTGCCGTCGACATGCTGCTGGCCGGCGTGCCGCTCGAGTTCGTCGGCGAGGCGCTGCGGGCCGGCGACGAGCACGCGGCCCAGCGCCAGTTCGGCATCGTCGACGCCGACGGCGGATCCATCACCTTCACGGGGGACGGCTGCCACCCGTGGGCGGGCGGCGTCGCCCAGCCCGGTCTCGCCGCGCAGGGCAACCTGCTCGCCGGACCCGGCGTGATCGAAGCGCTGGTCGCCGGCTTCGAGGGCCACGCGGGGCCGTTCCCCGAGCGCCTGCTCGCGGGCCTGCTGGCCGCCGATCGCGCAGGGGGCGACAGCCGCGGCCGGCAGTCCGCGGCGCTGCTGGTGGTGCGCGAGGAGGGCGGCTACGGCGGCTTCAACGACCGCTACATCGACCTGCGGGTCGACGACGACCCCGACCCGGTCCCGCGGCTGCAGGGCCTGCTGGCGCTCCAGCGGCTCTACTTCGGCGCGCCGAGGTCCGAGGACGTGCTGCCGATCGAGGGCGAGGTCGCCGCGCGCCTGCTGGCGGTGCTGCGCGCCGCCGGCCACGGTGTCGGCGGGGCCTGGGACGACGCCGCGCGCGCCGCGCTGGCGGCGCTCGCCGGCCGCGAGAACGTCGAGGAGCGCCTCCTCGATGGCGACCGCGTCGACCGCACGGTGCTCGAGCACCTGGAACGCGTCACCGCAGGCTGAGGAGGGATCCGCTCGCGCCCGCGGCACCGCCGCGCCCGTGGCGCCGCCGCGGGCACGCGCGGGCTCAGCGCCCCTCGAACGTCGCCGCGCGCTTCTCCAAGAACGCAGAGGTGCCCTCGCTCGCGTCGTCGGTCGTGGCGGCCATGCCGAACAGGTCGGCCTCGATCTCCAGCCCCTGCGGCAGGGTGACGTCGAGGCCGCGCACGACGGCCTCCTTGGCGAGGCCCAGCGCGATCGGCGCATTGCGCAGCGTCTGCCGCGCGAGGGCCACCGCCCCCTCGAGCGCGTCGTCCGCCACGCGGTTGACCAGCCCCATCTGCAGCGCCTCGTCGGCGGGCACGTGGCGGCCCGTGAGGATGAGGTCGAACGCGCGCCCCTGGCCGATCAACCGGGGCAGGCGCTGGGTGCCGCCGTAACCGGGGATGAGGCCGAGGCCGACTTCGGGCAGGCCGAGCTTGGCGCCCGGGGCGGCGACCCGCAGGTCGCAGGCCAGCGCCAGCTCGAGGCCGCCGCCGAGCGCGAAGCCGTTGAGGGCGGCGATCGTCGGGAAGGGGAGGGCGGCGATGGCGTTCATCACGTCCTGCCCGGCGAGCGCGGTCTCGCGCCCGGCGAAGGGATCCGAGAGCGCGGCCAGCTCGGCGACGTCCGCGCCGGCGACGAAGGCGCGGCCCGCGCCGGTGAACACCAACGCGCGCACGCCGACGTCGGCCTCGATGAGGTCGCAGGCGGTGCCGATCTCCAGCAGCAGCTCGCCGTTGAGGGCGTTGAGGGCGTCCGGGCGGTCGATGGTGACGACGGCGATCCCGTCGTCCACGGCGATGCTCAGGTGCTCGAAGGTCGGCTCGTCCTCGAGGTCGTGCGCGTACACGTCGTCGCTCATACTTCCCTCCCGGGGGCGTGCAGGGCCACCATCGCGTCGAGCGTCATGCGCGTCATGCGGGCGACGCCGTCGGCGAGGACCTCGGGCGCTACGAAGGCGTCGTCGCCGATGCGGTTGCTGGCGACCAGCGCGCAGCCGGCGCGCGCGCCACGCAGGCGGGCGATGAGGAAGAGCGCGCTCGCCTCCATCTCGATCGCCAGCACGCCGCGCGCACGCAGCGTGGGCACGTCGTCGGGCGAGGTGGCGTAGAAGGCGTCCTCCGTCTGGATGAGGCCGACGTGCGGCGGTTTCCCCAGGGCGGCGCCCGCGTCGGCCAGGGCGCGCGTGACGTCGAAGTCGGCAGCCGGCGCGTAGGCGTCGCCGCGCAGGTACTGGCGGGTGGTGCCGTCGTTCGGCACCGAGGCCGACGCGACGATGAGGTCGCCGGGCTCGATGCCGTCGGCCACGATCCCGGAGGTGCCGACCCGCACCAGGGTGCGGGCCCCGAGGCGGATGAGCTCCTCGGTGACGATCGCCAGGCTGGGGCAACCCATGCCGGTCGCCTGCACGCTCACGCGCAGGCCGCGGTAGTGGCCGGTGAAGCCGAGCAGTTGGCGATGGTCGGTGTAGCGCACGGGCGACTCGAGGAACGCCTCCGCGATGCGGCGGGCGCGGTTGGGGTCGCCGGGGAGCAGCACGACCTCGGCGACGGCGCCCGGATCGGCGTGCAGGTGGAGCTGGCTCATGCCCGACACCATACCGGAAGGTGCCCGCCCGCCTCCGACCGCGCCCGCGGGCCCGCGGGCGGGCCCGCGCGGCCGGGTAGTACACTCGGCGCATGCCGCGCCTCGAGGACGTCCTCGCCGAGCTCGCCGCGCTGCCGCACGCGCGGGCGGCGGCGCTCGCCGGGTTCGATGGCCTGCTGGTCGACGAGGCCTTCTTGTTGTCCGATGCGGACGGGTCGTCCGGCGCCGACGGGTCGACCGGCGCCGACGGGTCCACCGTCGGCGTGCGCGCGCCCGCCCTCGACGGCGCGGTCGTCGAGTTGACCCACGCCTGGAATGGGGTGCGCCGCGCCTGCGCCGACTACCTCGATGGCGGTGGCGCCCGCGAGATGATCGTCGTGGCCGACGGCGGCCTGGTGCTCTCGCACACGGTCGCGAGCGCCTGGTTCGCGCTGGTGTGGGCGGACCCCGAGGTCGACGTCGAGCGGGCGCGCGTGGCGCTGCGAAGCGCGGCCGAGCGCTTGGCCGAGGTCGTGGCGTGAAACCCTTCGCGGCGCGTGCGGTTGCCGGCTGCCCCACCGGCGTCCGCTCGGACCCGCGCGGCGCCCGAGGGTTCCTGGAGGCCTGCCGATGAGAGAGCTGCTGAACGAGGCGTTGGCCGTGCCGGGCGTGGCGGCCGTGGCGGTCGTGAGCGGCGACGGCGAGCTGATCGGCGCCGCGCAGCACGAGCCCCCCGGACTCAGCGAGGCCGGCTCGCTGCTCGCCGCCGCGCTGGCCGCGTCCGGCGTGCTGGCGGAGTCGCTCGGCGGTGGCCTCGGGCAGGCGGTCCTCGAGTACCGCAGCGGGCCGCTGGTCCTGGCGGTCGCCCCGCACGCCGCCGACACGCCCTCGCGCGACGTCCGGGTGCTCGCCCTGCGCCTGCGGACGCTCGCCGACCTGGGCCGTGCCCGCTTCGAACTGCCGCGGCTGCTCTCCGGGGTCGCCGCCGCCTGAGCCCGACCGGAGGTCCTCCATGGCCGATGCCGAAACCCGCCCCGCCGCGACGGCGAACGCCGGCCGCACCCTGAAGCTGGAGATCGACCCGGCCACCGCCAAAGGCAGCTACGCCAACGCCGCGCTCGTCACCCACACCGACGACGCCTTCTTCCTCGACTTCGCGCTCGCCTACCCGCAGCAGCCGGTGCGGGTGCAGGCGCGCGTGATCACCAGCCCGCAGCACGCCAAGGCGCTCCTGCGAACGCTGGCGGAGAACGTCTCGCGCTACGAGAAGCGCTTCGGCGCCATCCCCGAGCGCCCGTTGCCGCCGCGCCCGAGCGAGGACGGTCCGGACATCAGCAACTGAAGGACTCGGCGGTCTGACCCAGGACCGGCCATCTGCAACGCGTGGCGCTTGGGGGGGCAGCGCACCCCCGGCGCACGGCCTTTCGGGTCCCGGCCACATGGCCGGGACCCGAAAGGCATGGCATCGTGGGGGCGGAACGCCCCCCACGATGCACGGTGTCAGGCCCGCGACGCCCCCCGGGCGTCGGCGGTGGTTCCATGTCGGCCATGCCTGAGACGGTCGTCGCCTACTTCGATTACCTCTGCCCGTTCGCCTGGCGGGGGGCCGAGGTGGCGCGCATGGTCGAGGGTCGGCTCGGGCTGCGCTTCGAGTGGCGGCACTTCAGCCTCTACCAGTCCGACCACGGTGACGCCCACGGCTGGCAGCTGTGGAACGCCGCGCTGGACGACGACGACCCCATGGGCAACCGCGGCCTGCAGCCCTTCCTCGCGAGTTGCGCCGCGCGACGGCAGGGCCCGGTGGCCTTCGATCGCTTCCGCCTCGGGCTGCTCCGTGCCCGCCACGTCGACGGCCTCCCGCTCACGCGCCCGACCCACCTCGCCGTCGCCGAGGCCGCGGGCCTCCAGCTGGCGCGCTTCGAGGCCGACCTGGCGGATCCCGAGCTGCGTACCTGCCTCGCCCAGGAGCACCATCAGGCGGCGCGGCGCGACGTCTTCGGGACGCCGACCTTCGAGCTGGCGAGCGGTCACCTCGCGTACTTCCGGGTGCGCGAACTCCCTGCCGACCAGGAGGAGGCGGTGCGGCTCTTCCTCGCCTTCCGCGGTCTGCTCGAGGGCTTCCCCTACCTGGAGACCGTGCGGCGCCCTAGGCCCCCGCGAAACTGAGGCTCGCCCGCGCCGTTCGGCACGGTACACTCCGTTCGTGCGGCCGAATCACCTCGTGGGTCATGGTTCCGACGCCGGGCGCGTGCGCCCCTTCAACGAGGACTACCACCGCGTGTGGCAGTTCCCCGTGCCGCGTGGGCCGCTCTTCCTCTACGTCGTGGCCGACGGCATGGGTGGCGCCGCTGCCGGCGAGATCGCCAGCAAGACCGCCGTCGAGGTCCTCGACGACGCCTTCAGCCGCTACGCGCAGCAGCTCGCGGAGGGCGTGGCGGTGGTTCCGGTCGGCATCCTCATCGACAAGGCCATCCGCTTGGCGAACCGCCGAGTCCACGCGGCCGCCCAGAGCGAGGGCCGCCAAGGGATGGGCACCACGCTCACCTGCATCGCCATCCTCGAGGACCGTGCCTACGTCGGGCACGTCGGCGACTCCCGCGCGTGGCTGTTCCGCGGCGGCACCATCTACCAGCTCACCAGGGACCACTCCTGGGTCGAGGAGCAGATCGAGCAGGGCATCCTGACCCCCGAAGAGGCCGAGGACCACGAGTGGCGCAACCTCATCACGCGCGCGCTCGGCACGCGGCCGCACGTCGTGCCGGACATCATCGAGAGCGACGTCCAGCCCGGCGACGTCTTCGTGCTCGCCAGCGACGGCCTCCACGGGCAGGTCAAGGAGCACGAGATCTCCGCCGAACTCGAGCGGACGCGCGACCGCCAGCATGCCGCGGACTACCTCATCGCCCTCGCGAACGAGCGCGGCGGTCCCGACAACATCACGCTCATCATCGCCGAGGTCCCGCGGTGACCCTGCCCTGGTGGGCCCTGATCGGCGCGGGCGTGCTCGTGGGCTGGGTCTTCTCCCGGCTGCCGACCTGGATCATGCTCCTCGTGCTGGGGCTGTCGGTCGCGATGGCCGGTTACCTCGTCGGCCTCGGCGGGCTCGAGCGCGCCATCGCGCCGCTGCTCGCCTACGCCGTCGCGCTCGGCCTGCTGGTGCCGGCCGTGCCCGTGGTCGCCCGCAGCTCGCGGGTGGCGCCGCCCAAGCGGCAAGCGGCGCCGCAGAGCGTCCGGCGCAAGGAACGCGTCACGCGTCGCACCGGCACCAAGTCCGGCGCCGGCATGCAGGTGACGCCGCTGCCGGATGGTGTCCAGATCCCCGGCTACGAGGTCCTCGAGAAGGTCGGTTCCGGCGGGATGGCGTCCGTCTTCCGGGCGCGGCGCGCGAGCGACGGCCAGGTCGTCGCGCTGAAGGTGCCGATGGAGCAGTACGTCGCGGACGCCAAGTTCATCCGCCGCTTCCACCGCGAGGCGGAGGTCGCGCAGCGGCTCAACCACGTCAACATCGTCCGCACCTTCGAGCACGGCAGCCTCGGCACGCAGCACTTCATGGCGATGGAGTACGTCGACGGGCGCTCGCTCGAGGGCTACATCGAGAGCGGCGAGCTGACGACCGACCTCTCCGTGCAGGTGATGGCGCGGGTCGTCGAGGCCCTGCAGCACATCCACCAGGCAGGCATCATCCACCGCGACATCAAGCCCGGAAACATCATGGTCGTGCGCGGCGGCATCGAGGAGGGCCCCCAGGGGCCGCTGCTCCACAGCGAGGCCGTCAAGCTCATGGACTTCGGCATCGCCGGCGGCCGCGTGCTCACGCGCCTGACGATGACGGGCGCCCGCGTCGGCACCCCGGTGTACATGTCGCCCGAGCAGGCGCGCGGCCTGCGCATCGACCACCGCTCCGACATCTACTCGCTCGGCCTGGTGTTCTACGAGATGCTCACCGGCCAGACGGCGTTCAAGGGCGGTTACGAGGCGATCGTCCATCAGCAGATCTTCCAGACGCCGCCGCCGCCGCGCCAGCTCAACCTGCGCGTCCCCAAGGCGCTCGACACGCTGGTCATGCGCATGATCGCGAAGGACGCGGACGAGCGCCCCAACCTCGGCGACGTGCTCGACGAGTTGGAGGCCGTGGACCTGCGCGACGTCAGCGAGGTCGCGCTCAGCAGCCGCATCGTGCTCACCGTCGACAGCCGCCAGGGCGTGGTGCGCGTGCTCGACACCGAGGGCAACCTGCACGCGCCGATCGGCGACATCGGTGTCGGCGAGGGCTCGTTCAGCACCGCGCCGGTTTCCGTCGCCAGCGACCGCGACGGCTACCTCTACAGCGCCACCTTCGAGTACCGCGTCGACCAGGAGCGCCACCGCATGCTCGCCAAGCGCGCGCCCGACGGGCACCTCCTGCTCACCTTCGGCGCCTACGGCATGAAGCCGGGCGAACTGCTGTTCCCGACCGCCATCACCTGCGCGCCCGACGGCAGCGTCCTGGTGCTCGACGGGGAGACGCACCTGGTGCAACGCTTCACGCCCGAGGGCGCGTTCATCGCAGCCTTCGGCGGGCGCGGCGAGGGGCAGGGCACCTTCAACGATCCGCGCCTCGTGAAGACGGGGCCCGACGGCAAGGTGTACGTGCTCGATTACGGCAACCGCCAGGTGCAGCGCCTCACGCCCGAGGGCGCCTACGAGACCCGCTGGGCCTTCCGGCTCGGCGGCGAACGCCCGGGCATGCGGGTGATCGACGGCTTCCACGTCGACGTGAACGGCACCTTGTTCATCAGCGACGCCACCGCCGGCAAGGTCCGCACCGTCACCAGCGACGGCAAGCTCGGCCCGGTCTACGCGCTCGAGAAGCTGCAGGGCGAGGCCAGCGACGCGCTCTTGGACCTCGGCACCGACGAGCACGGCCACCTCTACGCCTCGCGGCGCGGCGGTCACCTCATCCGCAAGTTCGACGGGCAGGGCCAGCTGATCGACACGATCGAGACGTACGCGAGCGTGGTGCACATGCTCATCGATGTGCGTGCCTGAAGCGGCTTTGCCGCTTCAGGCACGCCGTGTTGGTACGGTGTGCGGTTACAGAACCGCCCTGCATCGGGCTAAAGTTTTTTTCACCCCCTGCGGGTGTGGTGGG
>CAZJUA010000193.1:0-1964 GCA_964549045.1 uncultured bacterium | reverse complement strand
CGGCAGCCTGTACGAGATCGGCGCCGTCATCGCGGCCCACGTCGGCCCCGGCACCTTCGGCGTGTACGCGCACGTCAAGCCGGCGTAGCCCCTCACCGGAAGCATGGGATCGCCCCCGGACCACAGGGTCCGGGGGCGATCCCCTAGGTCGGTGGCCGATTGGCGCGGTCGGCTACTCCAGCACGGCGCCGAGCGAGACGAGGGAGACCTGGATCTGGGTGTCGTCGGGGAGCGCCGGACTCACTGAGGCGACGAAGTTGCCGGTGACGGTGAACGTGCCGCCGGCGATGATCGCCTTCGCGAGCTTGTCCGCCTCGCTGCCGGTCAGCGAGATGTCGGCCAGGGCCGTGGTCGCACTGGCCGTGTAGCTGCAGATGCCCGTGCACGGCGCCACGCGGCTGAACGTCATCGTCGCACCAGTGATCGTCGCGAAGCCATCGGAGAAGACGGTCTGGACGCCCTTCTTGATCACGAGGTCGGTCAGGCTCACCGCGCTCACCACGAACGAGGCAGGAAGCTCTTCGGCCGAGGTCGCCACCAGCGAGACGCCCAGCCCGATCGCCTCGTCGACGCTGGCGACCTTGAACAGGTTGCGCAACACCGGCGGGATGTCGGCGTCGTCGACCACGAAGGTCTCCGCGATCGCGCCGGAGAAGCTGGCGGTCGCCGACGGCGCGATGCTGGTCGGCGCGATGGCTGCGAGTGTCACCTCGACGCCGTCGAGGCCGAACACACCCCCTTCGAGCTCGATGGGCTCCGGCAGCGACAGGCTGCAGGCTGCGAGCAGAACGGTTGCCAGGGCGGCAAGTGCGAACGTGCGAACGAACGTGGTCATGGACGCCTCCTTCGGAGCGAGGGACTCCGGTTGGTCACCCCCATCATGCGCCAGCAGACGATGAACGGGATGGGGGAAGCGTCACGCCAGGGACGGATGGCGGCCCAGACGCGACCGTGAACGGCCCAGGTCGCCGCGCTCGATGCCTCGCGGCCACCGATGCTGAACCATGCACGCGACCACCACCACCTGTGCCCTCGTCGGCCTCGAGCCGGTGGCGGTCACCGTGGAGGCGCTCGTCGCCGGGGGCCTGCCCGGGCTGCACGTGGTGGGGCTCGGCGACGCCGCCGTGATGGAGGCCAAGGAGCGCGTGCGGGCGGCGCTGAAGCACCTGGGGCAGGCGCTGCCACCGTCGCGCGTCACGGTCAACCTGGCGCCGGCCGACCTGCGCAAGGTGGGACCGGCCTACGACCTACCGATCGCACTGGCGATCCTGGCCGCCCAGCGCAAGCTCCCCGCGGCGCGCCTCGCGCGCGCCGTCGTCATGGGCGAGCTGGCGCTGGACGGGACGCTGCGCCCGGTACCGGGCGCGCTGGCGGCGGCCTGGCTGGCGCGGCGCGGCGGTCGCCGGGCCGTGGTGGTGCCGGCCGGGAACGCCGCCGAGGCGGGGCTCGTGACCGGCATCGAGGTCGTCGCGCCGGAGGGCCTGACGGGAGCGATCGCCTGGGCGCGTGGGGAAGGCGTCCCCGCCCCGCCCGACACGGGCGGCCAGGGCGACGATGCCGCGACGGCCCCGACCCCCGAACACGACCTGGCCGACGTGCGCGGCCAGGCCCTGGCGCGGCGCGCGCTGGAGGTGGCCGCGGCGGGCGGGCACGCGCTGTTGCTCGTAGGTCCACCGGGTTGCGGCAAGTCGATGCTGGCGCGGCGTCTCCCGGGCCTGCTGCCGCCCCTCGACGACGACACCGCCTGGACCGCCACCCTGGTGCGCTCCGCGCTGGGGGAGCCCGTGGCGGGGCTGGAGCGGCGCCCGCCGTTCCGCGCGCCGCACCACGGCGGCTCGGAGGCCGGCCTCCTCGGCGGTGGCCCTGGCCTGCGCCCCGGCGAGGTCACCCGGGCGCACGGCGGGGTCCTGTTCCTCGACGAGCTGCCGGAGTGGTCGCGGCGGGCGCTGGAGGGGCTGCGCGGC
>CAZJUA010000192.1:0-3511 GCA_964549045.1 uncultured bacterium | reverse complement strand
GGCAAGGCGCGCGACGTGCTGCGCTGGTGCCTCGAGCTCGGCATCCGCCACGTCACCCTGTGGGGCTTCTCCACCGACAACAAGGGGCGCTCGCCCGAGGAGGTCGCCCACCTGCACCGGATCTTCGCCGCCCAGGCGCGCGAGTTCCTCAGCGACCGCGAGCTGCACGCGCACCGCGTGCGGGTGCGGGTGATCGGCGACATCGACGACTTCCCCGAGGACGCCAAGGCCGCGCTGCGCGAGATGGAAGCGGGCACCGCCGACTACGACACGCTGCACCTGCACGTGGCGCTCGGCTACGGCGGCCGCGAGGAGATCGTCTCCGCCGTCCGCGCGGCGCTGCTCGATCGCGCGGCCCGGGGCGAAGACCTGGCCACCGCCGCCGCCGAGCTCGACGCGGACGACATCACGACCCACCTCTACACCGCCGGCGTGCCGGACCCGGACTTCGTCGTCCGCACCTCGGGCGAGGTGCGCTCGTCCGGGTTCCTGCTGTGGCAGTCCGCCTACGCGGAGTTCTACTTCTGCGACGCCTACTGGCCGGAGTTCCGGCGCATCGACTTCCTGCGCGCCATCCGTTCGTTCCAGCAACGCCAACGCAGGTTCGGGCGCTGACGCCGGCAGCGCGGTGTTGGGGGCCGACGCCGACC
Source organism: uncultured bacterium (assembly GCA_964549045.1). Classification (GTDB taxonomy): domain Bacteria; phylum Deinococcota; class Deinococci; order Deinococcales; family Trueperaceae; genus JAABTL01. The sequence continues at coordinate 2,861 of CAZJUA010000192.1, read as the reverse complement.
CCGGCGCCGCGCGCTAGCCCTCGTCGACGTCGCGGGCGGCCGGCCCCTCGGGCGGCCGCCACTCGTCGTCCCAGGCGGCCGCGGCCGTGTCGACCCACGCCTCCGGCCAGTCGCGGCGCAGGTGACGCACCACGATCTCGCCGAGGTAGTTCGACAGGTGGACGCCCCGCTCCTCCGCCCGCGCGCGCAACGCGTCGGCGACGTCGTCCGGTACGTAGAACTGCAGCGTCGGCACCCTTCGCTCCCGTCCCGCGCGATGCGGCCCGAGTCGAGCGGAACTCGGCCCGGGTCCAGCGGGACCCGGCCCGGGTCCAGCGGGACCCGGCCCGGATCCCTGCCCGGCCTCCCGCATGCTACGGCATCCACCGGCTGCGGTCCGGCGAGGCCGAGGACGCATGCCACGGCGACCGCCGCCGCCGGCCCGCGCCGCAGCCCGACGCTCAGGACCCGGCCGGCTCCGCCTCCAGCTGCGACGACCAGCCGGGGAGCGTCACCTCGAAGACGGTGCCGCGCCCGGGCTCGGAGCGCGCCTCGATGCGGCCGTCGAACGACGCCACGATCCGTCGCGCGACCGTGAGCCCGACGCCCGCCCCGCCGGGGCGGCCGCTGACGTAGCGGTCGAAGACGCGGGCCAGCGCCTCCGGCGTCATGCCCGGGCCGTCGTCTTCGACCCGCAGTCGGACCTCGGGGCCGCCCGCCACCGCCACCCGCACGCGCTCGGCGCCCGCCGCCTGCACGGCGTTGCGCACCAGGTTTCGCGCCACCTGACGCAGCCGGTCCGGCTGCGCGAACACCCGCGCGTCGGCGCCGTCCGAAGCGAAGGCGACGCCCGGGTACGCATCGACCACCCCACGGACGACCTGCGCGACGTCGACCACGCTGAGGTCAGGCGCCCGGTCCAGCTCCCCGCGGGCCAGCGTCAGGAGGTCCTGCGAGGTGTGCAGCAGTTCGTCGGCCGCCTCCCGGGCGGCCCGCACCCGCGGGTCGTCGGGGCGCGCGGTCGCCAGCTGCAGAAGCTCACCTGCTACCACCGTCAGCGGTGCGGCGAGCTCGTGGGCTACCTCCGCCAGGGCGTCACGCTCCGCCTGCTGCCGCTCGGCGATGGCCTCGAGGGCGACGTTGAGCGCGCGCGCCAGCTCGGCGACCTCGTCGTCGGGACCGCGGTAGCGCGCCAACCTCGGCCGCACCGGATCGACCGCGACCGCCCGCCGCGCGAGGGCGGCCAGCGGCCGTAACGCGCCGCTCACCAGCCCCCACGCGACCGCGCCGGCCACCACCGCCAGCAAGCCCCCGGGGAAGGGGAGGCTCAGGCGCAGGGTCGCGCGACTGGCGTCGGCCTCGGCGACGTCGAGCGCCATGCGGATGGTCCCGATCTCGAGCCCGGACGGCAGGCGCCACGCGGCGCTGCCGACCAGCTCCGCGCGCTCGCCCGAAACCGACCGGACCGGCGTCCGCGCGAGCGGGATGGGGTCGGCGGCGTCGGCCGCCAGGAGCACCGTCCCCGCGTTCGACACGAACTGCAGCCGAACCCCCCCGGCTCCCTGCTCCACGAAGTCCGCCCCGAGCGTCCCGGCGGCCACCAGCGCCTGCACCCGCTGCAGGTCGCGCTCGAGCAGGTCCTCGAGCGATCCGCGCTGCGCCCGACCGAAGAGCTGGTCGACCAGCACGACGGTGCCCGCGACCGCCAGCAGCAGCGCGCCGAGCACGATGAGACCGAGGCGCGTGCGCAGGTGGCGTGCGCGTGCACGTGCCGGCGAACGCGCACGCGACCGCATCGGCCCGCCGACGTCGGTCGGATCGGCGGTCACAGCACCGTGTAGCCCTTGCCGCGGACGGTCCGGATGGGGTCGGCCGCGCCCAGCGCGCGGATCCTCCGCCGCAGCTGGTAGACGAACACCTCGACGGTGTTCGAGTCCGGCGGGTCGTCGCCGTAGAGCCGGACCTCGAGGTCCTCGCGCGAGAACACGCGGCCCGGATGGGTGAGCAGTAGGCGCAACAGCTCGGCCTCACGCTCTGGCAGCGTCACCTGGGCGTCGCCTGCCCATAGGGTCCTGACGTCCGTCTGAAGGCGCAGGCCGGCGCGCTCGATCGCCCCCTCGCCAGCGCCGCGCTCGCGCAGCCGCACGTGCACACGCGCGAGCAGCTCCTGGAGCTCGAAGGGCTTGGTCACGTAGTCGGCCGCGCCGGCGTAGAGGCCCTCGACGCGGCTCGCGACGTCACCGCGGGCGGTGAGCATGACGATGGGCACCCCCTCGTCGGCCAGCCGGCGCGCGACCTCGATGCCGTCGACGTCGGGCAGGTTGAGGTCGAGGAGCACGAGGTCGATCCCGCCCTCGAGGGCGCGAAGGAGCGCGTCGCCGCCCGTACCGACCGCCGTCACACGATGTCCCGTCGCCTCCAGCGCCTCGCGGACGAGACCCCTGAGCCTGGCGTCGTCTTCGACCACGAGCACGTGTGCGGGCGGCATGCGACTCCCTGAGGACGCCGCGCGTCAGTCGCGCGCGGGTGAGGGGCGGGGCTCAGTCGTCGTCGTCGTCGTCATCGTCGTCGTCGTCATCGTCGTCGTCGTCATCGTCGTCATCGTCATCGTCGTCGTCGTCATCGTCGTCGTCATCGCGATCATCGTCGTCATCGCGATCATCGTCGTCATCGCGATCATCGTCGTCATCGCGGCCGTCGTCATCGCCATCGTCGTCATCGCGGCCGTCGTCACCGTCATCAAGATCGTCATCGGCGTCTTGGGGTGGCGGCGCCCCGGGCCCGATGCCCGGCGGCAACGCCCCGGTCCACGGCGACACCACGACCTCACGTCCGCCCTCGTACAGCAGTCGCAGCGCCACGTTCGAGGACGCCAGCGCCGC
>CAZJUA010000191.1:0-1920 GCA_964549045.1 uncultured bacterium | reverse complement strand
GGAGGACCGCCGCCGCATCCTCGACGACCCGGAGGTGGCGATGGTGCTGATCTCGGCCATCCCGGCCGATCGCGCGCGGCTGGCCATCGAGGCGATGGAGGCCGGCAAGGACGTGATGGTCGACAAGCCCGGCTGCACCACGCCGGAGGACCTCGCCGCGATCGAGGCCTGCGTGGCGCGCAGCGGGCGGATCTGGACCGTGGACTTCTCGGAGCGCTTCGAGGTGCGCGCGGTCGCCAGGGCCGAGGAGCTGGTCGCCGCAGGCGCCATCGGCCGGGTGCGCCAGACGCTGGGCACCGGACCGCACCGGGTGGGGGGGCCACGGCCCGATTGGTTCTGGCGGCGCGAGGCCACGGGCGGGATCCTCTGCGACATCGGCTCGCACCAGATCGACCAGTTCCTGCACTTCACCGGATCGACGCGGGCCGAGGGGTCGTTCGCCCGCGTCGAGAACCGCACGCGCCCTGAGGCGCCCGGCTTCCAGGACTACGGCGAGATGGTGCTGACGGGCGACGGCGGCAACGGCTACGTCCGGGTCGACTGGTTCACGCCCGACGCCCTGCCGGTCTGGGGCGACGGCCGGCTGATCATCCTGGGGGAGGCCGGCACGATCGAGCTGCGCAAGTACATCGACATCGCGCGCGACGAGGCCGGCAACCAGCTCTATCTCGCCAACGGCAGCACCGTCGAGCGCATCGACTGCAACGACGTCGCCCTGCCCTACTTCCCGCGCCTCGTGGCCGACGTCCGCGACCGCACCGAGACCGCGGTGGGCCAGGCGCACACCTTCCTCGCCACGCGGCTCGCGCTGCGGGCGCAGGCCATGGCCGAGGCTGCGAACACGGGGCGCCGCGATGCCTGAGCCCCGGCGCGTGGCCGTCCTCGGCGCCGGGATCGGGAGCGCCCACGTCGCGGGCTTCCTGGCGCTGCCCGAACGCTTCGTCGTGCACGCGATCTGCGACCGCGACACGGCCCGCGCCGCCCCGCCGGCCGAGCAGGCGGGCTGCCTGGTGGTGGCCGACATCGACGCCGTGCTGTCCGAACCCGCGGTCGAGATCGTCGACATCTGCCTGCCGCCGCGCCTGCCCCTGCCGGTCTGCCTCGCCGCGCTCGACGCGGGCAAGCACGTGATCTGCGAGAAGCCCCTCACCGGCAGCCTCGCCGAGGCCGACCGCATCAGTGAGCGCGCCGCCGCCACGGGGCGGCAGGTGTTCCCGGTCTTCCAGTACCGCTACGGGCCGGGGGCCGCGCAGCTGCGCGCCCTGCTCGAGGCGGGGCTGGCCGGCAAGCCGCTCGTCGGCGCCCTCGAGATCCACTGGAACCGGCCGGCGTCGTACTACGACGTCGACTGGCGCGGCACCTGGGCGGGCGAGCAGGGCGGCGCGATCCTCGGCCATGCGATCCACCTCCACGACTGGCTGACGATGGCGCTGGGTCCCGTGGAGAGCGTCTTCGCCGAACTCGACACCCGCGTGAACGCCATCGAGGTGGAGGACTGCGCGGCGCTGGCGATCCGCATGGCCAGCGGCGCCTTGGTGACCAGCTCGGTCACGCTGGGGGCGGCGGACGACACCAGCCGCCTGCGGCTGTGCTTCGAGGGCTTCACCGCCGAGAGCGGCAGCCTGCCGTACGCCCCGGCGGACGGCGCCTGGCGCTTCACCGCCCGCGCGCCCTTCGACCAGGCCGCGATCGACCGCGTGCTGTCGCGCGTGCCACCGCAGCTCTCGGGCTTCGCCGGGCTCTTCGAGGCCGTGGCCGACGCCCTCGACGGCAGCCCCGGCCGCGAGGTCACGCTGCGCGACGGGCGGCGCTCGCTGGAGTTCGTGACCGCGGTCTACGCCTCGGCCCGGCTCGGCCGGCGCGAGACGCTGCCGCTGGCCGCCGACCACCCGCTCTACGCCAGCTGGCTGCCATGACCCT
>CAZJUA010000190.1:0-5888 GCA_964549045.1 uncultured bacterium | reverse complement strand
GAGCAGCTCGCCGACGCGCGCCGAACGACCCCCGGCGAGCGGCACCAGGGCGTCGATGCCGTCGCGCCGAGCGAGTTCGGCGAGCGCCGCGGCCTGCTGCTCCAGGCCGTCGCTGCCCACGACCCTGGCGACCAACTCGGGCCGGCCCTCACGCTCGATCGCCAACGCGGCGTCCGGCGCGAGCGGGGTCTCGTCCGCCCCGCGCCGGAGGCGGCCCTCCCCCGACGGGGGCGCCAGCTTCACGGCGGCGTCGTCGATCCAGTCGCCGAGGTCGTCGATGCGCTCGCTGGCGGCGGTCGGCAGCAGCGTGGCGAGCCGGTCGAGGCGAACGGGGACGCCGTCGACACGACGGGCGCGGAGGTCGGCGACCAGGGCCAGGAGCGCCTCGTTCCCCGACCCCAGGTGCTCGGGGCGCAGCAGGACGGCCAGCGTCGGCCGCCCGGTGCCGCGGGCGTGGCGGTGCAGGAAGGCGATCTCGGCCCGGATGCGCTGGGCCAGCCACGCGGGGTCGTGCGCACCGATCGACGAGCCAGGGTCGGTGGCCACCGGCAGGAACAGGTAGGGGTCGCCGCGCAGCCGGTACACCCGGGCGGTGGCCAGCGCCCCGGGCCGGCGCGCCGCGCGACCCGTGAGGCCCAGCGTGGGGCAGGCGCCGACGCGTGCCCAGGCGGCCATCAGGCCGTCGGCGCGCCGCACCCGCACCGGCGCGACCTGCGCCAGCGTCTGGCTGGGCGCCCCGAGGTCGGCGAAGGCGCCCCGGACGTCGTCGTCGGTGGCGAGCAGCGCGACCTGCACCACCGGACCGCGCGGTCGCTGCACGCCGAGGTGGCGGCCGAGCGGATCGAGGTCCGACGGGTCGATCAGGCCCTCGTCCAGCATCTCCGCCAGCCACGCCAGGCTCTGGGCCCATAGGAGCGGCACGTTGTCGTTCGGGCGCCGCGGCCGCGAGCCGGGGGCGGCTCGCTCGGCCTCGATCTCGTCGGCGGGGAGCGTGTAGAGCTCGGGCAACAGCGGCAGGCCATCGCGCTCGACCGCGAGTTCGGCGAGGCGCGCCCGATGCGCCGCCATCGCCGGCGCGTCGCCGCGGAAGGCGGCGTCGAGCGCCAGGTAGGCCTCGAACAGCGGCCACTCGGCCTCGATGCCCTCGAAGCGGGCGAGCTCCTCGGGTTCGTAGTGCAGCCGCGTCGGATCCTCCAGCGGGGTCTGGTGGCCGTCGCGCAGGAAGCGTTTGAGGCCGTGGCGACCGCGCAGGCGAGCCACTACCTCGCGCCGGGTCCGCTCGGCGAGCGCCGGCTCGTCGACGGCGAAGGCCGGGTAGCCGACGGCGGCCAGCAGGGCGGCGTCGACCTCCTTCGAAGCCGACTCGCGCGGCAGCATCGCCTCGAGCACCAGCCGCGCGCGGGCGACGTCGTCGGGCGCCACGTGCACCACCGAGCGCTGCCCGCCGGCGGCGCCGAAGAGGTCGAAGCCGTCGAGGGCCTCCAGCGCGGCCTTGGCCAGCGCGACCGAGCTGGCGTTGAGTTCCACGCGGCCCTGGTTGGCCTTGTCGCCCCGCTCCCAGATGCCGAAGTCCGGGCTGCGGTAGGCGTTCCCGACGTAGTGCACGAGGTTCTGGACGAAGCGCACCTCGACCTCGCTCTGCACGATCGGCAGGCCCGAGGCGGTCACCTGCGCGAGCTGCAGCAGGAAGAGCGCGGTGGCGTCGACCTGCAGGTGGCCCCAGGCGGCGTCGCCCACCACCGGCATGCCGGTGGCCGTCGCGTACTTCGCGTGCAGCGCGTTGCGGGGGTCTTGGTTGGCCTTGAAGGCCTCGACCTTGTCGGCCTGCCGCATCATCGCGCCGAGCAGGCCGCGGAAGCCGCGCACCACCGCGTGCTCGAGCTCGTAGCAGCGATCGGCGTGGGCGTCGACGCGGCGGTACGCCAGCGCCAGGCCCCAGGGCGCCAGCAGTCCGTAGACGACGTCGCGCACCCAGGCGTCGGTGTAGTCACCGTGGGCGTTGATCGCGGTGCTGGCCGGGAGCAGGCCCGTCACCGGGTGCTGGCGGGCGAGGATCACGCGGCGGACCTGGTGGTGGAGGCGGTCGAGGGGATCGGGGATCACGGGCGGGCGCGATGGTAGCACGCGCCCGCCCGGGCCTCGGCTGCCGTCAACCCAGGACGGCGTCGGGCACGACGTCGTGGTGGCCGTTCTCGTCACCCCACAGCGCCGCCATCTGCGGCGAGCGCAGCAGCACCTCGTCGAGCGTGCCGCGGGCGACGATGCGACCGCGCTCCATGAGCAGCACCTGGTCGGCGCGCTCCAGCGCCGCCCGGCGGTGCGACACCACCAGGCAGGTGGCGTCGGCGCGTTCCGCGAACAGGCGCCGCCACAGCTCGCGCTCGGTCTCGACGTCGAGCGCGCTGGAGAGGTCGTCGAACACCAGCAGGTCGGCGTCGCGCAGGAACATGCGGGCCGCCGCCGAGCGCTGCACCTGGCCGCCCGAGAGCTTGACCCCGCGGGTGCCGACCTCGGTGTCGAGGCCGCGATCGAGGTGGGCGAGGTCGTGCTCGAGAACGGCGAGGCGCACGGCCGTGGGCAGGGCCCGTTCACCGTCGCGACGCCCCTGCACCACGTTCTCGCGCAGGGTGTCCGAGAAGAGCCGCGGGACCTGCCCGGTGTAGGCCGAGCGCGGCGGGACGAACCAGCTCGCCGGGTCCGCGACGGCCTCACCGTTCCAGCGGATCGTGCCGGACTCGATCGGCAGCAGGCCGATGACGGCCTTGACCAGCGTCGACTTGCCGGAGCCGACCGCGCCCGTGACGACCGTGAAGCCGCCGCGGCGCAGCGTGAACGACGCGTCGTGCACCGCCGTGGTGCCGTCCCCATGGCGCACGGACAGGCGCTCCACCCGCAGCTCCGCGAGCGGGACCCGCCGCGGTCGCGGGTCGGTGAACGGGGGCACCTCACCCTGGAGGTGCAGTTCCGCGTCGGCCACGACGACCTCGGGGCCCGCGCCGGCCAAGAGCCCGTCGAGGCGCTCGAATGCCACGCCCGTGCGCTTGTGCTGCACCATCATCGCGCCGAGGAAGGAGACGGTGCCGGTCAGGCGTGGCAGGAAGGTGACGAAGAGGGCGAAGTCGCCGACCGTGAAGGTGCCGCGCTGCATCGCGCCGGCGCCGACGAGCAGGATGACGCCGGTGGCCAGGTGGACCATGTTGTCGTTGACGTTCTTGAACACCTCGGCCAGCAGCGCGTCGCGGATGGCGGCCCGGCGGCGCACGTCGCCAAGGCGCGCGAAGGCGCGCACCATGCTCGCCTCGCGGCCGGCCCCCTGCACCGACTGGACGGCCTGGAAGGTCTCCCCCACGAAGTCGGTCACGCGGCCGGTCGCCTCGCGCAGCGCGCGCCGCACCCGGCGGATGGTGGGCCGCAACACGTTGGTGAGCACCAGCGTCAGCAGCAGGGGGACGAGGATCAGACCCGTCATCAGCGGGTCGATGCGGAACATGATGGTCAGCGCCACGACACCGAAGATCGCCAGGCCCCAGAAGTCGACCCAGGCCTCGACGTACTGCGCGATGTCGTCGACGTCGTCGCGGAAGCGGCTGATCGCCTCGGAGGGCGAGTCGGGCAGGCGCCGCACGCCGGGAGCGGTGAGCAGGTAGGCGAGCAGGTTGCGCCGCATGCGCAGCACCAGCTCCGCCCAGTAGGTGGCCCACAGCCACACGCCGGCGCCGAGGATGCCGATGCGGGCGACGTCGACCGAGAGGGCCAGCGCAAGGAAGGTCCAGGGGCTGGTGGCGGCCGCGTCACCGGCCGCGAGCGCGTCGAAGATGCCCTTGAACAGCACGCCGGCGAAGACCGGCAGGGCGTGCACGAACCCCCAGACGACGAAGTTGACGAGCATGAGGCGCGGGCGCGCGGCGGCGAGGCGCCAGGCAAGCGCCAGCGTGCCGGCGGGCGCGGCGCGGGCGCGCCGCGCCACGGCATCGGGTGGAACGGTGGTGGTCATGCGAGCTCCTCGAGCAGGTCATCGTCACCGTCGGCGAGGCCGAGGGCGACGCGCCGCAGGCGGGCGTAGCGGGAGTGGGGATCGGCCGCCAGGGCGGCCCGCGAGCCGTGCTCGATCAGCCGCGCGTCGCTCATGATGGCGACGGCGTCGACGCGTTCGACGGTCTCGAGGCGGTGCGCGATGATGACCGCGGTGCGACCGCGCAGGAGCCGCTCGAGCGCCCGTTCGAGGCGCCGTTCGGTCACCGGGTCGAGGCGGGAGGACGGCTCGTCGAGCAGCACCAGCCCGGGATCGGCGAGGAAGACCCGGGCGAGGGCGAGCAGCTGGGCCTCGCCGGCCGAGAGGCTGGCGCCGCCGGCGCGAACGGGCGTGTCGAGGCCCTGCGGCAGCCCGTCGAACCAGGCGCCGAGCCCCACCTCCTGCAGCGCGGCGATCAGGCGGGCGTCCGGGACGGTGTCGTCGAAGAAGGCCAGGTTGTCGCGCACCGAGGCCTGGAACAGCTGGACCTCCTGCGTGACGAGGCCGACGCGCCGGCGCAGCTCGGGAAGGGGCACGTCGCGGGCATCGACGCCGCCGATCAGCACCCGCCCCTCGAGCGGGTCGTAGAAGCGGAACAGCAGCCGCGTCAGCGTCGTCTTGCCGCTACCGGTGCGCCCGAGCAGGCCGAGGTGATGGCCCGCGGGCACGACCAGGTCGATGCCCCGCAGGTTCGGGTCGGCGTCCGGCTCTGCGTCGTGGTAGCGGAACGTCACGTCCTCGAAGCGCACCTCGAGCGGCCCGGCGGGCAGGCGACGCGCCTGGTCGCCATCGACGACGGCGAGGCGGGAGCGCTCGCGCAGCAGCTCGTCGACGCGGCCGACGCTGGCGCCGGCGCGCTGGAGCACCTGCATCTGCTGGGTGATCTGCTCGATCGGGGCCTGCAGCATGATGAGGTACTGGAAGACCATGTACGCGGTGCCGAGGGTGATCGCGCCGGCCAGGACCAGCTGGATGCTGGAGCCGATCGTGACCAGCATGCCGAGCACGAAGAGGCCGTAGCTCGAGAGCCACACGACCGAGCGGGCCATCCAGGCGCGCCGGACGTCGTGGAAGAAGGTGCGCATCGTGTGGATGAAGCGGTGCAGCGCGTGCGCCCCGCCGCCGTTGGCGCGCACGTCCTGGATGCCGGTCAGGCGCTCCTCGACGAAGCCGAAGACCTGCGCCGCGGCCTCGCGCTCGCGGGTCGTGGCGGGTACCGCGACCTCGCGCAGGGCCACCATCACCGCGATCTCGAGGAGCGTGAACACCGTCAGGGCCAGGCCGATCCACGGGTTCTCGAGCCACAGGACGACCAGGATGCCGGCGAGCAGCAGCAGGCCGCCGATGACGCGCACCGCGAACTGGGCGAAGAAGTCGCTGAGCGCGGTGACGTCGCCGTCGATGCGCTCGATCATCTCGCCGGAGGTGCGGGCCGAGTGGAAGGTCATGTCGAGCGCCAGGCAGTGCTCGAGGAGATCGCGTCGCAACAGGTTGGTCGCGGTCCAGCCGACCGCGGCGCCGAGCACGGTGGCCGCGCCGCCGAGCAGCTGGGTCCCGAGCGCGACCGCGAGGAACACGCCGGCGAGGCCGACCAAGGCGCCGGCTGCACCGGCGGCGCCGGCTGCACCGGCGGCGCCGACGCCCTCGGGCAGCGTGCCGGCGGCTACCCCGGTGGCGGTGTCGATGAAGCGCCGCAAGACCTGCGGCACCAGCAGCTGGAGGCCGATGCCGGCGAGCAGGAGCGCGGCGAGGACCGCGGCGGCCCAGGCCTGGGGGGCGAGGTAACGGCCGAGGATCGCGCCGTAGCGGCGCAGGCTGGCGGTGGCCGGGATCGTGGAGCTGGGGGGGGTGGCGGTCATGCTGGGCCTCTCGACGG
>CAZJUA010000189.1:0-9321 GCA_964549045.1 uncultured bacterium | reverse complement strand
GCAGCGTCCTGCGCGGCAGCGCCCGCGGGCCGTCGCCCGTGGCGAACGCGCGGCCCCGAGGCGCAGGATCGAGCCAGCCGGGCGCGCGCGGCGCCCACCCCTCGGCGCCGTCGTACGGCACGGCCACGGCGGCCGCCGACGCCCCCGCCGGCGCCGTCCCGAGGACGGCGGCCAGCGTGAGCACGAGGACGGCGAGCAGGGCGCGGGCCATCGTCGAGGCTTCGCGGGCGTGCCGCCCTCAGGCGGCCGCCACCTCCACCATCTCGTAGGCCTCGATCACGTCGCCCTCCTGCACGTTGTCGTAGTTCTGCAGGTTGATGCCGCACTCGAAGCCCGATGTGACCTCGCGGACGTCGTCCTTGAAGCGCCGCAGCTGGGCGATGGAGCCCTTGTAGACCTCGCGGCCGCCCCGCTTGAGGCGCGCCTTGGCACCGCGGCGGATCAGGCCGTCGGTCACGTAGGAGCCGGCGATGTTGCCCGAGCGCGGCACCTTGATGACCATGCGAACCTCGGCGTGGCCGAGCACGCGCTCCTCGAAGGTCGGTTCGATCTGCCCCTTGATCATCCGCTCGACCTCCTCGATGAGGTCGTAGATGATCCGGTAGCTCTTCATCGGGATCTTCTGCCGTTCCGCCGCCTTCAGGACGGAGCCCGGCGCGGTGACCCCGAACGACAGGATGGACGCCTCGGCGGTGGAAGCCAACAGCAAGTCGCTCTCGGTCGGGCTACCGACCTCGGCGAGCATGAGGTCGAGCTCGACCTCGGGGACCTCCTCTGCCGCCTGGGCCAGCACCCCCTTGATCGCCTCGAGCGAGCCCTGCGTGTCGGCGCGCAGCAGCAGGTGGATCGTCTTGGTCTTCGGCTTGCCGAACAGGTCGGCGAGGGTGAGTCCCTTGCGTCCGATCGCCTCGCGCTCGACGTCCTCGCGGTCGCCCTGGCGCTGCGCCGTCAGGTGCTTGGCGCTCGCCTCGTCGGGCGCGTGCACGACCTCCTCGCCCGCGTGGGGCAGGTGGCTGAAGCCGAGCACTTGGACGGGCACGCTGGGGCCCGCCTCACCGATGGTGGTGCCGGTGTGGTCCGTCAGGCGCCGCACCTTGCCCCACACCTCGCCGCAGACGAGGTAGTCGCCGACGCGCAGCGTGCCCTCCTGCACCAACACGGTCGCGAGCACCCCGGCGCGCTTGTCGAGCACCGATTCGATCACGACCCCGCGCGCGGGGGCGTTCGGGTCGGCGCGCAGGTCCTCAACCTCGGCCACCAGGGAGAGCATCTCGAGCAGGTCGTCCACGCCCTGGCCGGTCTTGGCGCTGAGCGGCACGACGATCGTGTCCCCACCGAAGGCCTCTGGGACCAGCTCCACCTGCATCAGGTCCCGCATGACCTTGTCCGGGTCGGCCTGCGGCAGGTCGATCTTGTTGATCGCCACCACCAGCGGCACCTTGGCGGCCTTGGCGTGCGCGATCGCCTCGCGCGTCTGCGGCATGATGCTGTCGTCCGCGGCCACCACGATGACGGCGATGTCGGTCGCGTTGGCGCCACGTTGCCGGATGGCGGTGAAGGCGGCGTGACCCGGGGTGTCGAGGAAGGTGACCAGGCCGCTCGGCGTTTGCGCCTGGTAGGCGCCGATGTGCTGGGTGATGCCCCCGGCCTCGCGCTCCGCGACCTTCGTCTTGCGGATGTGGTCGAGCAGCGAGGTCTTGCCGTGGTCGACGTGACCCATGACGGTGACGACGGGTGCCCGGGGCGGCAGGCTCGGGGCCTCGGGGGCGGCGGGCCGGGCGGCCGGGGCCGGCGCGGGTGTCTCGGCGGCGGTCGCGGTGCCGGTCGCTGCCTTCTCCTCGGCGACGAGTTGGCGGATCGTCTCGGCGACGTCGCCCTCGAGCGTGCTCGCGTGCGACTTGTAGGCGACGCCCATGTCGTCGAGCATCCCCAGGAGCTGCTTGGTGTCGATCGCGAGATCGCGGGCGAGCTGGTAGATGCGGACCTTGTCAGCCATGCATCCCTCCGTTCGGTCGGGTTGGTTCGGCGGCCGCGGCTGCGGGTGTGACGGCAGACGCGGTGGCCAGGGTCGTGGTGTCGGCGGTGGCGGATGCGTGGGCGGGCTGCGGCGTCGCCGCGACGGCAGCGGCCAGCGTCGGCTCCAGCTCGGCAAGCAGGGATGCGACGGCGTCGGCGTCCTGGCGGAAGGCGCGGCGGAAGCCCCTCTGCCGCACGGGGTCGTCGCGGCGCACGGCCGCCAGGGCGCAGGCGGGGCAGAGCGAGGTGCCGCGTCCGCCGGCCCGTTGGCGGAGGTCAAGCGCCCAACCGCCGTCACCCGGCGCGACCGCGCGCACGAGGCGGATGAGCTCGCGCTTCGGGCGGCTCTCGCGGCACGCGACGCAGCGGCGCAGGGGGACGTGGCGGGATCGGCTCATCGTGGCTCGGTCGTCTCCTCGGACGCATCGGGCGTCTCCGCGTCACCCGCGGAATCCGCCTCGGCTTCGGCCTCTTGGGGGGTCGCGAAGAGCGCGTCGAACGCGGCCCGGCGGCTGTCGGTCGGCGCCGCGGTGCCGAGGTCCTGCTGCCGCGAGGCGGCCGCGGCCATGGCCGCGTCGAGGTCGCTGATCGATTCGGTCGCGACCAGGTCGATCTTGAAGCCCGACAGCTTGGCGGCGAGGCGCACGTTCTGCCCGCCCTTGCCGATCGCCAGCGACAGCTGGTCGCTGCCGACGTTGACCCGCGCCTCGCCGGCATCGACGTCGAGTTCGATGTTGCCGACCTTGGCGGGGGAGAGCGCGTTGCGGATGAACTCGCGCGGGCTGGGGTCCCACATGATGATGTCGACCCGCTCGCGCTGCAGTTCGGCGGTCACGGCCTGGATGCGGCTGCCGCGGTGACCGATGCAGGCGCCGATGGGGTCGACGTTGGGGTTGGTGCTCGCCACGGCGACCTTGGCGCGCTGGCCGGCCTCGCGGGCGATCGCCTTGAGCTCGACCGTGCCGTCCGCGACCTCGGGGATCTCCTGGCGCATGAGGTACTCGAGCAGCTCCGGCGCGGCGCGGGACACCAGGATCGAGGGGCCGCGGGTCGACAGTTCGACCTTGGCGACGTAGACCTTGAGGCGCATGCCCACCATGTAGCGCTCGCCCTGGATCTGCTCGCGCGGGGGCATGATCGCCTCGCCGCGGCCGAGGTCGACGAACACGTTGCGCTTGTTGTCGGTCCGCGAGACGACCGCGGTCATGATGTCGCCCGCGCGGTCCTTGTACTCCTCGAAGACGTGCTCGCGCTCCTTCTCGCGCAGCTTCTGGGTGATGACCTGCTTGGTCGTCTGCACGGCGATGCGGGTGAACTTCTCCGGGTCGACCGGGAACTCCATCTCCATGCCGACCTCGACGCCTTCGTCGAGCTCGAGCGCCTCCGCCAGGAGGATCTCCTTGTCGGGGTCCTCGATCTCCTCGACCACACGGCGGATCACCAGCACGTCGATCTCACCCGTCTCCGAGTCGACCTCGACCTCGATCTGCTTGCCGGGCATGACGTTACGTTCGAACGCCTGCTCGAGTGCCTCCTCGATCGACGTGAGGAGTTCCTCCTTGTCGAGGTTGCGCTCGGCGGCGAGCACGTTGAGGGCGTCGATGAATTCCTTGTTCATCCTTCACTCCGGTCCGGTCCGTGGCTGCGTGATCGCAGCACGCCTGATTGTGGCCGCCCTGCGGCGGCGTGCCCCGCGCCGGTCACCCGGCCAGGGCGTGACCCCGCCTGGCGGCGGGGGTGGTGCCTCAACGTGGCGAGTCGGGCCACTCCGCGAGGTGGGCCCGCTCGATCTCGTCGAGGTGCAGCCGGCGCGGCGGCTCACCCTCGGCGGTCTCGAACACGACGACGTCGCCCTCGACGGCGCGGACCCGGCCGCTGAGCTGGGTTCCGCCCGCGCGGAGCTTGACCAGCAGGTCGCGGAAGCGCTCGAAGTGGCGCGCGGTGAAAAGCGGCCGTTGCGCGCCCGGCGATTCCACCTCGAGCTGGTACGCGCCGTCGATCGGGTCGAGCCGATCGAGTTCGAGCCCGAAGGCCTCGGAGGCCCGACGCACGTCCTCGACCCCGACGACCTGCTCGTCGAGCCGGTCGATGCGGACCAGCACGCGCCGAGAGCGCCCGTGCGGGCCGACCGACACCTCGAGCACCTCGTAGCCGAGGGGCGTCAGAGCGTCGCGGGCGGCGTCCGTCAGATCCATGCGTCCTCCGTCGTCGCGACCCGGCGGCCGCGACGCGCGAGGGCGCTGGTCCGCACGGGCGCAGGTCTGCGCAAGCGCAGGTCGGCGCAAGTGCGGGCGTCGCACGACGCGAGGGCGGGTCCTGGAACCCACCCTCGACGGCCGCCGGGACGTTGTCCGCCCACCAAGATAGCACGTGCCGTCCGCAAGCGTCGCGCGCGGGTGCGCCGGGCTTCGCCGCGGCGCATGCGGTTGCGCCCGTGCCCCGTCGCGGGTACACTCCGCGACGATGCGCTGCGCGCCGCGAGCTACACGACCGCGATGACGTGCGTCCGCCCCGGTGGCGGAGGCATGCTCGTCGCGTTGCGGGACCGTCCGTCAGGAGGGTCCCTTTCGTTTGGTCCGCGACCCGCCGCCACGCGGCGGCTCGACACGGCGCGTGGCTGACCGGCGGACGCCGGTACGGAGAGGACGACATGGACGCCGGACCCTGGATGGACGACGTGCTGCTCTTGACGCCGGGCCCCACCCCGCTCCACCCGTGGGCGCAGGCGGCGCTTGGGTGGCCGATGCGGGGGCACATGGATCCCGACGTCTTCGCCCACAACGATGCGATCGTCGCCGACCTGCGGCGCCTCTACGCGGCCGCCGACGGCGCCTTCACCAGCCTGCTCGCCGGCTCCGGTTCGCTCGGCATGGAAGCTGGGCTCGCGAACCTGTGCCAGCCGGGCGAGCGCCTGCTGGTCGCCACCAATGGCGTGTTCGGCGACCGCATGGTCGAGATGGGCCGCCGGCTCGGGGCTGAGGTGCACGTGCACCGCGTCGCGCCGGGCGAGGCGATCGAGCCCGACGGCCTGCGCGAGGCGGCCGAGCGGGTGCGCCCCGCCGTCGTCGCGCTGGTCCACGGCGAGACCTCCACCGGGGTGCTCAATCCGGTCGCCGACCTCGCGCCCGTCGTCCGGGACGCCGGAGCCCTGTGGTCGGTCGATGCGGTGACCACCGTCGGCATGCTCGCCTTCGAGATGGCGGCGTGGGGGGTCGACTACGCGTACACCGGTTCGCAGAAGTGCCTGTCGGCGCCGCCCGGCCTGGCGCCGGTGGCGGTGTCCGACCGAGCGATGACGCACGTGGGCGCGCGGCGAACGCCGGTGAGCACCTGGTACGCGGACCTCGTGGGCATGCAGGGGTACTGGTCGGCCGGCGACGGCGGCCGCCGGTACCACCACACCGTGCCGATCCACCTGCACTGGGCGACCGGCGAGGCCATCCGCGCGGCGCTCGCCGAGGGCGTGGCGGCACGCGCCGAGCGAGCCCGGCGGGTAGGGAAGGCCGTGGCGGCGGCGCTCGCCACCGTAGGCTTCGGCCACCTCGTCGCCGAGGACGTGCGCCTACCGACCGTGCTCGCGCTGACGCTGCCGGAGGGCCTGGACGACACCACCGTGCGCGCCGTGCTGCGCGCCGAGCAGCTCGTCAGCCTCGCCGGCGGTCTGGGTTCGACGGCGGGGCGGGTATGGCGGCTGGGGCTGATGGGAGAGGGCGCCCGGCCCGAGCCGTACCGGCGCCTCATGGCCGCGCTGGCGGCGGTGCTGCCGCGCTTCGGCGTGGCGGCCGCGAGGGAGTTGCCGGCGGCCTTCGAGGCCGCCTGGTCCGACGCCGCCCCGCGGCCGGTCGCTGCCGTGGCCCCCGCCCCGGCGCCGGGCGCCGCGGGGGCGTCCGCTCCGGCGGCGGTCGCCGGGGAAGCCACCGCGGCTGCGGCACGATGAGCGGCGAGCCGGTAGCGTCGGACGCCCCGCCCGCGCTCGAGGTCCTGCGCGTCGACCCGCGGCTGCTCGACGTGGTGTCGTCGCTGTTCTGGGCGACCTTCCCGGAGCGGCGCCTGGGGCGCGCCGACCCCGACGCCGATGGCCGCGTCGCCCTGAGCACCGACCCACCATGGCCCGCGGCGGCCGCGGATCGTTGGCGTGCCGCGCTCGACCAGCTGTTGCGCCAGCCCTTCGCACGCGCCGGCGCCGCGTACCTGCGCGAGGTGCGCGACCGCTCAGGCCGGCGCGACGAGCTCGCCCTGCCGGTGGCGCCGGACGCCTACCGTGGCGGCGCCTGGCTCGTCGGACCGTTCGCCGACGCGGCCGCCGCGGACGCCTGGGCGGGCCGCGTGCTGGGCCCACCGTGGGTCCACGACGTGCATCGATACGGAGACGACTCGTACGCGGACGTCTTCGTCGGCGACCCCGGTGCCTGAAGCACACCTGGCCGGCCCCCATGGCCGTGCCGTCAGGGTGCGAGCGTCGGGGCGACCACGAGCCGGGCGTAGGCGGTGGCCATGACGTCCGGGGGATAGGGCATGTCGTGGTCGAGCCACCAGCCCACGAGCGCCAGTGACGCCGCGGCCAGGTGGTGGGCGGCGAGATCGGCGGGCACGCCCGGCGGCGGTTCGAAGGTCGGGCTGGCGAGCACGCGGGTGCACACCGCCGCCCGCAGCTCGCGCTCCAGGGGCCCGCTGCGCTGGGCGTCGAACAGCACCCGCAGCGCCGTCGCGTGGCTGGCGACGTAATCGAAGAGATCGCGGCCGGCGTCCTCGAGCCGACCCGCCTCGGCGCTGGGCTGGAGGAGGTCGGCGAGCTCGCCGACGATGCCGCCCAGGACGTCGAGCAGCAGCTCCTCCTTGTTCTGGTAGTGGCGGAAGAAGGTGGCGTAGCCGACGTCGGCGACGGAGGTGAGCTCGCGGATCGTCAGGTCGGCGAACGGGCGCTCGGTCGCGAGCTGCAGGAGGGCTCGCGCCAGGGCTTCGCGGGTGCGCCGCACGCGCCGGTCGAGGGCTGCCATCGGGCGACGTTACCCCATCCCACGTTCCGAGACACGCGTATGTTACGCTACACATAGCTCAAAAACGTGCGGCCTTCGCGGTGAACGCACCCGCACGACCGGAAGGGCGTGGCGACGATGTGGCCCGGCGTGGCGATCTTGTGGACGTACGACCTCGCGGCCCTCCTCGTGCTGCCGGTCGCCCTGAAGGCCTTCACCGCGCTCCCGGACGAGGTGGTGCGGAAGCTGCAGCACGTCGCCTACGCCGGCTCGATCTTCCTCCTCCTCGGTCTCTTCGAGCACTGGACCCAGGCGCTGACGGCGGCGGCCGGCCTCGCGCTGTTCGCCTTCCCCGCGCTGTGGCTGTGGGAGCGACACCCGAGCTACCACCGGCTCCTGGCGGACCGCCACGTGGTGGGCGGCGAGATGCGGCGCCAGATGCTGCTGGCGGTGGCGGTCTTCGCGTTGTTGATCGCGCTCTTCTGGGGCCTGCTCGGTCCGGCCTGGCGGCCCGCGATCGCCGCCGCGGTCATGATCTGGGGTCTCGGCGACGCCGCGGCCGCCCTGGTCGGCCGCTTCCTCGGGCGCCATCGCCTGGCGCATCGGCTCATCGAGGGCGCCAAGACACTGGAGGGCACGGCCGCGATGATCGTTGCGGGCGCCCTCGCGGCCTTCGTCACCCTGCACGCCTACGGCGGCGCCCCGTGGTGGGTGAGCCTGCTCGCCGCCCTGTCGCTCGCACCGCTCGCCGGCGCGGTGGAGCTGGTCTCCCACCGCGGGTCCGACACCCTCACGGTCCCACTGGCGACCGCCGCGGGGCTCGTCCCCTGGTGGCTGCTCGTCGTCGCGTCGAGGGCCTAGGTGGCCCGCCCGACGCCCGACCCGGAGGCGCGTCGCGAGCGGACCCTGCTCGTCGCGCTGCTGCTGAGCGCGTGGGCCCCCTTCGTCACCGGTTGGGCCGTCCTCCTCAGCCAATCGACCACGCAGGTCGCCGACTTCGTCCGCCGCACCGTCGAGCTCGGCGCCGTCGCCATCGGTTGGGCGGCCTTCCGGCGGCTGCGTCGGCGGGCGCCGCCGCCGGCCGCGGCGGCCCGGCTCGAGCGCCTCGCGGCGTGGGCCGTCGCGGCCGCCCTGGGCATCTCCGGCGGCATCACGCTCCTCCTCGCGGTGCGCCGCGTCGTCGACTTCGCGCCCGGCGGCGACGTCCGCCTCGGCCTGCTCGTCGCCGTCCTCGGCCTGGCCACCAATGCCTGGTTCTGGCAGCGCTACGCGGGCTTCGCCCGCGAGCGTCCCGGGCGCCTGATGGAGGGTCAGCGCACGCTGTACCGCGCCAAGGTCGCCGTCGACGCCTGCGTGATCGCGGCGCTCGCGTCGGTGGCGCTCGCCCCCGGGCGGCCGGTGACCCGCTGGGTCGACCTGGCCGGGTCCTTCGCGGTCGCCCTCTACCTGCTGTGGAGCGCGGGGCGGGTCGTCGCCGGCGGCGGGCCCGCCCCCCGCGGGGCAGCGCCCGCCGACACGGTCGCGCCGCCGGGCCCGTCCGCCCCCCGCCGAGGTTGACGCGCGCGGGCCGATGCCGTACGCTCCCGGGCGATGGGAACGCCACGTTCGCCCTTTCCCCAGCTCGCGTAGGACCGCCCGGACGCGCGAGCCGCGACCGACCCCTGCGCACCGCCCCGCGACCCCGCGACGGCGGTGCGTTCGTTTGGGCGCCCGGCGCACGTGGCGGGCACCCGCCCACGGCCACCGCGACGCACCGTCGCCACCCCGAGGAGACGCATGAACGACGACACCCTCCACGCGATCGCCACCGCCCCCGACCTGCGCGAACTGCAGGCCCTGCGGGTTCGCCTGCTCGGCAAGAAGGGCGAGCTGACCGAGGGCCTGAAGTCCCTCGGCGCGCTGCCGCCGGAGGAGCGCCGCGCTCGCGGCGCGGCCCTGCACGAGCGCAAGCGCGCGGTCGAGGCCGCCCTGGAGGCGCGCAAGGCGGCGCTGGAGCGGGCCGAGCTCGACGCGCGGCTGGCGGCGGAGCGGCTCGACCTCACCCTGCCCGGCGAGCGCGTCCCGGCGGGCGCGCACCACCTGCTGACGCAGGTGACGAATCGCCTGCTCGACGTGTTCGCCTCGCTCGGCTACGAGGTCGTCGTCGGCCCAGAGTTGGAGGACGACCGCCACAACTTCGGGGCGCTCAACTTCCCCCCGGACCACCCGGCGCGCGACACGCAGGACACCTTCTGGACGACCGACGGCCGCCTGCTGCGCACGCACACCAGCCCGATGCAGGTGCGCTACATGGAGAGCCACGAGCCGCCCTTCCGCGTCGTCGTACCGG
>CAZJUA010000188.1:0-2047 GCA_964549045.1 uncultured bacterium | reverse complement strand
TCGGGGAGGCGGTGGGCGCCTTGCCAGCGGAGCTGTTGGCGACGGAACCCGATATGCCGTGGCGCGAGGTCGTCGCGATGCGCCACAAGCTCGCGCACCCCACCTACGACACCGCCATCGGCATTTTGGCCACGACGATCGACGAGGATCTGCCGGAACTCGCCGCCGCCATCGACCGGCTCAGGCGCCGCGTCGAGGCTGGCCGCTGACGCGGACCGCAGAGGGCCCGCCCCCGCAGACGAGTACCATCGGTCATGCCCCACGACCACGTCACCGAGCGCTACGCCCTCAACGGGATGGTCGTCTCGAACCTGCGCTTCGAGGTCCCCCTGGCGCACCCGCGCCTCGCCGGAGACGCCCTCGGACGTGACGACCGCACGATCTCGGTCTTCGCGCGCGAGGTCGTCGCCGCCGAGAAGCGCGACGCCGACCTGCCCACGCTGGTCTTCTTCCAGGGCGGCCCCGGCGGCGCAGCGCCGCGCCCCGAGACCCGCAGCGGCTGGCTCGGCAAGGCGCTCGAGGGGCACCGCGTGCTGCTGCTCGACCAGCGCGGCACCGGGCTCTCGACGCCGGTCACACCCGAGACCCTGCCCGCAGTGGGCGACGCCGCGGCGCAGGCCGCCTACCTGGCGCACTTCCGCGCCGACGCGATCGTCGAGGACGCCGAGGCCATCCGGCGCGCGCTGCTGGGCGACCGCCCCTGGCGCGCGCTCGGCCAGAGCTACGGCGGCTTCGTCCTGCTGCGCTACCTCTCCGCCGCGCCCGAGGGCCTCGAGGCCGCGCTCATCACCGGCGGCATCCCGCCCACGACGCGCACCGCCGAGGAGGTCTACCGCGCCACCTACCCGCGCGTGGAGGCCAAGAACCGCGCGCTGTTCGCGCGCTACCCGCATGCGGAGGCCCTCGCGCGCCGCGTCGCCGACCACCTGCACGGCCATGACGTGCGCCTGCCCGACGGCGAGCGGCTGACCGTGGAGCAGTTCCAGCTCCTCGGCATCGGCTTGGGGGCGTCCACCGGGGCCGCTCGGCTGGTCGACCTGCTGGAGCGCGCGTTCGTCGGCGTCGGCGGGCGCGAGCGCGTCTCGTACCCCTTCCTTCACGGCGTCATGGCGGCCTCGAGCTTCCACACGAGCCCCATCTACTCGCTGCTGCACGAGGCGATCTACGCCGAGGCGCGCGCGACCGCCTGGGCCGCCCAACGCGTGCGCGCCGAGTTCCCGCAGTTCGACGACGCGCCCGGCCGGCCCTTCCGCTTCACCGGCGAGATGGTCTACCCCTGGATGTTCGAGCAACTCGCGCCACTGCGGCCGCTGCGCGGCGCAGCCGAGGCGCTCGCCGCCAAGGCCGACTGGCCCGCGCTGTACGACCTCGGCCGGCTCGCCGACAACCGGGTGCCGGTGTCCGCGGCGGTCTACCATGACGACATGTACGTCGACGTCGGCCTCTCGCTGGAGACGGCGGCGCACGTCCCGCACGTCGCCGCCTGGGTGACGAACGAGTACGAGCACGACGGGGTGCGCGCCGACGGCGCACGCGTCCTCGAGCGGCTGCTGGCGACGCTGCCGGCGGTCGTCGGCTGACGGCGCGGGGTCGCGGGAGACCACTGTGTCGGACGCAGCGATGCCGGTCGCGAAGCTCCTCGCCCTCGCGGTCGCGATCGGCGCGAACAACCTCGCGGCGTCCCTGGCGCTGGGGGCGCTCGGCCAGGCGCGGCGCTGGCCGCGGGTGGCCGTCGTGTTCGGCGCCATGGAGTTCACCGTGCCGCTCGTCGGCATCTGGCTCGGGCGCCAGGCCGCCCGTTGGCTCGGCACCATGGCGGCCTGGCTCGGGCCCGTGCTGCTGATCGGCATGGGCGTCTGGGTCGCGACCTCGCCCCTGCGCGGCCGCGCGGCGGCCAAGCGCGAGGCGCGCCAGGTCACGACCTGGGGCGGGCTGGTTGCGCTCTCCTTCGGTCTCGCGATCGACAACGTCGTCGTCGGCTTCAGCCTCGGCCTCGGCGAGGTGGACGCGCTGCTCACCGCCGGCGTCATCGCGGTCGCGGCGGTGG
>CAZJUA010000187.1:0-40036 GCA_964549045.1 uncultured bacterium | reverse complement strand
GGAGGCGTCGGGCATGCGACGGGACGCTACCACGTCGTCTCCGCGGCGGCCGTGGCCCAGCGCCCCGTCACGGTCGGGCGGCGCCCGCGGGCCGGCGATCGGCGGCGGGTGGCCCCGGGCGTCGGCCCGTTCAGACCAGCCCGGCCGTCGCGAGGAAGGCGTCGAGCTTGGCGGGCGAGAAGCGCGAGAGGCTGGCGACGGCACCGCCGCGGACCAGGGTCGGCACGCTGCGGCGGCCACCGTTGAGCGACTCGACGCGCGCCGCCGCGCCGGGGTCGGCGTCCAGGTCGACCTCGACGAAGGGGATCCCGCGGGCTTCGAGGGCGCTCTTCGCGGCGCGGCAGTCGCCGCACCAGCCCGTCGTGTACATGATGAGGTGTTCGTCGTCCACGCGTTGGAGGCTACCGGAGGGGCAACGCCCGGTCTGTCGTGCATCGAACGCGGGCCCACGAGGGCGGTCCGCCTGCTACGATGGCGGGCGGCCGCGGCGACGCCGCGGCACCCAGGCCGCGCTCCACGCCTCCGAACCCGGCCCGCCGCCGTTGCGGCGAGCCCGGTGGCGCCGCGGCGGATCGACGAGGAACCCCGCATGGCCTACCGCAACCTGGCGATCATCGCCCACGTGGACCACGGCAAGACGACCCTGGTCGACGGCCTGCTCCGTCAGTCCAACACCTTCCGCGCCAACCAGGTCGTCGAGGAGCGGGTGATGGACAGCCGCGCCCTCGAGCGCGAACGCGGCATCACCATCCTGGCGAAGAACACGGCCGTCGAATGGCACGGCGAGCGCATCAACATCGTCGACA
The DNA here is from genome assembly GCA_964549045.1 of uncultured bacterium. GTDB lineage: Bacteria > Deinococcota > Deinococci > Deinococcales > Trueperaceae > JAABTL01. The sequence goes on along the minus strand of CAZJUA010000187.1, from coordinate 39,230 downwards.
CCCCCGGGCACGCCGACTTCGGCGGCGAGGTCGAACGCGCCCTCGGCATGGTCGATTCCTGCCTGCTGCTGGTGGACGCGGCCGAGGGGCCGATGCCGCAGACGCGCTTCGTGCTGCGCAAGGCGCTCGCGTTGGGCCTGCGGCCGATCGTGGTCATCAACAAGATCGATCGCAAGGACGCGCGTCCGGACGTGGTCACGGGCCTCACCTTCGATCTCATGGTCGAGCTCGGCGCCTCCGACGAGCAGCTCGACTTCCCCATCCTCTTCGCCGTCGCCCGCGAGGGCCGCGCCTGGCGCGAGGGCGAGCCGGAGGGGAGCGACCTGACGGCCCTCTTCGAGACGATCCTGACGCACGCGCCGGTCGCGGACGGCAATCGTGACGCGCCGTTCCAGATGCAGGTCGCCAACCTCGACTACTCCGACTACCTCGGGCGCGTCGCCCTGGGCCGGGTGCGCCGCGGTCGCGCACGCACGGGCGATCCGATCGTGCGCCTCGGACGCGACGGCCGCGAGGTCCGGGGCCGCCTGACGAAGGTCTACACGCACCTGGGGCTGCACCGCGTCGAGACGCCGGAGGTCGTCGCCGGCGACATCGTGGCGGTCAGCGGGCTCGAGGAGGTGCAGATCGGCGACACGCTGTGCGACCCGGCGCGCGTCGAGGCGCTGCCGATCAAAGGGGTCGACGAGCCGACGGTGTCGGTCACCTTCTCGCCGAACACCAGCCCCTTCGCAGGGCGCGACGGCAAGTACGTCACCAGCCGCCACATCGCCGACCGGCTGCAGCGCGAGCTGCTGACGAACGTCGCGCTGCGCGTCGAGGAGCTCGGGGGCGAGTCGTACCGCGTGTCGGGCCGCGGCGAGCTGCACCTGTCGATCCTCATCGAGGAGATGCGGCGCGAGGGGTACGAGTTCTCCGTGTCGCGCCCCGAGGTCATCCTGAAGACGATCGACGGCGTGGTCAGCGAGCCCTTCGAGAAGGTGGTCGCCGACGTCCCGGTCGACGCCATGGGCGCGGTGATGGAGTCCCTCGCCACGCGCCGCGGCCAGCTCATCGACATGGAGCAGGGCGAGACCCGCGCGCGCCTGACGTTCTCGATCCCCTCACGTGGTCTCTTCGGCTACCGCAGCGGCTTCCTGTCGCTCACGGCGGGCGAGGGCCTGCTGGGCCACGTCTTCGACGGCTACGAACCGCACGTCGGTGACTTGCGCACGCGCCAGGCCGGCTCGCTGGTGGTCATGGAACCCGGCGAGGCGTTCGCCTACAGCATCTGGAAGCTGCAGGACCGCGGCACCTTCTTCATCGACCCCGGCACCGAGGTGTACGTCGGCATGATCGTCGGGGCGAACAGCCGGCCGGGCGACCTCGACATCAACGTGTGCAAGAACAAGAAGCTGACGAACGTGCGGGCCTCGGGCAGCGACGACAACATCGTCCTCGTGCCCCCGAAGCGCCTGACGCTCGAGGAGGCCCTCGAGTACATCGCCGACGACGAACTGCTCGAGGTGACCCCCAAGAACCTGCGGCTGCGCAAGCGCCATCTCGACCCGCACCTGCGCAAGCGCGAGGCGAAGCGCGTCGCCGAGGCGCCCGCAGCCTAGGACGGCGCCCGCGGCCCGGGGTGGGGCGCCCGCAGATCAGGGCGCCGAGCGGCCCTCGAGCTCCAGCGGCCCGAACGCCTCGCCCTGGTGCAGCTCACAGCGCCCGTCGCGGACCAGCTCGAGCGCCCCCGCGAAGTAGACGGTGCGGGTGGACCATTGGGTGTCGTCGAGGAGCTCCTCGAACCGTCGCCGCTGGCCGGGACGCAGCGAGGCCAGGATGCGACCGATCGCGGCCGTGACCGTCAGGCGATCGCGGACGAGCTCGAAGTAGGGTCCTGGCCTCAGCCGCGCCGCGAGTTCGGCCAACCGCGCCAGCGGGACACCGAGCGGGCGGGGTGTGCGCGGGTAGCTCGGCGCCGAGGCGCGCGCCGGCAAGAGGTGCCGGCGCCGTTCGCGACGTTCACGAAGCTCGACGATCGCCTCCTCCAGCGCCTCGAGCGCCGCGACCGCCGCGAGGGCGTCGGCGCGCGCCAGGTCCTCGTCTTCCTCGGCCGCCCGCGGCGGGCGCGGGAGCAACAGGCGTGTCTTGAGCTCGATGACGGTGGCCGCCGCCGGCAGGGCCTCCGTGGCGAGGTCGAGGTCCCGCGAGGCGAAGGCCTCGAAGCGCGCCAGCACCTCGCGCACGACGAAGATGAGGTCGACCTGGGCGGGGGCGAGACGGCGCGTCCGCAGAGCGTGCGCCAGCTCGCCGAGGGTGCCCTCGAACACGAGGGCGTCGTCGCGGGACGGGCCGGCGCCGCCCTGCGCCGTGGCGCGCCGTGGCTGCCCGCCGCGCTCCCGCGCCACCGGCGGCAGCCGGAGACGGATCGGTCCTTCGACGTCGGGGGTGGGCGGCACGTTCACTCGGCGAGCGGGTCCTCACCCTCGGCCACCAGGTGGCGGGTGTCGTTGACCCGCTCGACGACCGCCTCCTCTCCCCTGAACAGCACGTGGCTGACGCTGGTGTGCCGCAGGTAGATGCGCTTGCGCCAGCGCGGCCGCTCGACCCCGAGGAGTGCCGAGAGGAGCGTCTGGATGGAGCCCGAGTGGGTCACCGCGGCCACGTGGGCGTCGGAGAAGCGGTGGCGCGTCTCCTCGAGCCAGTCGACCATCCGTTCGCGCAGTTGATGGTAGGACTCCCCCTCGGGCGCCGCCCGCATGTAGGGGTCCTGGATCCACACGTCCCAGCGGGGATCGCGTTCGATGACGTCGCGGGTCAGGCCCTCGAAGGCACCGAAGTCGAGTTCGCGCAGACGGTCGTCGAGCAGCAGTTCGCGGTCGGGCATCGCGATGCGTGCGGTCTCGGCGGCGCGCGCCAACGGACTCGACATCACGACGTCGATGGCCGGGAAGGTGGCGAGGTAGCCGGCCAGCAGGACGGCCTGACCGCGACCCGCGGCCGACAGGGGCACGTCGCTGTGGCCCTGGAAGCGACCGCTGGCATTCCACTCGGTGAGACCGTGGCGGATCAGCGTGAGGCGTCGCATCGGCGGGGCCAAGGTACCACGTCGTCTGGCGCCCGGCGCCCGCGTGCGCGGGCCGCTCGCGTGCGCGGGACCCGCGCCACGCGTCGCGCGCCGATCGTTGCGGTAGCCTCGCGACATGGACGAGCTTCGCGGACGCGTCGCGCTGGTGACCGGGGGCACGCGCGGGATCGGCCTGGCGGTGAGCCGTTCGCTGGTGGCCGCCGGCGCTCGCGTCGTGCTGACCGGACGGGACGCGTCGTCCGCCGCGGAGGTCGCGGACGGACTGATGGCCGATCACCCATCCGGTGACGCCGTCGGCGTCGCCGCCGACGTGCGCGACCCTGCGTCGCTGCGCAACGCGGTGGCGGTCGCCGGCGAACGCTTCGGCCGCCTCGACGCGTTGGTCGCCAACGCCGGGGTGGGCCGCATGGCGCCGATCCAGGAGCTGGGCGAGGACGACTGGCGCGACGTGATCGACACGAACCTCAGCGGGGCGTACCACAGCGTGCGGGCGGCGCTCGACGCGCTGGTCGCGAGCGGCGGGACGATCGTGACGATCGGTTCCCTGGCCGGCGGTCACGCGTTCGCGGGCGGCGCGGCCTACAACGCCAGCAAGTTCGGCCTCGTCGGCTTCACGGAGGCGATCATGCACGACCTGCGGGACCTCGGCGTGCGGGTGGCCACGGTGATGCCGGGGTCGGTCGCCACCGGCTTCTCCCGCCGCCCCGGCGGGGACGATGCCTGGAAACTCCAGGCGGAGGACGTCGCCGAGGCCGTCCTGTTCGTGTTGCGCAACCCAGGCCGGGCGCTGCCCTCGCGCATCGAGCTGCGGCCAGCGCGGCGACGCCCGTCTGGAGGCGGTTGATGGACCTCTACCCGATCCTGCGCAGCGCGATGTTCCGCCTCGATCCGGAGGTGATCCACACCCGCGTGTTCGCGCTGTTGGCCTTCGCCGCCGCGCACCCGGGCGCCCTGCGGCTGCTGCACTGGACGACCGGCGTCGACGACCCACGCCTGCGCGTGCGCGCCTTCGGTCTCGAGTTCCCCAACCCCTTCGGGTTGGGCGCCGGGTTCGACAAGGACGGCCTGGCCGCCACCGTGTGGCCGGCGCTCGGCTTCGGCCACACCGAGCTGGGCACCGTCACGGCGCTGCCGCAGCCGGGCAACCCGCCGCCCCGGATGTTCCGCCTGCCCGCGTCGAAGGCCGCGATCAACCGCATGGGCTTCAACAACGCCGGCGCCGAAGCGCTGGCCGAACGTTTGCGGCGCGAACGCGCACGGGCCTGGTGGCCCACGGCGCCCGTCGCGGTCAACGTCGGCAAGAGCCGCGTCACCCCGCTCGAGGACGCCGCTCCCGACTACGAAGCGTCGCTGCGGGCCGTGTGGCCGGTCGCCGATCTGGTGGTGCTCAACGTCAGCTCGCCGAACACGCCCGGACTGCGGACGTTGCAGCAGGCCGGCCCGCTGTCGGAGCTCCTCGCCCTCGCGGCGGCGCTACGCGACGAGTTGGGGCCGATGCCGCTCCTGCTCAAGGTGTCCCCGGATCTCGCGCCCGTCGACCTCGACACGATCGTCGAGCAGGCCGAACGACACGGGCTCGACGGGTTGGTGGCGACGAACACCACGGTCCGCCGCGACGTGCTGCCGAGCGACCCGAACGAGGCAGGCGGCCTCTCGGGGGCGCCACTCGGCCCCATCGCCCTCGAGGTGTTGCGCCAACTCCGCGAGCGCACCCGGCTGCCGCTGATCGCGGTCGGTGGCATCTTCACGGCCGCTGACGCGATCGCGCGCCTGGAGGCCGGGGCCAGCCTGTTGCAGGTCTATACCGGCTGGATCTACGAGGGGCCGATGATGCCGCGGAAGATGGCGGCGGGCATCCGAGACTGGCTCGACGCCGCCGGGCACGCCACGCTCGGCGACTTCCTCGCCGCGCGCGACACCGCGCACGACGCCGTCAGCCGGACCGTTCCTTCGGCTTGACGCGGCGGGGCACGTGGAAGCGTGCCTCGCTCACGCCGTGGCGCGCGTTCGCGACCCGGCCCAGGGCGAACAGCAGGTCGGAGAGCCGGTTGAGGTAGCGCAGCGCCACCTCGTTGACCGCTTCCTCGGCCGCCAGCGCGACCGCGGCCCGCTCGGCGCGCCGGCACACCGCCCGGGCGAACTGCAGCGCAGCGCTGGACGCGTGCCCGCCCGGGACGATGAACTGGCGCAGCGGATCGAGTTCCTCGTCGAAGCGGTCGATCAGGCCCTCGAGCGCCGCGACGTCATCCTCCTGGATCGGCCGCAACGCTTCCCTGGCCGGCGCATCGTGCGGGGTCGCCAGGTCGGACCCCACGTCGAAGAGGTCGCGCTGGAGGCCGGCGAGGACCCGGTCGAGTTCGGCGTCGAGCCCCTGCGAGCGCGCCATCCCGAGCGCGGCATTGGCCTCGTCCACCGCCCCGTAGGCCTCGACGCGCAGCGCGTCCTTCCGAACCCGGCGCCCCCCGAAGAGCGCGGTCGTACCGTCGTCACCCGTGCGCGTGTACAGCTTCATGCGACGAGCATAGCCTGGGCGCCGGCTCACACCGCATCCGGGCACCCCGAGCCCGCGCGGCCGCACCGGGCGGTAACCTGCGCGCCGTGGGCGACCTCGAGCAGCACTTCCTGACGGACCCCGAGGCGCTCGCCTGGATCGTCGCCGAACTCGACCCGCGGCCCGGCGAACGCGTCGTCGAGCTCGGCGCGGGCGCCGGAACGATCGCGCGGGTGCTGGCACGCACCGTCGCGCCGGCGGACCTCACGCTCGTCGAGCTCGATCCGCGGCTCGCCGCGGGTCTCCGGAGCCGGTTCGTCGGGTCGCGCGTGCTGGCCGAGGACTGGCGGCTCGCCTGGCGCCGCCTCCCCCCGCCCGACGTGCTCGTCGTGTCGCTGCCCCACGCGCTCGTCCAAGCGGCGCTCGCCGCCGCCGCCGCCGAGGCGCCGCCACGGGTCGCCGTGGTCGCCGTCGCGGTCGACGACCCGCCGCGCCTGCCGAGCGGCCTTGTGCGCACGGCCACGCGCCCGCTGCCCGCCGGATCGTTCGAGCCGCCCCAGCCGTTCGCCGCCGCGGCGTGGGTCATCCGGCCCGCCGACCGCGCGGGCGACGGTCGGCGACCGCCTGCAGCGCGCTGAAGCCGGCCCAGGCGACCTCGAAACCGCCAGCGCCTCAGCGCGCGATGCGACGCAGGAGGTCGGCCGCCGCATAGCGCCCCGAGAGCAGGGCGAGCGGGATGCCCCCGCCAGGGTGCACCGTGCCGCCCGCGAGCCACAGGTTCGTTACGCCGGGCACGGCCGGGCCGGGACGGAGCGTCGAGAGCAGGCCCTGGGGCATGGGACCGTAGATCGCCCCCCTGTCCCCCATCCGCGCCAGGTCGCCGGGACCGAGGTCGCGCTCGACCACCGTTCGGCCGGCGGGGTCGAGGCCACGCGCGGCGAGCGTCGTCCGGAGGCGGCGGGCGGCCGCGGCGTCGGCCGCGGAGCGCTCGGCGTCGATCCGTCCGGCGGGCCGCCCCGGCGCGCCCCGGTCGTCGCCGGGCGGCAGCGCCGGTGCGTTCGCCATGACGAACCAGTTCTCGTGGTCCGCCGGGGCGTCGGCCGGATCGCCCTTCGAAGAGGCGTGGAGGTAGAGGGTCGGGTCGCTCGGGTGGCGGCCGGCGCGCAGGTCGTCGAACTCCCGCGCGTAGTCGGGCGGGAAGAACACGTTGTGCGGCGCCAGCCCGGGCGTCTCGCCGCGGACGCCGAGCAGCGCGACGGTGCCCGACAGGCTGGGGAATCGCCGCACCGGCGCCGAACGACCGAGGAGCTGCAGCGCCCAGCGGCGGTCGACGGCCGCGACCACGGCGTCGACGGCGAGTTCGCCGTCGGCGACGACCACGCCCGACACGCGCCCGGCGCGCTCGACCAGGCGCTCCACCTCGACCCCCGTGCGGACCTCCACCCCCAGCTCCTCGGCCAGACCGCGCAGGGCCCGGACGACGCCGTGGACCCCGCCGACGGGCAGCGTGACGCCCAGGCCGAGCTCGACCCAGGCGATGTTGTGCAGCACGGCGGGCGCCCGGTAGGGATCGCCCCCGAAGTAGGTCGCGAAGCGCAGGAAGAAGGGCAGCAGGTCGCCGCGGACGCCGAGCGAGGCGAGCAGGTCGGGGAGACGCCGTCCCGGCTGCGCCCGCCAGCCGGCGCGCACGCCGTAGCCGGCCAGGCGCAGTAGGCCGGGGGCGGGACCGCGGACGAAGGTCGGGGCGGCGTCCTCGTAGAGCCTGCAGGCCACGTCGAGCGCCCGGCGGTAGGCGCGCTGCTCGTCGCCGTCCAGGCCCGCGAGCGTCGGCTCGAGCTCCCGGTACACGTCCCACACGCGCCCCGACGGGAAGACGTAGCGGCAGATGGGGCTCAGGGGCTCGAGGTCGAAGGGGCGCTCGCGCCCGGCGTCGCGGAAGATGGCCTCGACCACGTCGGGCAGGGTGAACACCGAGGGGCCGACGTCGAAGCGGAAGCCGCCGGCGCGCCACTCGCCCGCCTTGCCGCCGACCTCGGGCGCGCGCTCGAGCAGGGTGACGGCCGCCCCGCCCCTGGCCAGGTCGATCGCCGCCGCCAGCCCCGCGAATCCCGCGCCCACCACGGCGACGCGCGGTCGCCCGCCGGATCGCGCGCCGGTCCCGATCACGGGTAGCTCCGCCCCTTCCAGGCATAGCCCCCGCCGCGCGCCAGGGCGCGCGCCACGATCGCCGTCAGGGCGACCGGCCCGAAGGGTTGGAGCAACGCCTCCCAGGTGGCGCGGCCGGCCTTGGCGTTGGACGCCAGACGCAGGGCCAGGCCCGCGCCGGCGAGCGCCCACCAGCGGGGGTCCCACCACGCCAGCAGCCACGGCAGCGTGTAGGCCATGAGGTTCAGCAGCCACACCCCCACCAGCGCCGTCGGCGAGCCGCCGGCGGCCGCGAGTACGTTCTTGCCGAAGCCGGCGACGACCTCGTCCCAGCCGCGGTACATGCGCGTTTCGAGCCATGGGCCACCGAGCCGCAGCGTGAGCGGCACGCCGAGCCGCTTGGCGCGGTGCGCGAGGCGCACGTCCTCCAGCACCTCGCCCGGCAGCGCGGCGTGGCCGCCGACGAGCTCGTAGGCATCGCGCCGCCAGGCCATCAGCTGGCCGTTCGCGCCCGCGAGGCTCGCGAACGGCAGCGCGCGCACCAGCGGGTGCGGCAGGTTGGCGAGGAGCAGCAGGTCGACGAGCGGCACCACCAGGCGCTCGCCCAGGGTGATGCAGCGCTGCCGCGGCCAGGCGCTGAGCAGGCCGGCGCCGGTCGCCTCCAGCTCGGCGACGACCCGATCGAGGGCACCGGGTCGCCACGCGACGTCCGCGTCGGTGAAGACCAGCACCTCGCCGGTCGCGGCGCGCGCGAGCTGGTGGCAGGCCCAGTTCTTCCCGGACCAGCCCGGCGGCAGCGGCGCGCCGGCCAGCACCCTCAGCCCGTCGGCCGCGGCGAGGATGGCGGGCGTCGCGTCGCTCGAGCCGTCGTCGAGCACGAGGACCTCGTCGGCGCCCTGCGCGAGGAAGGTCGGTAGCGTCGTCGGCAGCGTTTCGGCCTCGTTGCGCGCCGGCACCAGCAGCGACACCCGCGGGCGGCGCCGCCCGCGCGCCGCGCCGGCGCGCCCGGCCCGCGCCCCCAGCAGCGGGAAGGCGACGAGGTTGAGCAGCAGCACGGCGGCCTGGGCCGAGAGGAAGGCGGCGACGAGCCAGAAGGCCGCGTCGGCGAGCGCGGTGGCGGCACCGGCGGCCGCGGGGTCGCCGGTCACGAGGCCCCCCACCACGCCCGCCAGCGCGCCAGGCGCTCGTGGCTGCGGTCGGCGGCGCGCCACCACGGGGCGTAGCCGGGCAGCGGGGCCTCGGCATCGGTGGCCGCGGCGAGATCGCGGTCGAGGCGTCCGAGCAGCTCGGCCAGGGACCGCGCCAGCGTCTCGTGGTCGACGCCGCTGGCGAGCGGCGCGCCGAAGCGCAGGTAGACCTCGGGGCGCTCGCCTCCACGCATGACGCAGCGAATCGCGAGCGGCAGCACCGGCACGCCGGCCCAGCGCGCGATGGCGGCGGCCCCGGGCCGGACCGGACCCAGCGGACCGGGCGGACGCAGCTCGCCCTCGACGTAGACGAACAGCCATGCGCCCGCGGCGGCGCGGCGGGCGGCGGCGCGCGGCTCGCGGTCGGAGACCGCGCCGAGCCCGCGGAAGAAACGGAAGCGGGCCAGCTGGGCCTCGTCCATGATGGCGCCCGACGGCCGCCCGTGGCGGTCGGCGACGGCCCACGCCAGGTAGGCGTCCCACCAGCTGTGGTGGTTGGCGACGACCACCGCGCCGCCATCGTAGTGGGCGCTGTCAACGAAGTTGGTGCTGCCTTCGGGGGGTGGGGCCTCCGTGCGAGCCCAGACGCCCGCCAGCCCGCGGCGCAGCGCGCGCCGCATGATCGCCGGCAGCGCCGCCGCGATCACGGGCTCCAGCAGCGAGGCCCACAGGGCGCGCAGCCGGGCGCCGCTCACGCCGCGGGGTCCCCTTCGCGCGGCCGCCACGCGGCCCGCAGCCCGGGCGTCGCGACCGCCAGCATCGCGATCGCGGCGATCAGCCCGGCCCATGGCAGACCGAAGAAGGCGAGTCCCACGCCGATCAGGAAGGCCTGCGCCGCGAAGGTGGCGCGCAGGTCGGCGCCCTCCTCGTCCGCCAATCTAGGTTCGATCCACAGGAGGAGCGCGACGAGCAGCCAGCCGGCGAGGTACCAGCCGGCGAAGTTGGACCACGGCACGCCGAAGTAGGGCCCCTGCTCGAACGCCCAGAAGCCCTCGCGCACCATCAGCGGGTCGAGGCCGAGGTCCCAGGCGACGAGCGCCAGCGGGGCGAACCAGCGGGCGCGGCCACGCGGCGCCACCGCCAGCGCGATGAGGGTGAAGGCGAACCAGCCGAGCGGCACCAACAGCGGCACGCCGAGGAGCGCCGGCCCGGGCGCCAGGTAGCTGTAGGCCCCGAACGGAAACCCGGTGCGCTCACCGAGGACCTCGACGGCCACGCCGAAGGCGAAGGCCGCGGCGAAGAGCGCCCAGCTGCGGGTGCCGTAGTGCCGCAGGGCGTAGACGAGCACCGCCAGCGCCAGCGCCGACGTGCTGGCGTAAGCCAGCGGGGCGAACAGGTCCGGGAACAGCGGCGTCGGGATCATCGTGAACGCCCAGACGGCCAGCCACGCGCGCCACGGGCGCCGCGCCAACTCAGCCCCGAGCCGCCGCAACCGCGGGAGCGTCACCGGATGCAGGGCGAGCAGCAGGCCGCCGACGACCATCGTGCTCGCCAGCAGGAAGAACGCCGCCTCCTCGAGCGGCAGCCCGAGGGGACGCAGGCCGAGCGTCAACTCCTCCGAGATCCACCAGATCGACCAACCGATCGCCAGCCGATCGGCGAACCAGAGCCAGGCGGTGGGCAGGCCGATCGCCAGGAGGAGCACCCGCCGCCGCGACCACAGCAGATCGCCGCCGAACGCCCACTGGAGGGCGACCACCGGCATGGACCACACGAGGATGAGCCCGAGGTAGCGGCCCGGCTCGGTGGGCCACAGCAGCAGCCCTGCGCCGGCGCCGACCAGCGCGAGCAGCGCGCCGGCCCACCGGAACGCCTGCGCCGACGGACCGACGCCCCGAGCGGGACCCGCGGTCGCGGACCCGGCGAGGAGCGACCGCCCCACGGCGAACGTCGTCAGGCCGACGATCCAGGTCTGGATGAGGAAGAAGGCCAGCTCCTCGAGCGGGACGCCGCCGAGCTTGGCGAGCACGCGGCCGTCCGGGTACCCCCACACGCCTTGCGCGATCAGCGCCCGGTCCCAGGGCCAGGTGTAGGCGAGCGCCGCCAGGGAGAGGGCGCCGAGGCCCGTCCACGCCGCGCGGTCGCCGCCGAGGCGTCCGGCCAGCGGACGCCCGGCGCGGACGGCGCGGATGGCGCCGATCGCCAACCAGGCGAGCCACGGCAGCGTGAAGGCGACGTGGAACTGCAGGTAGGTCATCTCCGGCGCCCAAGCCGCGACGCCGGCGGCGCCCGCGAGCACGGGCACGAACCCGCTCATCAGCCAGCGACGTTCGTCGGCCCTCATGCCCGCCGCCGCGGCGTGCGATGGGGCGGTACCTCCGCCGCTCACGATCGCGGGCCGTCGCGCCCTTCGCCTCCCAGCGCCCGGCGCACGCCCCGCCCCAACGCGACGGTCGGCCGGCGCAGGTCCTTGAGCACCTCGCGGGCCGCGTTGCGGCCGGAGGCCCCCATGATGCCGCCGCCGGGGTGCGTGCTGGCGCCGGTGAGGTACAGGCCGCGCACGCCGGGCGCCCGGTAGGCGTGACCTCCGAGGAAGGGACGCAGCGCGAACATCTGGTCGAGGCTCATCTCGAGGTGCATGACGTTGCCCCGGAACAGCCCGAGCTCGCGCTCGAGCCAGGCGGGGTGCTGGAAGAGCGAACCGACGACCTTCGCCTTGGTACCGGGGGCGTACGCCTCGTAGGCGTCGAGGATCGACGCCTCGACCTCGGGTGCGATGTCGTCCCAGCTGCGTCCGCCGGCGAGCTGGTACGGGTAGTACTGGGCCCACAGCCACAGCACCTCGCCGCCGGGCGGGGCCAGCGTGTCGTCGACGGCCGAGAAGCTCATCGCGACGATCGGCGGGTCGGCCGCGGGGCGGCCGGCGAGGTAGTCGCCGTAGGCGGCGGACACCTGGGCGCGGTCGCGGCAGATCAACTGCAGTGCCCGGCGCGCCTCGTCGCCGGGGTGGGCGGTGTAGCGGATCGGCGCCGACAGGGCGAGCCGGACGATGGCGCCGAAACCGTTGCCGACGCGCATCCCGGCCGCGTTCGGCGGCCGGTGCTCCGCGGGCAGCAGGCGACCGAAGGTCTCCAGCGCGTGCGCACCCGCGAGCACGACGCGGGCGGTGTACACCTGCTCGCCGACGCGCACGCCGGTCGCACGGCCGCCCTCGACCAGGATCTCGTCGACCGCCGCGCCCACGTGGACCGCCCCACCGTGCGCCTCGACGTGGCGCGCCAGCGCCTGGGTGAGCATGCCCGAGCCGCCGCGCGGGCGGGCCATCCCGCCCTCGTGGTACAGCGGGTGCCACAGCAAGAAGGGCGACGTGAGCGGCTCGCTGGGCGGCGGGCCGGACTGGGCCGCCATCCACACCAGCGGCGCCTTGACCTTCTCCTCGCGGAAGTAGTCGTCGACGAGCTCGCCGTAGGGTTTGAGGATGCGCGGCAGCGCCTTGCGCCAGTCGCCGGGTACCGCCTTCCCCGACATCGCGGTGCCGCCCAGCGTCAGCGGGTCGGGCGTGGCGAGGAAGAGGTCGCGCACTGCCCGCGCGAAGGGCCGCCACTCGTCGAGGAAACGCCCGTAGGCCTCGCCCTCGCCCGGGAAGCGCGCCTCGATGCCCTCGATGGTACGGGCCTCCGAGCGGTGGAACAGCAGGTGGTCGCCGTCCTCGAAGGGGGCGAAGAACAGCGGGTCGACGTCGATGTAGTCGAGGCCGAAGCGCTCGAGGCCGAGTTCCTCGACGATCGGCGTGTTGCGGATCAGGATGTGGGCGGAGCCGCCGAGGTCGAAGCGGTAGCCGGGCACCTGCTCGATCGTCGAGACCGCGCCGCCCACGATCGGCCGGCGCTCGAAGACGCCGACCGCGAGGCCGGCTTGAGCGAGGTAGGCGCTGGCGACGAGGGCGTTGTGCCCCGCGCCGATGGTCAGGACGTCGTAATCGGGCACGCGGCCCCTCCTTGGTTCCCTGAGCGGCGGCCGCCAGGGCGTGGACGTCACGAGCGGGCCCCGCGCGCCTCGCGGGCGGGGCCGCCAGCCAGCTGCAAGACGGCGCGGGGGATCAGGGCGATGCGCTCGACGGGGCGCAGGTAGGCGCGCCGGTTGAGGTTGTCGAAGCCGTTCTGACGGAGTTTGCGCAGGATGGCCTCGTAGTTGAGGGCGGCGACCGCGACCCCGAGCGACGCCACGCCATGGAGGCGGGGGATGCCGCGCCACCCCTCGCGGTAGAGGCGGTGGGTGAGGGCCACGAGTTCCTCGAGGAGCGCGACGTACTGTGGTGTGATCTCCCCAGCACGCAGTTGCTCAAGTGTAACGCCGTACTTGGTCCGCAGGTCGGCGGGCAGGTAGCAGCGCCCCAGGCGCAGGTCCTCCCCCACGTCGCGCAGCACGTTCGTCAGCTGCATCGCCAGGCCGAGCGACATCGCCATGTCGAGCGTCTCGGGACCGCCGCGGTAGCCCGCGACCGGCGCCACCAGCCAGCCGACCACGCCGGCCACACGCCGGCAGTACAGCATCAACTCGTCGAGGTCGGCGACGTCGGTCGGCTCGAGATCGGAGGCCAGCCCCAGGTAGAGCTCCTCGAAGGCGGGCAACGGGACGTCGTGGCGTTCCAGCACCCACGCCAGGCCGACCTCCACCGCCGCCTCGGGATCGGGTGCGCCCGCGTAGGCGCGCTGCACGCCGGCCCACCAATCCGCCAGCCGCTCGCGTGCCTCGGCGGCGCTCGACGCCTGATCGACGGCGTCGTCGCCGGCACGGCAGACCGCGTAGATCACCGTCACGGCCGAACGCCGTTCGCCACGGAACAACCTCGAGCCCAGGTAGAAGGTGCTCGAGTGCGCCCGCGTCTCCTCGGTGCAGCTGGCGATCGCCTGCGCGACGGTCATGGCCCTCCCGAACCCGCTTCAGGGTCCCCCGTTGGCCGCGACGGTAGCACGGGGGCCACGCCCGCCATGGGGGCCTGGCGTTCGGTCGCCACCGGCGGCGTCCTCAGCCACCGGTGGGCAGCTCGATGCGCTCGTCGGCCGCCCGGCGACCGCCGCCGTAGCGCTCCACGACGTACGCGTCGAGCATGCGGTTGAACTCGGGGACGATCTCGGCGCCCTGCAGCGTCCCCACGAAGACGCCGTCGCGGTACACCGGCGCGCGCGGGGACTCGCCCGTGCCCGGCAGCGAGATGCCGATGTCGGCGTGCTTGCTCTCCCCCGGACCGTTGACGACGCACCCCATCACGGCGACCCTCAGGCCCTCGACGCCCGGGTACGTCTCCCGCCACTCGGGCATGCGGGCCTTGAGGTACGCCTGGATGTCGCGCGCCATCTCCTGGAACAGCGTGCTGGTGGTGCGGCCGCAGCCCGGACAGGCCGTCACGCTGGGGGCGAACCGGCGCAGGCCCACGGCCTGCAGGATCTCCTGGGAGATCTCCACCTCGCGCTCGCGCGGTGCGCCCGGGTCCGGCGTCAGCGACACCCGGATCGTGTCACCGATGCCTTCCGCCAGCAGCGGCACCAGGCCCGCCGTCGAGGCGACCGCCCCCTTGATGCCCATGCCGGCCTCGGTCAGGCCGACGTGGAGCGGGTAGTCACAGCGCGCGGCGAGCTGGCGGTACACGTCCCACAGGTCGGGCACCTGGCTGACCTTGACGGACAGCACGATGCGGTCGCGGCCGAGGCCGACGGATTCCGCCAGCTCGGCCGAGCGCAGGGCCGACTGCAGCATCGCCTCGATCATGACGGCGTGCGCCGAGCGCGGCTCGCTCAGGCGTGCGTTCGCGTCCATCAGCTCGGTCAGCAGCGCCTGGTCGAGCGACCCCCAGTTGACACCGATCCGCACCGGGCGATCGAAGTCCTTGGCGACCTCGACCATGGTGACGAAGTTGGCGTCGTGGCGCTCGCCCACCCCCACGTTGCCGGGGTTGATGCGGTACTTGGCGAGCGCCTCGGCCGCCTGCGGGAACTCGCGCAACAGCTGGTGGCCGTTGAAGTGGAAGTCGCCCACCAGCGGCACGTCGAGCCCCTGATCGAGCAGCCGGTCGCGGATCTCGGGGACCGCCGCAGCGGCCGCCCGGTTGTTGACCGTGATGCGCACGATCTCGGAGCCGGCGCGGGCGAGCGTGGCCACCTGCTCGACGGTGGCGGCGACGTCGGCGGTGTCGGTGTTGGTCATCGACTGCACGACCACCGGATGGTCGCCGCCCAGTAGGACGTGCCCGATGGGGACGGTGACGGTGGCGCGGCGGCGGGGGGCGTCCATGGGCCCCAGTCTATGCGCCCTCGGCGGCGCCAGGGTGGCCCCGGCCACGGTCGCGCCCGCATCGGCGCCCGCCCCAGGCGGCGCGGCGCCCGTCAGCCGCGCCGCGGGGCCTCGCGCTCGCCGATCAGCGCCGCCACCTGCGGCCACAGACGCTCGCTCGTCGACAGGGCCTCGCCGCCGTGGATCGTCTCGCGCCCGGACCAGTCCGCGAAGCGCCCGCCGGCCTCGCGCAGGAGCACCGGGAAGGGGCCGGCGTCCCAGGGGTGCATGACCGGGTCGAGCATCAGTTCCAGTCGGCCGCTGGCCACCAGCGCGTGGCCGTACGCGTCGCTCCAGCCCGCCTGGTACGCGGTCGCCGCCCGCAGGCGCGCCCACGCGTCGGCGCGCCCGTGCCGCTCGAACGAGCCGGCGTCGGTGAAAGCGACGTACGCGGCGGCGAGCTCGGCCGTGTCGCGCACCCGCACGGGCCGCCCGTTGAGCCGCGTGCCCCGGCCGCTGGCCGCGTACACGGTCTCCCCGAGTGCCGGAAAGTGCGCCACCCCGACCTCGATGCGACCCTCGACCTCGAGGCCGATGAGCACGGCATACAGCGGCACGCCGCGCACGAAGGCCTTGGTGCCGTCGATCGGGTCGACCCACCAGACGTGCGACGCGTCGGCCCGCTCGGCGCCCTCCTCCTCCCCCACGATGCCGTGGCCGGGAAACGCCCGCCCCAACCGCTCCCGCACGATCGCCTCCGCTGCCCGATCGGCCAGCGTCACCGGCGTCGCATCGCCCTTCGTCTCCACCTCGACGCCCGTCCGGAAGTGCGCCAGCGTCGCCTGCCCCGCCACGAACGCGGCGTCGAGCGCCACGTCGAGGAACCGATCGAGGTTCTCCATGCGCCTACGCTACCGCTCGGGCGGCGGGGGCGGGGCCCGCGCGCGGGACCTGGAGCCACCGGAGGTGCCAACGGTCCCGCGCGCGGGCCCCACCCCCGCCGACGTCGCCTGCCTTCGCGTAGCGTGAGCGGGATCGGCGCCCCGCCCGGCAGACGACGCCCGGGGTCCACCCGCTGGCCGCGGCGGTCGAGACCCACGCCCGGCTCACGACCCCCGGACCCACCCGGCGATGGCGGGGGTCGGGGCGCCCGCCTGGGGCCGTTGGCACCGCAGGTGGCTCCAGGCCGCGGGCGGGTGCTCCGGCCCCCGCCCGCGGTACGATGCCGCATCATGTTGATGACGAGAGCGCGTCTCGAGGACGGGGAGCGCCGCACGCTGGCGCCGTACGCGGCGTTCGCCGGCGCCTCCCGCGGCCGCTTGCACGGTGAGGACGAGAGCGAGTTCCGGACCGCGTTCCAGAAGGACCGGGACCGCGTCATCCACACCAGCGCGTTCCGTCGGCTCGAGTACAAGACGCAGGTGTTCGTCAACTACGAGGGCGACTACTACCGGACCCGGCTGACCCACACGCTCGAGGTCGCGCAGGTGGCGCGCGCGATCTCGCGCGCGCTAGGGCTCAACGAGGACCTCGCGGAGACGGTCGCGCTGGCGCACGACCTGGGGCACCCGCCCTTCGGGCATGCGGGCGAGCGGACCTTGGACCGGTTGGCCGCCGACGCTGGAGGCTTCGACCACAACCGGCAGAGCCTGCGCATCGTGACCGAACTCGAACGCCGGTACCCCGGCTTCGCGGGCCTCAACCTCACCTGGGAGACGCTCGAGGGGATCATGAAGCACGAGACGGAGTACGACGTCGCCGATGCCTCGTGGGAGCCGGACGCCCGCCCGAGCCTCGAGGCGCAGGTCGTCAACGTCGCGGACGAGTTGGCCTACAACGCCCACGACCTCGACGATGGCCTCCGGTCGGGCCACCTCTCCCCCGTCCAGGTGGCGGAGGTGGCCGTGGTCGGCCGGCTCATGCAGCGCCTCGGCGTCGATCCCGCGCGCTTCGACAACCGCGCCCGCTACGCGCTCGTGCGCGAACTGCTGGGGACGATGATCGACGACACGATCCGCCACACCGACGCGGCCCTCGAGGCCACGGGCATCGCATCGATCGACGACGTGCGGGCGCACGGCGACACCCTCGTCCGGCACGGTGCCGAACTGGGCGCGGAACTCGCCGAGCTCAAGCGCTTCCTCTACCGCAACCTCTACCACCACCACCGGCAGATCCGCATGACCCGCAAGGCCGACCACATCCTCGAGCGCCTCTACCACGCCTACGTGGGTCAGCCGGACATGCTGCCGCCGGACGTCCGCGCCGAGGTCGACCGGCTGGGCGCGCAGCAGGCCGTGGTGGACTACCTTTCGGGCATGACCGACCGCTACGCGACCGTGGAGTACCGCAAGCTGTTCGACCCGATGACGCTGACCTGAGGCGTCCGCCGCCCTCGGTCAGTCGCTGCGCCGAGCGACCGCGATCAGGCGACCGTCGCCCGGGTCGCGGAACCAGACGGCCGCCACGCCGCCGCGTGGCACCCGCACGATGAGCCAGGGGCTGGTGAGCGCCTGCGTGACCATCGCGCCGGCGTCCGGTTCGGTCTCGACGAGGTCGACGAACAGGTCGCCCCCCTCCAGCGTCACGCCGCGCACCTCCGCCCCGTAGCCGCCGGTCGGCTTGGGGCCGAGGAAGACGGCCAGCAGCGTCTCGCGCTCGAGGTCGGCGCCCGGCAGGGGCGGCGGCTGCAGCGACGCGCCGTACGCGCGGTTCCACGCCGCCGCCAGCTCGTCGGCGCTGCGCAGCAGCTGGTACGACGGCGCCGCGACGCCGGCCGCCTGCTGGCCGCGCGCGACGACCTCGAAGGGCACCTCGCGCGGGGCGGGCCGGAACGCGCCGACGTCGGTGGGCACCCCGGCGGTGACGTGGACCGCCGTCGCGCGCTGCTCGGCGACGCCGTCCACCGAGCGACGGGGGACGTCGGGCTCCGCGAGAACCGACACGACGAGGGGCTCGCCGAGGTCCTCGAGCACCCGCCTGAGCGCGTCGGCCTCGGGGTTGGTCAACTCGCCCAGGCCGCGCAGCCCGGCGAGCCGGGGCCGCGGCGTGACGCGCACGTTGAGCCCGCCGGGGTCGAACTGGCCCAGCGTGAGCCAGGCGCTGCCGTCGTAGTACAGCACCGCGCGCGTCTCGCGCTCCGTGCGCATCTGCAGGTCGGTCGTCAGGGGGATACGGCGCGCCTCGACCGGCGCCTCGAGCGACCCGGGCGGGGCGTCGACCCAGGCGGGTGCGCCGTCGATCCACAGCGCCGCGGGAACCGCCCAGGGGTCGAGCGAGGGGCCGGCGTCGGCCACGCTGAGGACCCGTTCCTCGCCCTCGAAGGTGAACGCGCGCGGCTCGCCGTAGAACCAGGCGACCCGTCGCTCCAACGCGCCGGTCACGACGAGCTCGTGCAGCTGGGGGGCGGGATCGGCCTCGCAGGCGGCGAGGACGAGGCCCAGGGCGGCGATCAGGATACCGGCGGGGCCCGCTGGGGGACGGCGCATGGGGTTGCCTCCTCGGCGCGAAGGCTACCAGACGAAGCTGAGACCGCGTGAGGAGTCCGTCAGACCGGCGCTGCTACACTCCCCGCGTGAAGCTGCGACGCTGTTCGCACCGGGTCCTCGCTGTGGCGATCCTCCTCCTCGGGGGGCACGCGGCGGCGATCTCGGCCATCGCGGCCGCGCCGGAGAGGCCCAGCGAGTGGTGGGACGTCATCGTCGTCGGCGCCGAGCCCGAGGCGATCGCGGCGGCGGTCGCGGCCGCCGAGGAGGGCGCGCGCACCCTGCTGCTGGCCGAGGACCCACGCCTGGGCGGGCTGTTCGTCCGCGGGGCGCTCAACGTGCTCGACCTGCGGGTCACGCCCGTGGACTACCAGCGCGGCCTGTTCGAGCGCTGGTGGCGGATGGTGGGGCGCTTCGGGGCGTTCGACCTCGAGCGGGCCGAGCGCGCCTTCGCGGACCTGCTCGCGGCGGCCGGCGTGACGGTCCGCCTCTCCCAGCCGACGCCGCGACCGTGGCGGGTCGGCGAACGGGTCGTCGGCGTCCTCGTCGGCGGCGACGGCCTGCGGGCGGCGCAGGTGGTGGACGGCACCGCCGACGCCGACCTGGCGGACGCGGCCGGTGCGGCGAGCACCTGGGGCTTCGCCTCCATCGGCCTGGACGCCCGCATGGCGGACACGCTGGTCTTCCGCATCGACGGCGTCGACTGGGACGCCTTGCGCCGCGGCGCGGCGGGGCGCGGCCGCGGCTACGCCTACGTCGACGAGCGGGTCGCCTACGGTCACTTCGGCGGGCACCCGGCCGCCTACCGTGCCGTCGACCCGGATCTGCGGCTGCGCGGCCTCAACCTCGGCCGCCAGGACGACGGCTCGGTTCTGGTCAATGCGCTGTTGATCTACGGCGTCGACGCCCTCGATCCCGCGAGCCGCGACGCGGGCCGCGCCCGCGCGGCGGCCGAGATCGACCGCATCGTCGCCTGGCTCGCGCGCGACCTGCCGGGGTTCGAGCGCGCCCGGGCCGGCGGCGTCGCCGACGCTCTCTACGTGCGCCAGACGCGACACCTCGATGCCGAGTGCCGGCTGACGATCGACGACGTCCTCGACCACGTCGTCACGGATCAGGACGTCGCCGCCGGCGGTTACCCGCTCGACGTCCAGACCCTGCGCCCGAGCGACGACGGCTTCGTCTTCGGGTTGCCCGAGGTCTACGGCGGCCGCTTGTGCATGCTGCTGCCCCGCGGCGTCGACGGCCTGTGGGTCGTCGGCCGGTCGGCCGGCTACGACCCGATGGCGCACGCCAGCGCCCGGGTCGTGCCGTTCGGCATGGCGATGGCGGAGGCGGCGGGGGTCGCCGCCGCGTACGGCAGCGCCCGCGGCCTGTCGCCGCGCGTGGTGGCGACCGGTCCCGGCGCGGTAGCGGCCGTCCGGACGCGCCTCGCCGCCCGCGGCGCCCACCTCCCCGACGTGCGCTCGCGCCCCCCCGCCGGCCCCGCCAAACACGCCCACTACGAGGCGTTCCGCGCGATGCTGCGCTGGGGCCTCGCGGTCGGCGGCTACGCCAACGATCCCGCGCTGGACGCCGAGGCCGCACCCGCGAGCCTGCTGCACCTGCTCGCCAACCTGGGGCAGCGGGCGATGGGCGCGCCGGACGCCGGAAGCCGCGTGATCGCACGGTTGGGGCGGCCCGACGGCCCGCTCGAGGCGGCCCAGGCGGCCGAGATCGTCGCCGCCTTCCTGCTCGCGGCCGGGGTACCGAACGCGCTACCGGTGGGCGAGGCGGGGACCGCGTGGTCCGACCTCGTCGCCGCGGGCTTCGACCTCGCCGACCCGGGCCGGCCCCTGCGGCGCGGCGAGGTGTACGCCATCGGCGCCTGGCTCCTGGAGCTTCACGCCGAGGCCACGACGCTGCGCGCGCAGGGCCCGGAGACCGACGCGGAGCGCTAGGCCCCGCCCGGCCCGTCGGCCTCGTCCGGCCCGTCGGCCTCGTCCGGCCCGTCGGCCCCGCCCGGCCCGTCGGCATCGCGCGGCCCGTCGTCGGCTCCGCCGCCCTGCGCGATCTCGGTGACGAACTGCCGGGCCGTCCGCCCGGCGTAGCCGTTGCCGCGTTCGGCGAAGCGCACGGCGGCCGAGCGCCAGTCCTCCGGGAGCGTCAGACCGGCCATCTCGGCGAGCCCCGCGACGAGCGTCAGGTAGCGGGCGCGGTCCACGTGCGGAAAGGTGAGGACCAGACCGAAGCGGTCGGCCAACGCCAACCGCTCGTGGTGCGTGTCCCACGCGTGGACGTCGTCGTCCAGCGGATCCGGACGATCGCGGAGGCGCTCGCGCACCAGGTGGCGACGGTTCGACGTCGCCACGACCAGCAGACGCGGCGGCAGGCCCCTGAGCCCACCCTCCAGCAGCGACCGCAGCGGGCGGTACCCTGGCTCGCCGTCCTCGAAGGCCAGGTCGTCGAGCACCAACAGCGTCGGGTAAGGCCACGGCCCCAACGCCGCCAGCGCGCGTGGCAGGGCGCCGACGTCCGCCCCGACCTCGGCCAGGCGGAGTCCCGCAGCGGAGAAACGTTCGAGGAGGCCGCGAACCGCGGTCGACTTGCCGCTGCCGCGCGGCCCGTAGAGCAGCGTCGCGTGCGCCGGGCGAGCGGCGACGAAGGCGGCGACGTTGGTATCGAGACGCGCGAGCTGCTCGTCGACCCCGACGAGCGGGTCGGCCGGCGGTGGACTCGCCGGCCCCCAGGCGTGGCCGTCCCAGGCGATCGCCGCGTGCCTGGCCAGCGGTCCCGCGCCCCGCCAGGCGGCGTGACGCACGAGGGCCGCCACCACGCCGCCGACGTCGCCGGCCCGCAGCCCCGCCGCCACCTCCGCGCGCGTCGGGTCGACGCCAGCGGGCGCCGCCACCGGCCAGGGCGGCGCCACCTGCTGCGCGATGGCGGCGGAGACGACCTGCACGATCCGCGCGACGTCGGCGCGCAGGGCGCCCTCCACGTCGCGCGCCAGGGCCTCGGGACCCCCGGCGGCGACCCGCGACCAGGCCCCCTCCCCGTAGAGCAGGGCGTCCGCCACGGCATCGGCCAGATCGCCGCCGACGAGCCGGGTCGCCTGCCACGCCGCGGGGTAGGCGCGGCGCACGCGCTCGCCGCCCGCGGCCATCGCCTCTGCGGGCTGCCACACGGCCGATCGCTCCACGGCATCCAACAGGAACCAGTTCACGTGGCAACCCCTCCGACTTCCGCTCCCGGGCGGTCCTCCGAACGCGTCTCCGCATCGGTTCCACCCGCGAGCCAGGCCCCGAGCCCGTCCCGTTCGAAGGCGACCTCCGCGGCCAGTCTGCCGGCGGCGATCGCCTCGTCCATGCGGTGGAAGTCCCACCACGCGACCCGAGGGTAACTGGAGACGAGGCGGGCACCGGGCGGCACCCTCAGGCCCCGCTCGTACGACTTCGCGGCCAGCGCCGTGCCGCGCGCGAGCCGCCGCCAGGGGCCCAACGCACCCCGCGCCAACAGCCAATCGCGCCAGCGCGCGCCGGCGGGCGTCCCGTGGAGCCAGCGAACGAGCCCGATCACCCGCGATCGACTGGCGTCGATGCCGGCGTGCAGCCCGAGGGAGCGCTCGGGGTCGAGTTGGGCCAGGGCCCGGAAGGGCACGGCCTCCACGAACCCGCCGTCCACCCACACGCGGTCGCCGTCGATCACCGGGGAGAAGAAACCCGCCAGGGCGGAGCTCGCCACCACCGCGCGGGCCAAGGATCCTTCGCTCAGGAACCCGAGATCACCCGTCATGAGGTCGGTGCAGGCGACCAGCAACGGCACCTGCAGGTCGTCGAAGGTCGCGCCCTGGAACACGTGACGCTCGAGCCAGGCCTCGAGCTTCCGGCCACGGATCAGGCTGGCCTGGTCCAGGCCTGGATCGAGGGCCTGCCGCCAGAGGTCGCGAACGTCGATCCCGCGGACCAGCGCGGCGATCTCGGCCGCCGACATCCCCAGGGCCGCCATCGCCCCGATCATCGCGCCCGAACTGGTTCCGGCGAGGGCCTCCGCCCGCCAGCCGCGGGCGGCCAACACCTCCAGCGCGCCGACGTGCGCCACGGCGCGCGCCGTTCCGCCGCCCAGGGCGATCCCGAGCCCGACCCGTGTCGCTACCATCCCAGGCATGGTACCCGGCCGGGGACGCCGCCGACACGCGTGGTAGCTTGGCGCCGATGGCGTCGATCTACCAGCGGGCGCGCCCGCGCCGCTTCGACGAGGTCGTGGGGCAGGAACACGTCAAGGACGTGCTCCTCGCCGCGTTGCGGCTTGGGCGCGTCGGCCACGCGTACCTGTTCTCCGGTCCGCGCGGTGTCGGCAAGACCACCACCGCGCGCCTGCTGGCCATGGCGGTGAACTGCGACGCCGAGGCCCCCGAGCGCCCCTGCGGGGCCTGCGAGTCGTGCCTGCTGGTGCAGCGCGGCGATCACCCGGACGTCATCGAACTCGACGCCGCCTCCAACAACTCGGTCGACGACGTCCGCGACCTGCGGGAGAAGGTCCGCCTCGCCTCGCTGCGTGGCGGGCGGCGCGTCTGGGTCCTGGACGAGGCCCACATGCTCTCGCGAGCGGCGGCCAACGCGCTGCTCAAGACCCTCGAGGAGCCGCCGCCGGGGCTCGTGTTCGTCCTGGCGACGACCGAACCCGAGAAGCTGCCCCCGACGGTCCTGTCGCGCTGCCAGCATTTCCGCTTCCGTCGGTTGAGCGTCGAACAGATCCGCTCCAAGCTGACGCGCCTGGCGGCGGAGGCCGGCGTGGAGGCCGACGACGACGCCCTGGGGCTGGTGGCCCGGGCGGCCGATGGCGCGATGCGCGACGCGGAGTCGCTGCTCGAGCGCCTGCTGGTCGAGGGCGAACGGGTGACGCTGGAGCGCGCGGAGGCGGCGCTCGGGTTGCCTCCCGGCGAACGCCTGGTGCGGCTCGCCTCGGCGCTGGCCGGCGGTGCCTGGGACACGCTGCTCGGCGAGGCGGGTTCGCTCTACCGGGACGGTTTCGCGCCGCGGACGGTCGCCGAGCAGTTGGGCCGCACGCTGCGTGACGCCCTGTTCGCCACGGTCACCGGCGAACCCGGGCCCGCCATCGGGCTCGGGGCCGACGATCTCGCCCGCGCCATCGAGGCGCTCGACGAGACGAGCGAGCGGTTCGTGCGGCAGAACGACCTCTACGCGCTCGAGGTCGCCCTGCTGCGGGTCGCGACCTCCCTGCGACGCGACCGGCAGCGCGAACCGGCCGACGAGCCGCGCCCGGTCGCGGCGGCGGCAGCGGAGCCGATGGCGCGGGCGGCCCCCGCTGAGTTCGAGCCGAACGGGCGCGGTGCGCCCCCGCCAGCTACGCCCGCGGCGCCCACGCCCGCCGCGTCCGCGGCGCCCGAGGCGGTCCAGCCGCCGCCTGCGGACGACGCGACGACGGTGGCGGACGAGGCGCCGCACGCCGCCGACGGTCCTCGCGCGCCACGCTTCTCCTGGCACCCGGTGATGGCGCGCGCCGGCACCCAGCTGAAGGCCTTCCTGCTGCCCGCGACCGCCGAGGTCGACGCCGGGACCCTGACGCTCCGGTACGACGAGCGCCATGCGTTCCACTTCGGTCAACTGCGCAAGCGCGAACGGGAGCTGTTGCAGCTGCTCGACGATGCCGACGCGGCCTGGCTCGAGGTCGTGATCGAGGGGCCAGGTGGCCGCGACCGGCATGGCCCCAGGTCGCCCGGAGGCGCGGCCGATGCAAAAAAGCCGTGACGGGGTCGGCGCCCGCGGCGCCGGTCCCGGTCCTGCCCCCACCGACCCTGTCGGCACCGACCCCGCCCGAGAGCGGGCGCACCGATGGTGACGGGGGGCGGCCCGGCGACCCCTTCGGCGAGGGCGTTCCACCCGACCCCTTCGGTGAAGGCGCCCCGCACGACCCGTTCGACGAAGGCGTCCAGCCGGACCCGTTCGCGGAGGCCACGCCCGAACGACCCGCCACCGCCAGCGATCGCGCCTCCGGCGCCACCGGCGGCCCGGCCGTGGCCCGTGCCTCCGCCGAGGCACTCGCCGAGGCCGCCGCCGGCGATCGGCTCGAGCTCCTGCGCGCGGTCTTCCCCGGCCGGGTGGTGCGGCTGGTCCCGCACGCTGCGCCGGGCGCGGCCGGCGGCGGGACACCCACGCTGGACGACGGGGACGCCGTGCCCGTCGACACGCCCGGAGACGCCGACGGCGTCGGACCCGATGCCGTCGGCGTCGGACCCGATGCCATCGGCGTCGGACCCGATCCCAACGAACCAGGAGGTTCCGCATGAACGTGCAGAAGCTGATGAAGGAGGCGCAACGCGCCCAGAAGAAGATGGCCGAGGCGCAGGAGCGCCTCGCCGCCATGACCGTCGAGGGGACGGCCGGCGGCGGCCTCGTGCGCGTCACGGCGACCGGTGACGGCAGCGTCACGGCGGTCGCCATCGACCCCAGCGCGGTCGACACCGAGGACCTCAGCCTGCTCGAGGACCTGGTGACGGCCGCGGTCGCCGACGCGCAGCGCCGCAGCCGCGAACTGCAGGAGAGCGAGATGGGCTCGGCCGTCGGCGGCCTCGGCGGGATGCCGGGGCTGTTCTGACGCCGACGGCCGCCTCGTGCGCTTCCCCGCTCCGCTCGTCACGCTGATCCGCGAGCTCGGCCGCCTCCCGGGGATCGGCCCGAAGTCCGCCCAGCGACTGGCGTTCCACCTGTTCAACCGGCCGACGGCCGACGTCGAGGCGTTGGCGCAGGCGCTGCTCGACGCGAAACACGGCCTCGACCGCTGCCCCGTCTGCTTCCACGTCAAGAGCAAGGACGCGCCGCTGTGCGCCGTCTGCGAGGATCCTCGGCGCGACGCCGCCCTCGTGTGCGTCGTCGAGCAACCCGCCGACGTGTTGGCGATCGAGCGCTCGGGCGCCTACCAGGGCCGCTACCACGTGCTGCACGGCGTCTTGTCGCCCATGCACGGCGTCGGCCCCGACGAGCTGACGCTCGATGCGCTGTGGGCACGCCTCGACGGGATCGAGGAGGTGGTGCTCGCCACCTCGACGACCGTCGAGGGCGAGGCGACCGCCATGTACCTGGCCCGCACGCTCCACGAGCGCGGGGTGCGGACGAGCCGCATCGCCTACGGCCTGCCCGTCGGCGGCGACCTGGAGTACGCCGACGAGGTGACCCTGGGCCAGGCGATCTCGCACCGGCGCCCCTTCTGACGAGGCCCGCGAGGCGCCTCCGGCGGCCGCCGATCGGGCCGCCACCCGGTTCGCTGCGATGCACGCCACCTTGACGCCGCCGGATCCGTCCATATAATGGCGCCCGTTTCGAGAGGACGTGATCCGTGGCCAAGAAGAGAGCCGCGACAGGCAACAACCGACTCGTCATCGTGGAGTCGCCCACCAAGGCCCGCACCATCGAGCGCTTCCTGGGCGACGGTTTTCGTGTGGTCGCCAGCATGGGCCACGTGCGCGACCTGCCGGCGAACGCCAAGCAGGCCGGTGAGGCCGCCAAGGGCCTGACGTACGGCATCGACGTCGAGCGTGACTACCGCCCGCACTACGTGGTGTCGCCCCAGAACCAGTCGAAGGTGCGGGCGCTCAAGCAGGCGCTCGCCGGCGTGGACGAGGTCTACATCGCGACGGATGAGGATCGCGAGGGCGAGGCCATCGGTTGGCACGTCGTCGAGGTCCTGAAGCCGAAGGTGCCCGTCAAGCGCATGGCGTTCCACGAGATCACCGAGGCGGCCATTCGCCGCGCGCTCGAGGAGACCCGCGACATCGACGCCAACCTCGTGGAGGCGCAGGAGACCCGGCGTGTCCTCGACCGCCTGGTCGGCTACGCCATCAGCCCGCTCCTGTGGCGCAAGATCGCCCAGGGCCTCTCCGCCGGCCGCGTCCAGAGCGTGGCCGTGCGGCTGCTGGTCGAGCGCGAGCGGGAGCGGATGGACTTCGTCCCCGCCGCCTACTGGGACGTCGAGGCGACCGTGGCGACCGCCGTTGGTGGCGCGGACGCGGGGCGCGTCGCGGACGCGGGCCCCTTCCGGGCCGCCCTGACGCAGCTCGACGGCATCCGGCTCGTGAGCGGCAAGGACTTCGACGACCACACCGGCCGGCTCGCCGCCGGGATCGTCCCGGGCAAGGACGTCGTCGTGCTGGACGAGCGCGGAGCCCGCGCACTGGCCGACGAGGCGGCGACGCGACCGTGGCGGGTCGCGGCGATCGACCACCGCGAGGAGGCGCGCCGACCCGCGCCCCCCTTCATCACGTCGACGCTGCAGCAAGATGCATCGCGCAAGCTCGGTTGGTCGGCCCGCGACACCATGCGCGTCGCCCAGGGCCTCTACGAGCGCGGCCTCATCACCTACATGCGGACCGACAGCACGAACCTCGCCGCGGAGGCGCTCGACGCCGTGCGCCGGACCGTGCGCGAGCGCTACGGCGACGACCACCTGCCGGAGGCGCCGCGCACCTATGCCAGCAAGTCGAAGAACGCCCAGGAGGCGCACGAGGCCATCCGACCCGCGGGCACCGAGATGCGCACCGCCGAGGAGCTCGCCCTGCGCGACCGCGACGCCGCGCTGTACGACCTCGTCTGGAAGCGCACGGTCGCGAGCCAGATGGCGGACGCGCGGCTGCGCTTCACCACCGCCCAACTCGAGGTCCACGCCGACGGCCAGACGGCGACCTTCCGCGCCGGCGGCCGCACCACCGTGTTCGCCGGCTTCTTCCGCGCGTACGTCGAGGGCCGCGACGACCCCAACGGCGAACTCGACGCCCGCGATCAGGCGCTGCCGCCCCTCGCGGTCGGCGACGCGATCGATCCACGCGACGTCGCCGCCGTGCCCCACGAGACCAAGCCCCCGGCGCGCTACACCGAGGCCAGCCTGGTGAAGCGCCTCGAGGGCGAGGGCATCGGGCGCCCCAGCACCTACGCGGCGATCCTGGACACCATCCAGCAGCGCGGTTACGTGCGCAAGCAGGGCAGCCAGTTGGTGCCGACCTTCACCGGCTTCGCCACCACCCAGCTGCTCGAGGCGCAGTTCGCCGAGCTGGTCGACGAGAAGTTCACCGCCAAGATGGAGGACGACCTCGACGAGATCGCGCAGGGGCGGCAGGCGCGCGTTCCCTACCTCGACGCGATCTACGCCGGCGAGCAAGGCATCGCCCAGCGGGTCACCGGCGGCCTGGCCAGCCTCGACGCCAAGGAGATCAGCACGATCCGGCATCCGCGCTGGGAACCGTACGCGGTCAGCGTCGGACGCTACGGCCCCTACGTCGAGGGCGAGATCGAAGGCGAGACGCTGCGCGCCAGCCTGCCGGACGAGGCCGCCGTCGCCGACCTGACCCGCGACGACCTCGAACGCGCGCTGCGGGAGCGCAACGCGCCCGACGCCTCGCTCGGCCAGCACCAGCCGGACGGCGAGCCCATGTTCCTCAAGCGTGGCCCCTACGGCCACTACCTGCAGCTCGGTGACGGCACCGGTGAGGCCCGCCCCAAGCGCGTCTCGCTGCCGCCCGGCGTCGCGCCCGAGGCCGTCGACCGATCGCTGGCGCAGGCGCTGCTCGACCTTCCGCGGCGCCTCGGCACGCACCCGGAGAGCGGCGAGCCGGTCGAGGCGCACATCGGCCGCTTCGGGCCGTACGTGCGGCACGAGAAGCTGTTCGCCAGCCTGCCCAAAGGGACCGACGTGCTGAGCGTCGACCTCGCGACGGCGCTCGAGCTGCTGGCCAAGAAGCGCGACCGCGGTGCCGCCCGCCGCACGCTGGGGGAGCATCCCGACGACGGCGCACCCGTGACGCTGCACGACGGCAAGTACGGCCCGTACGTCAAGCACGGCAAGGTCAACGCCTCGTTGAGCGAGGGGAGCGACCCGGACGCCCTGACGCTGGCCGAGGCCCTCGAGTTGCTCGCCTCGCGCGTGGCCGCGACGGGCGGTGGCCGAGGCACGCGGTCGACCCGCGCGAAGGGGCGGGCCGCGACGAAGCGCACGGGCGCCGCCAAGTCCAAGCCTGCATCGAAGCGTGCGGCCGCCGCGCAGGGCGGCACGAAGGGGCGGCGCGCGTCGACGACGAAGGCGAAGCGGACCGCCGCAGCGCCCAAGGCCAAGGCGACGCCCGAGGACCTGGTCCCCTTCCTCGACCGGCTCGAACCCGGCGACCGCGAGGTGGTGGCCAGCGTCGACGGCCTGGGCCGCGCGGCGGAGCCGCTGGCCGCCGTCGCCCGCCGCCTGGGCCGCAGCGAGGACGACGTGGAGGCCGCCGCCAAGCGCGCCCGCTTCAAGCTGCGCATGGCCTACGGCAAGGCGCGCGCCGCGGACGCGGGTCCGGGGGCGAACTGAGACGCGACGGAGGCGGGAGGTCACCACGGTGCGGCCCGACGAGGTAGGCCAGGTGGTCGGCGTGCTCGGCCTCGCCCGGGCGGCGGGCGAGGCGGGCGCCGCGCTGCCTGGGCGCGCGTGGGTGGCGGCGCGGCTCGAGCGCCGCGTCGGCTGGCGCCTGGCGCGGCCGCGTTGGCTGCTCGCCCTCGATGCCGCCGTCATCGTCGACCTCCCCTACGGCGACTTCCGCGTCCTGCAGCGCGGCGACGCGCTCGAGCTCCCGGCTGCTACCGAGATCGCGCTGCAGCCCGTCGCCGACGCGGTCTCGCTGCTGTGGCACGACGACGATGCCTGACGCGGCTGCGTCTCCCGGTCGAGCGGCCGGCGGCTACACTGGACGCGTGCGCCGAACCCAGGTCCGCGACGCCCTCGTGCTGCGGCGTTCGCCGCTGCCGAGCGGTGACGTGGTCGCGACGCTGCTCTCGCCGACCGGCACCTGGCGGGCGATCGCGCGCAAGGGCCGGCTGCCCGGCGGCAACCTGGCCCGGCTGTCGCTGTTCCACGACGTCACGGTGCAGTTCTGGCGTCGCAACGACGACGACCTCGCGTTGATCACCCAGGTCCAGCTCAACGGCGCCCTCGCCGGCCTCGCCCGGCCCGAGGCCTACCCGTACGCCCACGTGCTCGCGGAGCTGGCCGACGTCCTCACGGTCGAGCAGCCGGTCGACGAGCGCTGCTACGCGCTGGTCGCCAGCGGCCTGCGCGGCCTGCACGCGCACGCGGACCCCGAGGCCGTCGGACTGGCGTACGCCTGGCGGCTGCTGGCGCTGGCGGGGGTGGCACCCGACGTGCGCGCGTGCGCGGGGTGCGGCGGCGAGCCGAGCCACCTGTGGATCCCCGCGGGTCAGGCCCGCTGCGCCGCCTGCGCGGCCGGCGTCGGCGGCGACCGGGACGCGGACGAGGCGCTCTTCCTCGGCGGCGAGGCCCTGGCCGAGCTCGACGCCCTGGTGCGCGGGCCGCTGGCGTCCGCGGTCCACCACCCGCCGGTCGACCGCCCGCGCCACTGGCGTGCCCTGCGGCGCTTCGTGCGCTGGCACGTCGGCCACGTGCGTGCCCTGGAGGCCCTGCGGTGCTGACGTTGTTCGCCGCCATCGCGGTCGGCTACATGCTCGGCGCCGTCCCCAGTGCCGAGTTGGCGGCCCGCCTCAAGGGCCGGCGGATCTTCGAGGTCGGCTCGGGGAACATGGGCGCGATGAACACCGCCCGCAACCTCGGTTTCGCGCTCGGCGCCGCGGTCCTCGTGGCCGACGTCGCCAAGGGGGCGGCCGCCACGGCGGCCGCGCTCGCGATGGCGTCGGTCGTCGGTCTCGGCCCCCAGGAGCGGCTCGCCGTGGCGCTCGCGGCCGGGGTGGCCGCGGTCGTCGGCCACGCCTGGTCGGTGGTCGTGGGCTGGCGCGGCGGCAAGGGACTCGCGACCATCCTCGGCGTGTCGCTGCCGCTCTACCCGCTCGGCGGGCTGGCCGGCCTCGGCCTCATCGTGGCGCTGGTGCTCCTCACCCGGCGCGCCCACCTGGCCGCCATCCTCACGCTGATCGCCTACCCGTGGCTGGTCGCGCTGGTCGCCCTGCGGACCGGCGAGCCGATCGAGACGGCCTTCGCCCTGTTCACCGCCACGGTGCCCCTCGCGGTGGTGTCGCTGCTCAAGCATCGGCCGCAGCGCTCGCCCACCGCAGGCTGAGGGCCACCCCTGGCCGCCTGCAGCGGACCGTGCGCATCGACCGGCGTGCCCCCGCGCGTCGACCGGCCCGCCCACCGCGCGTCGACCGGCCCGCCGCCCGCGCATCGCTTCACTGCCAGCGCTCGAAGGCCTCCGGCTCCTCGCCCAAGAGCAGCGCCCGTACCTCGCCGACGAGGTAGAGGCTGCCGGCGACGACCACCGTCGGCGGGCCGGCATCAACGTCCAGGGCGGCCCCCGGCCGGTTCGGGTCGGCGCCGGCGGCCGAGAGGGCCGTGGCGGCGGCCGCGGCAACGGCCTCGGCCACGTCCTCGATCGCCACGATGCGGCCGGCGCCGTGCTGCGCGCGCAGCCGCTCGGCCAGCTGGGCCGCCGTCGCCGCGCGCGGACTGCGCGAGGCGCGCGTCGCGACCACGTCGGGCGCCAGCCCACGCAGCGCCGCGGGCAGATCACCGCCGAGCCGGTCATCGGTCACGCCCAGGACCGCGACGCGCGGGCGCGCGCCGAGCCCGTCGAGCGCCCGCGAGAGCGCGTGCGCCCCGGCGGGGTTGTGGGCCCCGTCCAACAGCCAGCGGCAACCGAGGGCGTCGAGCCGTTCGAGGCGACCGGGCCAGCGGACCGCACCGGCGCCGGCGACCACGGCGTGCCAGGGCGTGCCCCAGGCTCGCGCCGCCAGCGCCGCGGCCGCCAGGTTGCGCGCCTGGTGGGCGCCGAGCAGGGGCGCCCGGATCGGCGCCGGACCCAGCCCGCGCACCTCCACGCCGGCCCAGCCCACGTCGCGCAGCTCCATCGGGACCTCGTCGACGACGGTCAGGGCGGCGCCCAGCTCCGCGGCACGGCGCCGGACGACGCCGAGCGCCACCCCCTCGGCCGACGTCACCGCCGGACGCCCGGCCCGCAGCACGCCGGCCTTCTCCCCGGCGATCGTGGCGACGTCGGGGCCGAGCACGGCCTCGTGGTCGAGCGCGATCTGGGTGATGACCGACAGCGTCGGCTCGCTGGCGTTGGTGGCGTCGAGGCGCCCGCCCATGCCGACCTCGAGCACCGCGCGGCCGACCCCGGCGCGGGCGAAGGCGAGCGCGGCGACGGCGACCAGCACCTCGAAGAAGGTGGCGGCCAGGCGCTCGGCGTGCGGCCGGACGTCGCGCAGCGCCTCGGCGAGCACGGCGTCCGGCAGCGGTCGGCCATCCACCGTGAAGCGCTCCCCGAAACGCGAGAGGTGGGGGCTGACGAAGCGCCC
Organism: uncultured bacterium; assembly: GCA_964549045.1. Lineage (GTDB taxonomy): Bacteria > Deinococcota > Deinococci > Deinococcales > Trueperaceae > JAABTL01. The sequence continues at coordinate 7,362 of CAZJUA010000187.1, read as the reverse complement.
GACGGGCGCGACGACCAGGTCCCGCGCGGCCCCAGCGTCGCTGGGGGAACCCGGGAGGTTCGCCCGCAGCATCGCGTCGAGCAGCGCGACGGTCGAGCCCTTGCCGTTGGTGCCGGCCACCAGCGCGACCTCGAACGCGTCCTGCGGATCGCCGAGGGCACCGAAGAGGGCGCGCATGCGCGCCAGTCCCGGGTGGACCCCGAAGCGCTGGAGGCGCTCGACCCACGCCCAGTCGTCGACGCCGCTCACGTCCCCTCGTCGGCTGCGGCCAGGCGCCGCAGTTCCTCGTCGCCGGCGGGCGGCTCGTGGTGGCGGGCGACCAGCTCGACGACCCGGGCGTCGACGCCCAAGGCGCGCAGCCGCCCGGCACCGAGCTCGGCGTGCTCGGCGTGGACGCGCCAGGCGCCGCGCCACGCCATCGGGAAGCGCCCTGCGGCGCCGGGACCGGGGGTCCAGACGTGCACCAGCACCCGCTCCCACACGCGGTAGGGGCGCTCCGCCTTGCCGACGTCGTGGAGCAGCGCCGCCCGGATGGTGCGGGGATCGGCGTCGGGGTGCTGCGCCAGCAGCCGGCGCGCCACCCGGCAAGCGTGGTCGCGGTCGCGGGGATCCATCGCACGGTAGGCGTCGGCCTCGCCCGCCACGAGCCAACCCAGCGCGAAGGCGTCGTCCGGGCGGGCGAGGCCGGGCGCGAGCCCCACGAGTGTGCGCCGGACCAGGCCGGCGAGATGCCGAAACGCGTTCACGGGCGCGAGTCTACCCGTCGGCGCGCCACGTATCATGGCGGACGATGCGTGCCCTGCTGCTCCTCCTCGCGCTGCTCGTCGCGCCGCCGGCACTGGCCCAGGAGCTGCCGCTCGACGACCGCGGCTGGCCCGTCGGCGACGACCCCGAGGCGGTGGCGGACGCCGCCGTCCTCGCGTGGCTCGAGCGCGAACCGATCGCGATCACCGAGCTGGCGGCGCTGCCCGCGGAGGAGGTGTGCCGGCTTCTCCCCGAGACCCTGCAGGCGCCGCCACCGCCGCCCGGCACCCGGGTGGTCCTCGAGGACCGCCGCCGGCTGGAGCTGGGCCCGGACGACGAGCGCCGCGCCTACACCTACGCGGCCGTCCGCCCCGGCGACGTCCTCGACGTGGTCCAGGTCGACCTGCTGCCCGCCGACGAGGGCTGGCGCGTCGAACGGGTGGGGTTCCGCACGACCGCAGAACTCACCGGGGTGCGCGCCTGGCTGCAGACGCCGACGGCGTCGGGCGCGTTCGTGGCCCTGACCCTGCTCGTGCTCCTCGGGCTGGCCCGCCCGTCCCCGCTGCGGCGCGGCCTGGCCATGGGGCTCGCCACCGCGCGCCGGCACCGCACCACCGTCATCGTGACGATGGGGCTGCTGTACGTCGCCTTCGCGCTGGGCGCCGTCGCCGGCGCCTCGCTCCCGCCCGAGTGCGACACCGCCGTGTTGGCGATCTTGACGAGCGCGATCGATCAGGTGGGCGCCCAGCAGGCGTACGGCAGCGACGACGTCGCCCGGGCCGCCACCGTGACCTTCTACCAGAACTTCGTCGTGGTCACCTTCAGCGTCCACTTCTTCCTGACGCTGCTGCTGGGTGTGCCGAGTTACCTGCTGGCGCTCCCCCAGTTCTTCCTCCATGGAATCCCGTTCGGTCTGCTGACCGGCAGCTCGCTCGTAGCACTGCTTCCCGCGATCGTGCTCATCGTCGTCGAGTTCACCGCCTACTTCCTGGTGATCTCGGGCGGCGGCATCGTCCTCGGCACCCTGTTCCGCCGCGGCTTCGGCGCCTACCCGTCCGCGGCGCGGCAGGCCGCGTCGCTGCTCGTGCCGGCCGGGCTGCTGCTGCTCGCCGGCGCCTGGTACGAGGCCGTGCTGGTCATCGTACTGGGTCCCTGACCACCCCACGCCGCCCGCACCGCGGGCGCGACGTCGCGCAGGTCACGCACTTCGGAGAAGGCAGCGGCCGCGGGGCCGAGCACGATGAGCGGCACCTCCGCATGGGTGTGCCGCCGATCGAGCGCGTCCTCGAGGTTCCCATGGTCGGAGCTGACGACCAGCGTGACGCGGCTCGGCAGCGCCTCGAGGAGCGCGGCCACGAAGCGGTCGAGGCGCTCGACCAGCGCCGTCGCCGTCGCCAGCTCGGCCCGGTGGCCCACCTGATCGGTGAGCCACACGTCGAGGTAGGTCAGCGGGTGGTCGGCCGCCAACGCCGCCAGCCGCGCCGCTTCGCGCCCCACGCCGCGTCCGCCGCCCCCGCGCGGGCCGTCGGCCGCCCCCGCGCCGCCGGCCCCGCCCCGCGGGGACCGGTGCCAGCCGCTCCCGTCGAGGTCTGGCGCGACGGCCCGGCCCGCCGCCCACGCCTCGTGCCCGCGCAGCGGCACGCCGGCCGCCCGCGCCGCGACGACGGCGGCGGGCGCGCGGGCGCGCCGGTGGCGACCGGTCGGGTGTGCCAGGGCCTCGAGGTAGGCGTCGGGATACGCGTTGGCGAGGGCCGCGCCGACGCCGGGGGCGGCGGCGGCCGCGTCGTGGAACAGCGTGTCGCGCTCCAGCATCGCGCGGAGCCTGGGGCCGGGCCAGGGCCCGTACGGTCCGCCCATGAGGGCGACGGCGTCGCGACCGGTGAGCAGCGTGCTCTGGCCGGTGGCCGACTGCGGCCGGCCGGGGTCGCCGAGGGTGGCGTCGAGAGCGGCCACGGTGCGGCCCGGCTCGGACACGGGTCGGAGTCCCCGCAGCCAGGGGCCGCCGGCGAGCGCGGCGAGCGTCGGCGCGTGGGCGGCGGCGAACGGGTTGCGTCGCGGGTCCGGCTCGCCCAGGCCCACCCCGTCGAGGAAGAGGAACAGGATGGGGTCGCTCAGGCGCCGACCCCGACCGCCGCCTTCATGCGCGCGAGGGTGCGCGCGGCGGTCCCCCGGGCGCGCTCGGCGCCGCGGGCGAGCAGGGCGTCGAGCTCGGCGGCGTCGTCGAGGAGCTCGGCGTAGCGCGCCTGGATCGGCGTCAGCGCGTCGACGACCACCTCGACCACCCGCTTCTTCAGGTCGCCGTAGCCGCGCCCGGCGATCTCCGCCTCGATCTCGCTCATGGGCCGTCCGTCGAGCGACTGCCACACGGTGAGCAGGTTGCGCACGCCGGGCGAGGCGTGCTCGAAGCGCAACTCGCGCCCCGAATCGGTGACCGCCGCCATGATCGTCTTGCGCACGGCGTTCGGCGGGTCGAGCAGGAACACGGCGTGCCCCTGGCGCTCCTCGGCCGTCGACTTGCTCATCTTCGCCTCGGGGTCGTCGAACCCCATGATGCGCGCGCCCGCCGTGGGGATGACCGCCTTCGGCAGCACGAAGACCTCGCCAAAGAGATGGTGGAAGCGGATGGCGAGATCGCGGGTCAGCTCCACGTGCTGCATCTGGTCCTCGCCCACCGGCACCTCGTCGGTGTCGTGCAGCAGGATGTCCGCCGCCATCAGCGCCGGGTAGGTGAGCAGGCCGCTGCCGATCGACTCGCGGCCGTGGGTCTTGGACTTGAACTGCGTCATGCGCTGCAGCCAGCCGAGCGGCGCGACGCAGTTGAACAGCCAGCTCGCCTCCGCGTGCTCGGGGACGTGGGACTGGACGAACACCGTGCTGCGCTCCGGGTCGATGCCGGCCGCCAGGTAGAGCGCGGCCACCGACCTGCTGCGGGCACGCAGCTCGGCGGGATCCACCGCCTCGGGGATGGTGAGCGCATGCAGGTCGACGACGCAGAAGACGTTGTCTCGCTCGTGTTGGCCCGCCACCCAGTGCTTGAGGGCGCCGAGGTAGTTGCCGAGGTGGAGGGCCGAGGTGGGCTGCATGCCCGAGAAGACGCGCGGGCGCTGGGGCGCGCCGGCGACGGCGTGGGTTTCCATGGCGCGGAGTCTACCACGCGGGGCCGAGGAGCCGGAGGGTGTTCGCCGGCAGCGACCAGACGCCGGGGCCGTCGCCGTCGACGTCGAGGCCGTCGAGCGGGACCATGCCGTCGGCGTCCAGGTCGGGCGTCGAGAGCTGCGCGGCGGCGACCTCGAGGTCGCGGTTGCTCAGGTTGGCGAGCACGAGCACGGGCGCCTCGCCCGCGAGCGTCCGCCACACCGCCAGCACGGAACCGGGCAGGTCGCCCAGCACGATGGCGCCGCCGCGGGCGAGGGCGGGGTGGGCCGCCCGCAAGGCGATCGCCGAGCGGTACGCCTCGAGGACCGACGCAGGATCGCCCGCCTGAGCCTCGACGCTGATCGCCGCGTCGGTCGTCGACGGCGGGAACCACGGCGGGCCGGAACTGAACCCGCCGCCCTCGGTCGCGGTCCAGCGCATCGGCGTGCGCTTCTGCCGATCGTCGTCGCCTGGCCCGTTGGGCATCGCGAGCTCATCGCCGTAGTACACGAACGGCGTCCCCGGCAACGCCAGGAGGAGCCGCCCGAGGAGCGCCACGCGCTCGGGGTCGGGCCGCAGGAGCGCCACCGCCGAGGCGGCCCGACGCTGGTCGTGGTTGCCGACGAAGGTGCCGCGGCGCGCGTCCGCAGGGTAGGCCTCCTCGTTGAGGGCGAGCTGGGCCCGCAGGTCGATGGCGCTGCGCCCCTGCAGGGCAGCGGTCAACACGCGCCACAGGGGGTAGTCGAACGACATGTCGAGGTCCGCGTCGCGGTGGTAGGCCGCGATCGTCGGGGTCGACGTCCAGGTCTCGCCCACCAGGAACGCGCCGGGGTGGCGCTCACGCAACCGGGCGCCGAAGTCGGCGACCCACGCGAGGTTCGCCGGCGCGTTGGCAATGGCGCCGTCCTCGCCCTCGACCACGTGCTGGATCGCGTCGATCCTGAAGCCGTCGACGCCGAGGTCCAACCAGAACGCGGCGACGTCGAGCATCGCCTCGACGACCTCCGGGTTGCGGTGGTCGAGGTCGGGCATGTCGGCGACGAACAGGCCGAGGTAGCGGGTGCCGTCGCCGGCATCGTGCCAGGCGCTGCCCCCCAACGTGCCGATCAGCGGCTCGGGGTCTTGCTCGAAGCGGTACCAGTCGCGGAAGCCGGGATCGCCGGCGCGGGCCGCGACGAACCACGGGTGCCGGTCGCTCGAGTGGTTGACCACGAGGTCGAGCACGACGCGCATCCCGTGACGGTGGGCGGCGTTCAGGAGGGCGAGGAAGTCGGCCATCGTCCCGAGCTCGGGGTGGACGCTCCGGTAGTCGGCGACGTCGTAGCCGTGGTAGCTGGGGGAAGGGTGGATGGGGGTCAGCCACAGGCCGGTGATGCCGAGGCCCGCCAGGTACGGCAGACGGGCGGCGAGGCCGCGCAGGTCGCCGATGCCGTCGCCGTCGGCGTCCTGGAAGCTGCGCACGAAGACCTGGTAGTAGACGCCGTCGCCAGGGTCGCTGGCCCAGCGTTCGGCGGGCGGCGGGGCCACGGGCGTGCCATGCACCAGGGCGCCGGCGGGCAGCGTCGCCTGCGCGGCCACGGGGCTGGGCGCGAGCGCGGGACCCAGCGCCGCCACGCCCAGCAGCACGACGGCGAGCCGGGCGAGCCGACGGTTCACGGCCGCGCCACCCACGGGTAGCGCTGTCCGATCCACGCCATCGGGTCGGTGGGCACGCCATCGATCCGCATCTCCCAGTGCAGGTGCGGCCCGGTGGACAGCCCCGTCGACCCGACCTGGCCGATGACGTCGCCGCGCACCACCACGTCGCCGACGGCGACGTCGATCTGGGCGAGGTGGAAGTGGTGGCTGGTGAGGCGCTGCCCGTGGTCGAGCACCACCCAGCCCCCCTTGATCGGGTAGAAGCCCGCGACCCGGACGATGCCGTCGTTGGTCGCCAGGATCGGCGTCCCGGTCGGCGCGGCGATGTCCGCGCCGAGATGGTACGAGACGTTGCCGCCGGGGGCGTACCGCCGCGGGTCGCCGAAGCCCGAGGTGTCGCGCCCCTCGACCGGCAGCAGGAACGGCTCGGCCCAGCGGGGCTCGGGCCGCGCGTGGGCGAGGGCCGCCGCCATGACGGCGGCCTCCTCGTCGCGGGCCGCCGGCGTCACCAGGGCCAGCGTCCCGGCGGGGACGTTCAGCTCGTCGACCGGCCGCGGGTTGCTGCGCACCTCGATCGGCCGGGCGACGGGCTCGAGCGGCCCGAACTCGTCCTCGAGCCGCAGCGTCAGCATCCACGTCCCGGGGGCCGCGTCCAGCGCGACGCCACGCAGCGCGACCCAGCCTTCCGGCCGTGCGAGCATCGGCAGCGGCTCGTCGTCGAGCGTGAGCGTCAGGGAGCGGACCTCGGCCAGCGACCCGGCGGGGGCCCGCGGGTCGAGGCGAACCCAGGCGACCAGCGGGTCGCCGGCCTCCAGGACCGGAGGCGCCTCGAGCCGCGGCTCGGGCCGCCGTCGCCCGTCGATCTCGCGCGCCACCAGCGCGCCGGTCCCCGCACCGTCGACGGCGTCGATCTGCAGCACCGCGCGGCCGGAGAGCGCCACCAGCGTCGTCCGCAGCTCCTCGGCCACCCGCTCGATCCGCTCGTCGCCGTAGCGCAGCACGAAGGTGACGGGCTTCGAGGCGGAGACGTACACCTCGAAGGGTTCGCCCGCCGCCACCCGCGTGGGCGCCTCGAGCCACAGTTCGGGTGGCGTCGCGTCGCGCACGGCCCAGCCGACGCCGACGCCGAGGGACACCACGACGGCCGCGAGCCCCGCGCCCCAGGCGACGCGGCCCGCGCCCCGAGGGACGCGGCGCGCGGTCAACCGGGCCTCCCGCCGTCGAGGCTGGTGACGAAGGGCAGGTTGCGGTAGAGGTGGTCGACGTCGAGGCCGTAGCCGTACACGAACGCGTCCTCGATCTCGAAGCCGAGGTAGTGCACGGGCACCTCGACCACCCGCCGCGACGGCTTGCTCAGGAGCGCCGCGACCTTGACCGACAGCGGGCCGCGACCCTCGAGGTACTGCAGCAGGTAGCGCATCGTGAGCCCGGTGTCGACGATGTCCTCGACCAGCACCACGTTCTTGCCCTTGAGCGACTGGTCGAGGTCCTTGACCAGCCGGACCTCGCCGGACGACTCGGTGCGCGACCCGTAGCTCGACACCGAGATGAAGTCGACCGTCAGCGGCGCATCGATGGCCCGGACGAGGTCGGCCATGAACAAGAACGCCCCGTTGAGGACGCAGATGAGGTGCAGGGGCTGGCCCGCGTGGTCGCGCGCGATGGCGGCGCCGAGTTCGCGGACACGGGCGGCGATCGCCTCACGGCCGAGTTGGACGGACCCGGGTCCGGCGACGAAGGCGCTCGTGGTCGACTCGTTCATGGTTCCTCCGGGCGACCGGCGGGGGGGCCCCCCCCGGCGGGGGGCCGGCCGCGGCGCCGCCGGCCGGGGGGGGCCGGGGGGGG
>CAZJUA010000186.1:0-1775 GCA_964549045.1 uncultured bacterium | reverse complement strand
GCCCGGTGGTGTCGGGCGCGAGGACGGCCCAAGCCCAACCGCGCTGGTCCGGCGTCCCGGGCGGCCCCGACGATCGGCGGCCCGCCGGATCGCCCCGCCCCGCGCGGGGCGGCGTGCCTGCCGCGGTAGGCTCCGCCCATGCGCCTCGCCGTCGTCGGCGCCGGCATCGCCGGCCTCGCCACCGCCTACCTCGCCCAGCGGGCGCACCCCGAGCTCGACGTCGTGGTGCTCGAGGCCGCCGCCGACCCGGGCGGCAAGGCACGCAGCAGCGTCGATGGCGGTCACCTGTTCGACTGGGGGCCGGGCGGCTTCCTCACCAACGCCGGCGAGACCCTCGAGCTGGCGCTGGCTCTCGGCCTGCAGGACCGGCTCCGACCCGCCACCGACGCCGCCGCGCGCCGCTACCTCTACCGCGACGGCGGCCTGCGACCCATCCCCGCGACGCTCGGCGCCTGGCTGCGCAGCGAACTGCTCTCGCCACCGGGTCGCCTGCGCGCCCTCGCCGAGCCCCTCCTGGGCGGCCGCTCGCGCCGCGAGGAGAGCGTGCACGACTTCATCGCCCGCCACTTCGGCTTCGAGGCCGCGCGCGTCCTCGCCGGCGTCTTCGTCGCGGGCATCGCCGCGGGCGACGCGCGGGAGCTGTCGCTCGACGCGCTCTTCCCGCGGCTCCGGAAGCTCGAGGAGAGCCACGGCTCGGTGCTCCGGGGGATGCGCGCGGCCCGCCGTGGCGCGCGCGCCGGCGCGCCGCCGTCGGCCGTGGCGGTCACGGCCGACGGCCGCCTGACGACCCTCGAAGGGGGCGCCCAGGCGCTCGTCGATGCCCTCGCCGCGGTCGTCGGCGGCCGCCTCCGCTGCGGTGTCCGGGTGGTCGGGCTCGACGACCTGGGACGCCCCGGCGGGGGACCGATCGCGCTACGCGTGACGGGTGCTCGCGGCGAGGAGATCGTCGCGGCCGACGCGGTGGCGCTGGCCGTGCCGGCCTACGTCGCCGCGGAGCTCCTCGCGCCCACGACCCCAGAGGCGTCCGTCGCGCTGGACGGCATCCGCTACGCCGACGTGGCGGTCGCCGCCCTCGGCTACGACCGCATCGACGTGCCGACCGTGCTCGACGCCGCCGGCGTTCTGGTGCCGCGCGGCGAGGGCGTGCGGGCGCTCGAGGTGCTGTGGAGTTCCACCGCGTTCCCGCAGCAGGCGCCGCCGGGGAAGGTGACGCTGCGCGTCGTCGCCGGCGGCACGCTCGACCCCGGTTTCACGGCGCTCGGCGACGACGAGCTCCTGGCGTCCGTCCGTCGTGACCTGGAGCGCACCATGGGCATCGTCGCGGAGCCCGAGGCGGTCCGCATCGTTCGCTGGCCGCGCGGCATCCCGCAGTTCACGCTCGGCCACGCCGCCCGGGTCGAGACCGCGCGTAGGGCGACGGCGGCGCGATGGCCACGGCTCGCGTTGACGGGCTCGTACCTCTCCGGCGTCGGCCTCGACGACGTCGTGCGCGAGGCGCGGGCCGCCGCGGCGCAGCTGGTGGGGGTGCCGCGGGTCTGACCCGTGCCCCGCCGTCAGCCGGGGACGTCGCCGCGACGTGGGATCTTCGCCGCGGCGCGCCCCGTCTCTCGGCACTACGCTTCGTGTCGGAGGCCCGATGTCCCCGTCCCGACCCATCGCCACCCTCGTCGTCGCTCTCGTCGTCGCGTTCGCGATCCCGGTCGCCACCTGGTTCTGGCTCTACCCCACCTTCGGCTACGGGCCCGTCACGCTCCGGCTCGCGCAGGCCTCGGTGC
>CAZJUA010000185.1:0-6932 GCA_964549045.1 uncultured bacterium | reverse complement strand
CATCGGAGCGCCGTCGTTCGCTCAAGCGACCGGCGCGAGGTCGAGGACGGTCAGTTCGGCCGGGCAGTTGATGCGCACCGGCAGGCTCGAGACGCCGAGGCCACGCGACACGTAGCCGCGCGCGGGCCCGTCCACCCAGCCGGACAGGAAGCGGTCGCCGTACTGCGAGGAGGTGTAGAGCGCGCCGACGCCGGGCAGCACCACCTGGCCGCCGTGGGTGTGCCCCGAGAGCGTCAGCCCGACGTCGAGCGGGACGCCGGGGAGCACGTCGGGGTTGTGGGACAGCAACAGCGTGGCGCCCGCATCGGGCCGGGCGGCAAGCGTGGCGCGCAGGTCGGGACGGCCGACGCGGAAGTCGTCGAGGCCGGCCACGTGGAGGTCGTCGCGCACGGCGACGCCCTCGTTGACGAGGACCCGGATGCCGGCCTCACGGAGCGCCGCGGCGAAGGCATCCATCCGCCGGAAGCGCGACCGGTCGTGGTTGCCCCACACGGCCAGCACCCCGAGCGGTGCGCCCAGCCGGGCGAGTTCGGCGACGAGCGACTCGTCGGCGTCGGCGCCCGGGCGCTGATCGACCAGGTCGCCCCCGAGGAGCACGAGGTCGGGCGCCTCGGCGAGCGCGGCGTCGACCCACGCCCGCACGGAGGCCGTGCGGACGTACTGCCCGTGGTGGAGGTCGGTCAGCCAGGCGATGCGCAGCGGCGCGCGCAGGCCGGCGAGGCCGGCCCGAACCCGCACCACGTCGAAGTGGTAGGTGCCCGCGACCTGCGCCGCGGACGTTCCCACCGCGGCCGTCGCGGCGACCGCGGCCGCGTAGGTGAGGAAGCGTCGGCGATCCACGGCGGCAGGGTACAGCAGCGGTGGGTGAGGGTCTTGAGGGGCTCGTTCGCATCCATGGGCGACCGGCGAGCGGCGGCGGGTGGGATCGCTGGACGTGTGTCCGACCCACCCGTCCGCGGGAGGCCCCCGGCTAAGCTGGCGCATGGAACACCGCCTCATTGGCCGCACGGGCGTGCGCGTCTCGCCCCTCTGCCTCGGCACCATGGCCTTCGGCGGCGACGCCGACGAGGCCGAGTCCACCCGCATGTACGCGGCCGCGCGCGACGCCGGCGTGAACTTCGTCGACACCGCCAACGTGTACGCCCGTGGCCGCTCGGAGGAGATCGTCGGGCGCCTGATCGCCGGCGAGCGCGACCGCATCGTGCTCGCGAGCAAGGTGTTCGGGCGCATGGGCGACGACGTCAACGCCGGCGGGCTGTCGCGGCGCACCATCGTGCGCGAGGTGGAGGCGAGCCTGCGGCGGCTGGGCACCGACCGGTTGGACTTCTACTTCGTTCACCAGTTCGACCGCGCCACGCCCATCGAGGAGACGCTGCGGGCGCTGGACGACCTGGTGCGCCGCGGCCTGATCCTCTACCCGGCGGTCAGCAACTGGGCGGCTTGGCAGGTCGCCAAGGCGCTCGGGGTGAGCGCACGCGAGGGGCTGGCGCGCTTCGAGCTGATCCAGCCGATGTACAGCCTCGCGAAGCGCCAGGCGGAGGTGGAGATCCTGCCGCTGGCCGCGTCCGAGAGCCTCGGCGTCATCCCCTACAGCCCGCTCGCCGCCGGCCTGCTGCTCGGCCGCTACCCGCGCGGCGAGCGCGTCGCGAAGGGTCGCCTCGTCGAGAGTGCGATGTACGCCAAGCGCTACGCGCGCGAGCTCGACACCGGCGTCGCGGAGCGCTTCGTGGCCTACGCCGCCGAGCGCGGCGTCCACCCGGCCACGCTGGCGGTGGCCTGGGTGGCCGCGCACCCGGCCGTCACGGCGCCCATCCTCGGGGCGCGCAGCCTCGAGCAGTTGGCGCCGTCGCTGGCCGCCGCCACGTTCGTCATGACCCCCGAGATGCGTGCCGAGATCGCGGCCCTGACGCCGCCGGTGCCGCTCGCCCACGACCGCACGGAGGAGGCCGAGGCATGAGTGACGCCGGACGGAAGTACGACCTCTACGGGCAGGACTTCAAGCGCGATCCGCACCCGACCTTCGCGGCCATGCGCCGCGACGACCCGATCTACCAGCAGCCGGGCCTGAACGGGACCACGCCGATCTGGTTCGTCACCCGCCACGCCGACGTCGAGGCGATGCTGCGGGATCGACGCTTCGTGCGCGACGCCGCCTTGGCGCTGCCACCCGAGCGGATCCCGGCCGCGTCGCCGCTGGATCGCCGGCTCAACCAGCACATGCTCGCCGCCGACGGCGCCGACCACCGCCGGCTGCGCGACCTGGTGAGCCAGGCGTTCACGCCGAAGCGCGTGGCGGACCTGCGGCCGCGCGTCCAGGCGATCGCCGACGCGCTGCTCGACCCCGTCGTGGGCCGCGGCGAGATGGACCTGATCACCGACTTCTCCTTCCCGCTGCCCACGACCGTCATCCTGGAGCTGCTGGGCGTGCCGGTCGTCGACCGCGACCGCTTCCGGGCGTGGGGGAACGCGCTGCTGGAGCCGCCCATGACGCCCGAGGCGCAGGCCGAGACCGTGCGGCAGCTGACCGAGTTCACCGACTACCTCCTGGCGCTCTTCGAGGAGCGGCGGCGCCACCCGCAGGGCGACATGATCTCGGCGCTGGTCGCCGCCGACCAGGGGGGCGACCGCCTGAGCGAGGACGAGCTCTGCAGCACCGTGGTGCTGCTCATCGTGGCCGGCCACGAGACCACCGTCAACCTCATCGCCAACGCCGTCCTGGCGCTGTCGCGCCACCCCGATCGGCGCGATGCGCTGGCGGCGGACCCCACGCTCATGCCGGCCGCGGTCGAGGAGTTCCTGCGCTACGACGGTTCGGTGGAGCGGGCCCTCAACCGCTGGGCCGCCGAGGACGTGGCGTGGGGCGGGCAGCTCATCCGCCGCGGCGACCCCGTCATCCTCATCCTGTCGAGCGCCAACCGCGACCCAGAGCGCTTCGAGCGGCCCGACGCGCTCGAGCTGGGCCGCTCGCCCAACCCGCACCTCGGCTTCGGGAAGGGGCTGCACTACTGCCTCGGCTCCCCCTTGGCGCGGTTGGAGACCGACGGCGCGCCCCGGCGCGATGGTTAGCCTGAACCCGTGGCCCCGCCCCGCGCGCTCCCCGTCGCCCGCCTGATCGGCATCGGCACCGGCGGCCTCGCGCTGGCGGCGATCTGGGGCACCTACAACGTCTTCATGCCGCTGCTGCTCGGCGACTTCATCGCGAGCCGCGCGCTGCGCGGCGCGATCATGGGGCTCGACAACGTCGTCGCCATCCTCCTGATCCCCGTGGTGGGCGCCTGGTCGGACCGCGTCGACGGACGCTGGGGGCGGCGGCTGCCGTTCCTGCTTGCCGGCGTCCCGCTCGCCGCGCTGACCTTCGCGGGCCTGCCGTGGGCGGCGACCGCGCTGTGGACGCTGCTGGCGCTCGACGTCGTCTTCCTGCTGGCGATCACGCTCTACCGCGCGCCGCTCGTGGCGCTGCTGCCGGACCACGTCGCGCCCGACGACCGCGCGGCGGGCAACGGGATCATCACGCTGATGGGGGCGCTGGGCGGGGTGGTGGCGCTCGTCCTGATCGCGCCCACCTTCGACGCGGCCCGCTGGGTGCCGTTCGCCGCGGCGTCGCTGATCGCCCTCGCGTCGTTGGCCGTGGTCACGCTGGCCGCCCAGCACCACCCGCCGTTCGTGCGGCGCGGCGCCGTGCAGGACGACGCGCCCGTCCTGCGCGGGCTGCTGCGCGACGCGCGGAAGTTGGCGGCGCCCGCCCATCGAGGGCCGGCGTGGCTGCTCCTGGGCCTCTTCTTCTGCTTCTTCGGCTTCGCCGCGGTCGAGGCGCAGTTCAGCGTGTTGGCGACGGAGAGCCTCGGCTACACGGGCGGCGAGGCCGGTCGCCTGCTCGGCGCGGCCAGCGCCGCCTTCGTGCTGCTGGCGCTCCCCGCCGGCTTCGCGGGCCGCCGCTTCGGCGAGCTGCGGACGATGCGCGGCGGGGCGCTGCTCCTGGCCGCGGCGCTGCTGCTGGCCGCCGCGGCGCCGGCGGAGGCGGCCGGCGCCCTGCTCGCCTGCATGGCACTGGCCGGCGCGGGCTGGGCACTGGTGCTGGTGCCCGCCTACCCGCTCGTTGCCGACCAGGGCGGACGCGACCGCGTCGGGTTCTACACCGGGTTGTACTACCTCTTCGGCTCCGGCGCCGCCATCGTCGCCCCGGGCACGGCCGGGGCCGTGATGGACGCCCTCGGGAACCGCGCGCTGTTCGGCGCGGCCGCCACCGCGCTCGTGGTGGGCGCGGTCGTCCTGACGCTGGCGGGTCGCCACGGCGTCGCGGCCGGGCGGGACGCGACCGCGCGCTCCTGAGTCTCGCTGCGCCGCGCGGGTGTCAGTCGGTGGCGCCGGCGCCGCGCTCGCCCTCGAACTCGAAGCGGATCGCGTCCAGGGTCGAGATCGTCTCGTGCACCGGGCAGTGCTCGGCGACGCGCTGGATGACCGTCCGCAGGCGATCGCTCGACATGTCGGCGTGCGGTACGGCGATGCGCACGAGGATTCGCCGGAGCCGCGCGGGCTCGCCGGTCTTCTCGAAGTCGACGTCGACGCGCAGGTCGCGCCCGTCGAGGTCGTGCGCGGCGCAGTAAGCCTGCACGATGGCGGCGACGCACGCGCCGAGCGAGACGACGAAGAGGTGCGCGGGTTCCGGGCCGCGGTCCTCGCCGCCCATCTCGGTGGGGACGTCGGTGACGATCCTGTGGCGGCCGAGCAACGACTCGAAAGCACCGTTGCCGAGCGAGGTCGTGGTGATGGTGGGCATGCGTTCCTCCGGTGTCGCTCGCGGGGGCGCTGGCGGGGGGTGGGCCGCGGGCGGGTGCTCGTGAAGAAAGGCACGAGCGGTCACCAGGCTATCCGGGCGTGCCGAGTCCTTCCAGGGACAGTCGGTCGTGGGGGACTTCGCGTGATCGCGACGCGTGGCGTAGGGTGCGGTCCATGGTCGCGCGCCTGACCCGTGCGTTGCGCTGCGGTGGCCGAGCCGCGCTGGTCGTCCTGCTGCTGCAGGCGACGGCGGCCGTCGCTCTGGCGGCCGCCCTGCCCGAGGTGGGCCACGTCCACCCCGCGGGCACGCCCGACCACGCGCACGGGCTGCTCGAGGTGGGGGGCGTCGGCGTGCCGGCGGCCGTCGCGTCGCCCGTGCCGCGCCCCGTGACGACGCCGGGGCGGCGTCGAGCGGGGCCCCGGCCGAGCGCGCCGCGTCCGCGGCCGAGCCGCACGCGGCTGGGGCGCGACCCGCCCGCGCCGGACCGCACGGCCGCCGGCGTCGCGCCGGCCTGAACCCGTCCGATCCCGATCCCAGCAACCGAACGCGATGGCGCCCGCCGTCGCGACCCGGCGCGCCCACGAGGTGCAGCCATCCACGCTGAGAGGTACCCATGCCGCCCGTTCGTCTCGATGACCCGAAGCCCGCCCTCGACGCCACCTTCGATCCCGAGCGCCGCCGCGCCATCCAGCGCCTCGGCGCCCTCGCCGCCGGCGCGCTGGTCGCCGCCAGTGGCGCGACCGCCGCCGCCCAGGGCCAGATGCAGCACGGCCACCAGCATGGCGCCGGCGCCGGCCCCGCCATGGGGATGGCCCCCGGCGGCGGCGCGACCCCGCCCCCACCCGGCGCCGCGATGGGCCGACCCGATGCGCACCCGATCCCCTGGGCCGAGGGCCGCTGCGCCTTCTGCGACATGACCCTGGCGACGCCGCCGGCCGCGCCGCAGGGCGCCGGCTTCCGCGAGCGCACCTACGCCCAGTGGGCGTTCGACGGCGAGGCGCGCCACTTCGAGTCCATCGGCTGCGCGCTCGGCTGGGCCTACGCCCACGGCGTCGTCGACGGCGAGGGCGCCGCCTTGTACGTCGCGGCGTACGACCAGGCCGAGCCGCCGTCCCATGCCGAGCTGCTGGCCGCGGCCGGCGCGACCTTCCTGTGGGCCGAACGGCTGCCGGCCTCGATGATGGCCAAGGTCGGCGCCTTCCCGCGGCAGGCCGATGCTGCCGCGTTCGTGGCCCCGCGCAGCGCGCAGCTCGGCCGCCGGCGCTACCTCGACCTCGCCCTGCTGGCCGACCTCGCCCCCCTGCCGATCGCCAACCTCGTGCCGCTCCTGCAGCGGCAGCTCGGCTGAGGGCGCGGCGATGGAGCGCGACGCTCTGGCGCGGCCAGCGGTCCTGTCTCGGCGGGCGGCGCTGCGCTGGCTGACCGCGTTCGCGGGGCTCGTCGTGGTGGGCGGCCGTGCCGCCGCCCAGCCGGCAGACCCGGAGCCGCGCGCGGTGGCGATCGGTGACGATCGCTGCCCCGCCTGCGGCATGGCCGTGATCGACGCCCGCTTCGCCGCACAGGCGCGCACGGAGGGCGGCCGCACGCTGGTCTACGACGCGATCGAGTGCCTCGCCGACCACCGCAACGGGCACGCCGGGCCGGTGCCGGTCGTCGTCGCCGCGTGGCTCGCCGACCGCGTGGCATCGACCCGCGACGTCGCGAGCTGGTGGCCCGCCGAGGCGGCGACGCTCCTCCACCACCCGCGCCTGCGCACGCCCATGGGCGGTGGCCTGGCCGCCTTCGGGGACGAGCCGGAGGCACTGGCGTTCGCCGAGGCGCAGCGGCTCGCCGAACCGAGCGTGCTCACCTGGGACGAGGTCCTGGAGCTCGGGATCCCGCGGCCCTGGGTGCCGCTCGTGTGACGGCGCCGCGGCCGCTCACCTTCGAGGCGCTGCACCGCCGCGAGCTCGCCCGTGACCCGTGGGTGTGGGTCGTCGCGGCGATGCTGCCGCTGACGGCGCTGTCGTGGCGCACGCTGGCCCCCGAGGTCGGTGTGATGTCCGTGTTCGGCGTGGCGGCGCTGCTGCTGCCGCCCCCGGGGCTCGCGCGCCCGGCGCCGCGCCTGGCGGGGCGCCCCACCCGGGGCGTCTGGGGGGCGCCCGCCCCCCGGGGG
>CAZJUA010000184.1:0-10736 GCA_964549045.1 uncultured bacterium | reverse complement strand
GGTGATGGGGATGCGGTGGTGGTTGGCGAGTTTGACGATGGCGGCGACGTGGTCGGTGGTGGTGGGGAGGACGACGGCTTCGGGTGCGTGGGCGTATTCGGCGATGCTGGTCTCGTCGTGGGCGTAGGCCTGGAGGCGTTCGTCGTCGATCCAGACGTTCTTGTCGCCCACGATGGCGCGGAGCTCGGCCACGATGGCGGGCGTGACGGTCGCGTAGGTCACGGCCGACCCTCGTGCGGGGGCGTGTCCGCCGGCCCGTCCCCGTCCGATGCGCTCGCCCCCCGGCGCTCGTCGAGCCGTCGCTGCAGCTCGCCCAGCACCTGGAACAGGTCACCGACGATGCCGAAGTCGGCCACCTGGTGCAGGCTGGCGTCCGGGTCGCTGTTGATCGACACGATCGTCTCGCTGGTCTTGATGCCGGCGAGGTGCTGGATGGCGCCCGAGATGCCGGCGCCGATGTACAGCCGTGGGGAGATCGTCTTGCCCGACAGCCCCACCTGGTGCGGGTAGCCGACCCAGCCGCGGTCGACCGCGTCGCGCGTGGCGCCCACCGCGCCGCCGAGCGCGTCGGCGAGCCCCTGCAGCAGCGCGAAGTGCTCCGCCTTCTTCATGCCGCGGCCGCCGGCGATCACGACGTCGGCCTCCTCGAGGTTGACGAAGTCGACGGCGTCGCCGCGGTAACCGCGCGCCTTCACGCGGTCGTCGACCAGGACGTCGTCGAGCGGTACGGCGATGACGCGCCCGGCGCGGGCGGGGTCGGCGGGCAGCGGGCGGCTCGACTTCGGCCGCACCGTCGCCATCTGCGGCCGATGGTCCGGCGTCTTGATCGTCGCCATGATGTTGCCGCCGATCGCTGGGCGCGTCTGCAGCAGGTGGCCGGTGCCGGGCTCGATGTCGAGCTCGGTGCAGTCGGCGGTGAGGCCCGCGTGGCTGCGCACCGCCACGTGCGGCATCAGCGTGCGGCCCGTCGAGGTGGCCGCCGCCAGGATGACGCTGGGCCGGTAGGTCTTGATGAGGTGCACGAGCACGTTGCTGTAGGTCTCGCAGGTGAACTCGGCGAGCCGCGGGTCCTGGATGGCGTACACCTCGTCGGCGCCGTGGTGCACCAGCGTCTGCAGCTCCTCGTCGGAGACGCCATCGCCGATGAGCAGCGACGCGAGCTTGGTGTCGAGCTTGTCGGCCAGCGCGCGGCCGCGCCCCAGGAGCTCGTACGACACGCCCTTCAGGCGTCCCCCGTGCTGTTCGGCCAGCGTCCAGACGAAGCTCATGCCCGGCCCCCCGTCGGCAGCAGGTCGCGCGCATCGAGGAAGGCGAGCAGCGCCTCGACGGCGTCCGCCACGGCGTCCTCGTCGGGCGCCCGCACGAGCGTGCCGCCGCGCGTCACCTTGGGCGTCGCGACCTTCACCACCTTGGTGGGCGAGCCCTTGAGCCCCAGGTAGCTCGGCTCGAGGTCGAGGTCCGCGGCCGTGAACAGGGGGATCTCGGCCGCCTTGGCGCGCTTCTTGCCGCGCAGCGTCGGGAGCCGTGGGGCCGCCACCTCCTTGACCACGGTGATGAGGGCGGGGAGGGGGAGGTCGAGCACCTGGTAGCCCTCCTCCACCAGCCGCTCGACGGTGAGGCCACGCCTGCGCACGTCAGCGCGCGCGTGCGCGCCAGCGCGCCCGTCCGCGCCCGCGGGCGCCGGGTCGACGCGGGTGATGGCCGCGACGTAGGTGGCCAGCGGCAGGTCGAGCCACGCCGCGATGCCGGGGCCCACCTGGCCGGTGTCGCCGTCGGTGGCGCGCTCACCCGCGACGATGAGGTCGAAGTCACCGAGCTTGCGGATCGCCTGGGCCAGCGTGTACGAGGTCGCCCAGCTGTCCGAGCCCGCGAACGCGCGGTCCGAGATCAGCACGCCGTCGTCGCAGCCCATGGCCATGGCCTCGCGCAGCGCCTTGTCGGCCCCGCGCGGTCCCATCGTGAGCGTGGTGATGCGGCCGCCGTGCGCCTCCTTCAGGCGGACGGCCGTCTCGATGGCGAACAGGTCGAGCGGGTTGACGACGGTGCCGACACCGGCGCGGATCATGGTGCCCGTCACCGGGTCCATCTTCACGTTGCTGGTCTCGGGCACCTGCTTGATGGGCACGACGATGTGCACGCTTCGCCTCCGATGGGCGGCCTCCCCGGCGAGGTCGCGATGACTCGTGGCCCCATCATCCCTCGGGCGAGCGGGTACGGATTGCCCGCGAGCGTGCCCCGACCCGTCAGCTCGCGGCGTCCGCCGCCCGCGAGCTCACCCAGTCGACGCCGACGCCCGCGTGGTTCCGCACCCGGTCCGCGAGCTGCGCAGCGTGGTGCTGCAGGTGGCGCAGGTTCACGAGCTGGTGCTCCAGTTTGCCCATGGGGCGGTACCACGAGAACCCGCTGTCCGGCGCCAGCAGGTCGATGGCCTGCAGTGCGTCGTGCAGCCGCTCGTCGAGGTGCGCGGCGTAGGCGAGCACCTGGCCACGGGTGTAGGGCTCGGGTACGAGCGGCAGGGGGCTCGCGGGATCGGCGGGCCCGGCGATGCCATCGGGATGCTGCACGTCGGCCTGGTGTCCGGGCCAGGGGCGGAACGCCGCCTCCTCGGGTTGCAGGTAGAGGTGCGTGAAGTACAGCGTGTGGTACGCGATCTGCCAGAACGCGTTGGTCGGACCGGGATCGTCCCAGAGCGACCCGGGGCAGCGCTCGACCGCATCGCGCAGCATCGCCAGGGCGGCGCGGACCTGGCGCTCGAGGGAGAGGCGCAGCGTGTCGAGCGGGATGGTGGTGGGACCGGTGTCGTGGGTCACGGAGAGACCTCCGACCGCATCTTGCCCGCTTCGGGGCGCGCGCGGTGAACGCGTCCGCTGGTTAGGGCCGCGGGTGTGGCTTCGGCCGCTGGCGCGCCGCCTCAGGCGGTGCGCAGGTGCCTGGTGAACCAATCGGTCGCCAGGTCGACGACCGCCTCCAGGGTTCCGGGCTCCTCGAAGAGGTGGCCGGCGCCCGGCACGATCGCCAGCCGGTTCGGTGCCGTCATCGCTCGCTGCGCCTGCTCGTTGAGCTCGATCACCTTCGTGTCGAGGCCGCCGACGATCAGCAGGGTGGGCGCCCGGACGCCGGGCAGCGCGTTGCCGGCGAGGTCGGGCCTGCCGCCACGCGAGACCACCGCAGCCGCAGCCCCGGGCAGACGGCCGGCAGCGATGAGTGCCGCGGCCGCGCCCGTGCTGGCGCCGAACAGCCCCAGCCGGAGCGCCGCAACCTCGTCCTCATCCGCCAGCCAGGCCATCGCCCCCGTCAACCGACCCGCGAGCCACGCGACGTCGAAGCGCAGGTGGTGGGTCGCATCGTCGATGCGGGCCTCCTCCTCGGTCAGGAGGTCGACCAGCAGCGTCGCGAGC
Organism: uncultured bacterium; assembly: GCA_964549045.1. Classification (GTDB taxonomy): domain Bacteria; phylum Deinococcota; class Deinococci; order Deinococcales; family Trueperaceae; genus JAABTL01. The sequence continues at coordinate 7,338 of CAZJUA010000184.1, read as the reverse complement.
CCCATCCGCTGGAGCCCGCGCGCCACGAAGCGGTTGCGCGGGCTGCGCCGCCCGCTGCCGCTGCCGTGTGCGAAGAGCACGACGCCGAGTGCCCCGGCGGGCACCGCGAAGTCACCGTGCAGCGTCGCGTCCGCCATCTGGATCTCGACTGGGCGTTCGAGGGGATCGTCCATGCTCACCATCCCTGCTGCGCGCGCGCGTGAACGGCCGTGACCGCTCGTCGATCCCGGGCGCATCACTGGCCCGCACCCCAAGGTTACGTCCCAGGTGCCCCTCGGGCCTAGCGCCGCGCCACGACCTCGAGCCGCACCACTCGCCAGTCGGGCTCCGCGTCGCCGGTCGCGGCGTCGTCGAAGATGACGAGCAGGCCGTCGGCGTCGAACCAGCGGTCGGGTAGCGGTGCGCCGTCCGCGAAGGCCGTCGCCGCGTCGATCCCGAGCTGCGCGAAGGACTCGTCGCGTGTTTGGTGGAGGCGCACGCCCGCCGGTGTGGCACCGCGCCAGAAGGTGTCCCGCGGGGCGCGCGCGGCCTCGACCGCGACGCCCCCGAGGCGCGCGTCGGCGCACTCCGGGTGATCGCGGACGAAGTCGCCGGGCGAGCGGAGCGCGCGCAGGCCGGTCCCGGCCATCTGCTGCACGCTGCGGGCACACGTGCCCGTCACCGGGAAGGTGAAGGTGAGGCCGGGCCGGGGGAACGCGAACTCGAGGGCGGTGTCGTCGCCGTACAGGGCCGCGGGGCGACCGACGCCGTAGCGCACGACGAACGCGCCGAGCTCGGTCTCGCCCAGGCGCAGGTCGCCCAGGCCCGTGCCCGGGACGAGCGAAGCGTCTGCGTACGATCGGAAGGGGTTACCCCCGTCGCGCGGCCAGGCGACCGTGGCCAGGGCGACCGTCGCCACGACGAGCAGCCCGATCCACACGCCGAGGCGCACGCGTACGCCCCTCATGGCGTCCGCCCGGGCGCGGCCACGGCGATGCGAAGCTCAGGAGGCATCCGCGAGGAACGCCCGCTCGGCCGCGAGGGTCGCCTCGTGCTCGGTCAGCGCCTCGAACAGGGGCACCGGCACGGTGACCGCTCCCACGCGCAGCCGCAGCAGGTCGCGGAAGGCCTCGCGCGAGCGGATGCTGGCGACCAGCAAACGGAGGGCGGGGTCGTGGGCGGTCCCGTAGGCGCGCGCGACGTCCTGCATCGCGCCCACGACGGCGAGACCGTCGCGACCCGACTCGTCCATGCGTCCGAGGTACGGCGCGGCGTAGCGGGCGCCCACCAGCGCCGACCAGAGGACCTGCTCGGGCTCGACGACGGCCGTCATGGTGACGGGCGCGCCCTCGCGCGTCAGCACCCTGGCGGCGGCGAAACCCGCCCGCGTCGCCGGCAGCTTGGTGATCACCGTCGTGCCGGGGCCCAGCGCCAGGTACCCGCGGGCGTCCCGCAGCATGCCCTCGGCGTCGTCGTGGCGTACCTGGACGTGGACGGTCACCACGCCAAGGTCGTGCAGCCGGCGCAGCAGGTCCGGGAGGGCGTCCCACCCGAGGCCCGCGCGGCGCATCAACGTCGGGTTGGTCGTGACGCCCGCCACGAGCGGACTCGGGAGGACGCGCGCGAGCTCGGTCGCGTCGGCGGAGTCGAGGTAGAGGTGCATCTCCCGGAGTCTACCGGGCGGGCGGCGCCCGCCCGCGCGCGCCACCCGCCCGCGCGTGCCGCCCGCCCGCACCACCTGCCGGCGTCGGCGGAGGCGGCCGGAGCTGACGTAGGCTGGGTCGATGCACGGAGCGACGATGATGCTGACGATCCTGGGCGTCGGGCTGGCGAGCCAGTGGCTCGCCTGGCGCGTGCGGCTGCCGGCCATCGTCGTCCTCATCGCGTCCGGCTTCGTGCTCGGTCCGCTCACCGGTGTCATCGACCTCGGCCCCGATCGGGCAGCGCTGGCCGAGTGGATCGGCCTCGGCGTGGCCATCATCCTCTTCGAGGGTGGTATGGACCTGCGGCTCGGTGAACTGCGCCGCGTGGGGCACGGCGTCGGCCGCCTGACCGTCCTCGGGCCGCCGCTCGCCTGGCTCTTCGGCGCCCTCGCCGCCCATTACCTGGGGGGCCTCTCGTGGCCCGTCGCCTGGGTCCTCGGCGCCATCCTCGTGGTGACGGGCCCCACCGTCATCCTGCCGCTCATCCGCCAGGCCCGCCTCAACAAGCGCTCCGCCGCGCTGCTCAAGTGGGAGGGCATCGTCAACGACCCGATCGGGGTCCTGCTCGCGGTGCTGACCTTCCAGTACTTCACGTCGGCCGGCGCCGGATGGATCGACACCGCCGTCAGCCTGGGGCGCGCGCTCCTCGCGGCGGCCCTGCTCGGTGGCGTCGGCGGATGGGCCACCGGCTGGGCGTTCCGCCGCGGCCTCGTGCCCGAGCACCTCAAGCCGCCGCTGCTGACCGTGTTGGTGCTGGCCGTCTACTGGGCGAGCAACCTTGTCCAGCACGAGGCCGGCCTCCTCAGCGTCACCGCCATGGGCCTGGTGATCGGCAACATGCGGCTGGTCGAACGCGACTCCCTGCGGCACTTCAAGGAGAACCTCACCGTCGTGCTGCTGTCGGTCCTGTTCATCGTCATCCCGGCGCAGCTCGAGCTCGAGCAGTTCGCCTTGCTCGACGTGCACGCCATCGCGTTCGTCGCGGCGGTCCTGCTGCTCGTCCGGCCGCTCGCCATCGCCCTGGCCACGTTGGGCGCGCCGGTGCGCCGGGAAGACAAGCAACTGCTCGGCTGGATCGCCCCCCGCGGCATCGTGGCGGCGGCGACGGCGAGCATCTTCGGGCCGGCCCTCCTGGACGCCGGCTACTCGGATGCCGAGCGGCTGCTGCCGCTCGTGTTCGTCATCATCGTCGCGACGGTGCTCGCGCACGGCCTGACGATCGGCCCGCTGACCCGCCGCCTGGGCCTGGCCGCGGAGGACAGCGATGGCGTGCTCGTCGTGGGCGCGTCGCGCTGGACGCTGGCGCTGGCCGAGGCCCTGAAGCGCCTGGGCGTGCAGGTACTGATCGCCGATGGCGCGTACGCCCGGCTCGGCGCTTTCCGCATGGCCGAGATCCCGACCTACTACGGCGAGGTGCTCTCCGAGCATGCGGAGGAGGAGCTCGAGACCCACCACCTCGGCCACCTGCTGTGCGCGACCTCGAACGACTTCTACAACGCGCTCGTCTGCCGCGCGTACGGCCCGACCTTCGGGCGTCACCGCGCCTTCCAGCTGGCCACGCACCAGGAATCGGACCGCAGCGAGCGGCGCATGACCCTGCAGCAGCGCGGCTACCTCGCCTTCGATGCGGAGGCGGACTTCGAGACGCTCGAGGCCCGTCTCGACGGTGGCTGGACGGTGCAGACCAAGCGCCTCGGCGAGCGCAACAGCCTCAAGGACCTCGAGGCCCGCCTCGGTGAGCGTGGCCGCGATTGGGTGCTGCTCGCTGGCGTGGCGCCGGACGGCGCGTTCTCGCTGCATGCGGTCGAGCAGCCCGTCGCGCCGGGCCCGGGCTGGTCGGTCGTGGTGTTCGCGCCCGCCAAGGCGGCCGCCGGGCCGCTATCATGAGCGATTGGGGCGCGGCCCCGGTTTCGCGCCCCGGGAGGAGCGAGCCATGGAACGCGACGACCCGCGCACCGACGACCTCTGGAGCACCGCCCAGGCCATGGTGGCCGAGGGGAAGGGCATCCTCGCCGCGGACGAGAGCACGGGCACGATCGCCAAGCGGCTCGCCTCCATCGGTGCCGAGAACACCGAGGAGAACCGCCGCGACTACCGCGAGCTGCTGTTCCGCAGCGAGGGCTTCGAGCGCACCATCAGCGGCGTCATCCTGTTCGACGAGACGCTGCGGCAGCGGGCGGCCGACGGGACGCCCCTGGTCGAGCTGCTCACCACCGTCGGCGTGATCCCCGGCATCAAGGTCGATGCGGGCGCCAAGCCGCTCGCGGGCGCCCCCGACGAGACCGTGACCGAGGGGCTGGATGGCCTCCGCGGGCGGCTTGCGGAGTACCGCGAGCTGGGCGCGCGCTTCGCCAAGTGGCGTGCCGTCCTGCACATCGGCGATGAACGCCCCACGACCTACGCCATCGACGTCAACGCCCACGCGCTGGCGCGCTACGCGGCGCTGTGCCAGGAGGCCGGTCTGGTGCCGATCGTGGAACCCGAGGTGTTGATGGACGGCGACCACGACATCGAGGCCTGCTTCGACGCCACCGAGGCGACGCTGCGCGAGGTCTTCTACCAGCTCGGCCACCAGGGCGTGGCCCTCGAGGGCATGGTGCTCAAGCCGAACATGGTGCTCTCCGGCAAGGCGGCGAGCGACCGGGCGACGCCCGAAGAGGTGGCCGAGATGACCCTGGCCTGCTTCCTGCAGACCGTGCCGGCGGCGGTGCCCGGCATCGCCTTCCTGTCCGGCGGGCAGGGCGACGAGGAGTCGACGCTCAACCTCGACGCCATCAACCGGCTCGCCAACGACGTCGGCGCCCCCTGGGAGCTGACGTTCTCGTACGGCCGTGGCCTGCAGGCGGCGCCGCTGAAGGCCTGGGGCGGGAAGCCCGGGAACGTGGCCGCCGCCCAGCGCGCCTTCCTGCACCGCGCCCGCATGGTTGCGGCGGCGCGCATGGGGGCGTACGAGCCGGAGATGGAGGACGAGGCCGGCGGGCTCTAGCATCGACGGCCCGCGGCGGACGGCGCGTGCCGTCGCGTATCCTCATAGTGTGCGCCGGCCTGGTCGAGGCCGGGAAGACCGGCGACGACGAGGAGCAGACATGCCGAAGTTCATGTTCACGGGCGCGTACAGCACGCAGGGCCAGAACGGCATCCTGAAGGAGGGCGGCACGGCCCGCCGCGCGGCGGTGGCGGCGATCGTCGAGCGGGTGAAGGGGAAGGTCGAGTCGCACCACTTCGCGCTCGGCAAGAACGACTTCTACATCATCGCGGAGCTGCCGGGCCACACCGCCGCCGCTGCCGTCGCCGCCACGATCTGCGCGTCGGGCGCGGTCGCGGAGTTCGAGACCGTGGCGCTGCTCACCGGCGAGGAGCTCGACGGCGCCGTCAAGATGAGCCCGATCTACCGGCCGCCTGGGAGCTGAGACCGGCGCAGGCTGCCGTCGCGCCCGGCCGCGGCGGTCGAACGCCGGGCCCGTGCACGCCGGCCCGACGCGGGCGGCGGTATGCTGTAGACGGCAGATCCGCCCGAACGGCCCGCTCGGGCGTCGCATCGTGGCCGATCGTCGACCCTGGATGTGCGCCCCGCGCGGGTCACCCCGCGAAGGCCCAGGAGGCGACCATGGCCGGTTACACCACGAACATCGAGACCGACACCTTGCAGAACGACGACTTCCGCCGCGTGCTCTTCACCGCCAAGGAGTTGCAGTTGGTGCTCATGACGCTGCAGCCCGGCGAGAACATCGGCATGGAGACCCACGAGCACGGCGACCAGTTCTTCCGGGTCGAGGCGGGCGAGGGCGAGGCGATCCTCGACGGCGAGCACCACCCGCTGTCCGACGGCGTCGTGGTCGTGATCCCCGCGGGCACCGAGCACGACATCGTCAACACCTCCAGCAGCGAGGCGCTGAAGGTGTACACGATCTACACCCCGCCCGAGCACCCGGACGGCACCGTCCACGCCAACAAGGCCGAGGCGGACGCCTACGAGGAGGCGCACGGGCACTGAGGCGCGGGCGGTCGCGCAATCGCCGTCCGGCTCGCTCGTCGCGCTGTGCCAGGCGCCCGGGCGAGGGGCGCGAATCGCTTGTGTGCTAAACTAAAGAGCTTCATCAGGGTATGGCCCCGGCTGCCTCGAGGAGGTGGACCGAGCCGCCGCCGTCGCCTCACATCACGCGTCCTACAGCACCTCGAGGGAGGTACCCATGCGAGGCTTCGTGGGTTCGTGGGTTCTCGCGTTCGCGTTGGTGGCCAACGCATCTGGTGGATCGCCGGCTGACGCCGTCATCCTGGCATCGGCCACCGCGGCTTCCGGCTACGAGATCGTCGAGCTCGTGCGCGGCGCCCCGCTCCACCTGGCCGGCGGGGCGTACGTCGGTCCCGACGGCCGCCTGTACGTGGCGAGCCTCTTCGGCGGGGAGATCGTGGTCCTCGACGTCGACGGCGGCGAGATCGTCCGGCGTCTCGGCCCCGACGACGGGGTGCTGGGTCCCGACGACCTGACGTTCGGGCCCGATGGCTCGCTGTACTGGACCGACTTTCTCGTGGGCGAGGTGGGGCGGCGAACTCCCGACGGCGCGGTGACGAAGCAATCCGTGGCGCCCGGCGTCGCCTCCATCACCTTCGCCGACGACGGGCGGCTGTTCGTCGCGCTCAACGGCATGGGCGACGGTCTGCTCGAACTCGATCCCGACCTGCTCGCGCCGCCGCGGCCGATCGTCGTCGCCAGCGAGGCGGCGCCGTACCCCCTCGGCTTCTTCAACGCCTTCGACTTCGGGCCGGATGGCCGGCTGGTCGGGCCCCTGCTGGCCGCGGGCACGGTCATCGCGTTCGACGTCGACAGCTGCGAGGGCACCTCCGATCCGTGGGCCGATTGCGACATCCACGTGCTCGCCTCGGGGGTCCACTCGCCCGTGGCGGCGAAGTTCGACCCCGGCGGCGTCCTGCACGTGCTCGACGCGGAGACCGGTGACGTCTTCACCGTCGACGGGGAGACGGGCGAGCGGGCGACGGTGGCCACGCTCGACCCGGGCCTCGACAACCTCGCCTTCGACGCGAGCGGCCGGCTGTTCGTGACGAACGCGACCGACGCCTCGGTGAGCGAGGTGCTCGCGGGTGGCGCGGTACGCGTGGTCAGCCCGGGCGGCCTCATGGCGCCGGCGGGCGTGGCCGTCCTGGAGCGGGCCGACGGCGGGACCTCGGTGTTCGTGGCCGACGTCATCCGGTTGTGGGAGTTCGACGCCGTGACCGGTGCGCTGCTCGGCTTCACCAAGGGCGACATGACCGGGGAGCGGTTGTTGCGGCCGACCGCCGCGTGGGCCGACGGTCGTCGCCTGGTCCTGACGAGCGGGACGGTCGGCGGGGCCCAGGTCGCCGACCCGTGGTCAGGCGAGGTCTTCGAGCGGTACGCCGCCGGCTTCCCGTACGAGGCGGTGCGCGTCGGCGCCGACCTCGCCATGGTCGACCTGGTGGCGGGCGGCGTCGTATGGGCGAGCACCGGCGAGTCCATCCTGCCGATGGACGACGAGCAGGTGTTCCTCCCCGTGGGGCTCGCCACCGACGGCGAGCGCCTGTGGGTCTCGGACTGGGCGACGGGGCTCGTGTGGCAGCTGGTGTTCGACGGCCCCCAGGTCTCGCAGGCCGCTCCGATCGCGTCCGAGCTGGCGAACCC
>CAZJUA010000183.1:0-14103 GCA_964549045.1 uncultured bacterium | reverse complement strand
TCGCCGCCGTCAACGTCGTCTTCCCATGATCCACATGCCCAATCGTCCCCACATTCACATGCGGCTTCGTACGCTCAAACGTCGCTTTCGCCATGATCGTTATCTCCTCGGGCCTCAAGAGAAGCGTGGCTTCTCAAGGGAAGTACTTGGGATTACTGCTTGACGAGCTGATCCTGGATGTTCTTCGGCACCTGCGCGTAGTGATCCAGGAACATCGTGAAGGTGGCGCGACCCTGGCTCATGCTGCGCAGGTCGGTCGCGTAGCCGAACATCTCGGAGAGCGGGACGTGGGCGTTGATCACCTGCGCGTTGCCGCGTGGCTCCATGCCCTGGATCTGACCACGGCGCGCGTTCAGGCTACCGATGACGTCGCCCATGTAGTTCTCGGGCGTGACGGCCTCGACGCGCATGATCGGCTCGAGGATCGCCGCCTGTCCCTGCCGCATGACCTCCTTGATCGCCATGCTGGCGGCGATCTTGAACGCCATCTCGGACGAGTCGACCTCGTGGTACGAGCCGTCGTAGAGGCTGACCTTGACGTCGACGATCGGGAAGCCGAGCAGCGGCCCGTTCTGCATGGCGTCCTCGACGCCCTTCGCGACCGCGGGGATGTAGTCCTTGGGGATCGTGCCGCCCACGACGACGTTCTCGAACTCGAAGCCCTCGCCGCGACCGCGCGGCTCGGCGCGCACCTTGACGTGGCCGTACTGGCCGCGACCGCCGGTCTGGCGAACGAACTTGCCCTCGACGTCGACGGCCTTGGTGATCGTCTCGCGGTAGGCCACCTGGGGGGCGCCGACGGTCGCGTTGACGCCGAACTCGCGCCGCAACCGGTCGACGATGATCTCCAGGTGGAGCTCGCCCATGCCCGAGATCTTGGTCTGGCCGGTCTCCGCGTCGGTCTCGACCCGGAAGGTCGGGTCCTCCTCGGAGAGCTTGACCAGGCCGTTCGACAGCTTGTCCTGGTCGGCCTTCGAGTTGGGCTCGATGGCGACGGTGATCACCGGCGCCGGGATCTCGATCGCCTCGAGGACGATCGGATGATCGACGTCGGTGAGCGAGTCGCCGGTCGTCGTGTCCTTGAGCCCGATGACCGCGCCCAGGTCGCCAGCGACGATGCGGTCGACCTCCTCGCGGCTGTTCGCGTGCATCTTCAGCAACCGGCCGACGCGCTCGCGCTTGCCCTTGGTCACGTTGAGCACGTACGATCCGGCCTCGAGAACGCCCGAGTACACGCGGATGAAGGTCAGCCGGCCCACGTAGGGATCGGTCATGATCTTGAAGGCCAGCGCCGACGCCGGCGCGCTCTCGGAAGGCGCGCGGGTGAGTTCGGCGCCGTCGACCGGGTCGACGCCGCGCATCGGCGGCACGTCGAGCGGGCTCGGCAGGTACTCGGTGACGCCGTCGAGCAGGCGTTGGACGCCCTTGTTCTTCAGCGCCGAGCCGGCGTACACGGGGAACAGCTTCATGCTGATCGTGCCCTTGCGCAGCGCCGCGCGGATGAGGTCCGCCGGGACCTCCTCGCCCTCGAGGAAGAGCATGGCGACCTCGTCGTCGACGTCGGCCAGCCGCTCGATCATGAGGTTGCGCTTCTCGGCCGCGAGCTCGGCGTACTCGGCCGGGATCTCGACCCTCTCGATCGCCGTCCCCAGGTCGTCGCCGTAGGTGTAGGCGTGCATGTCGACCAGGTCGATGAGGCCGCGGAACTTGTCCTCTGCGCCCATCGGCCACTGCACCGGCACGCCGTTGGCGCCCAGGCGCTCGGCCATCGAGTCGAGCACCATCTGGAAGTCGGCGCCGGTCTTGTCCATCTTGTTGGCGAACGCGATGCGCGGTACGCGGTACTTGTCCGCCTGGCGCCACACGGTCTCGGACTGGGGCTCGACCCCCTGGCTGGCGTCGAAGACCGCCACCGCACCGTCGAGCACGCGCATGGAACGCTCGACCTCGATGGTGAAGTCGACGTGCCCGGGCGTGTCGATGATGTTGATCCGGTGGTCGCGCCAGAAGGCTTGCGTCACCGCCGAGGTGATCGTGATGCCGCGCTCCTTCTCCTGGTCCATCCAGTCCATCTGCGAGGCGCCCTCGTGCGTCTCGCCGACCTTCCGGATCCTGCCGGTGTAGAAGAGGATGCGCTCGGTCAAGGTCGTCTTGCCGGCGTCGATGTGCGCGGCGATCCCGATGTTGCGGGTCATGCGCAGGTCCAAAGCTGGGGTCGTGGCCATGGTTACGTCCGTCTCTCGGCGCCGGCGCTCACCAGCGGTAGTGGGCGTAGGCGCGGTTCGCCTCCGCCATGCGCTCGACGTCTTCCTTCTTCTTGACCGCCCCGCCACGCCCCGCGGCGGCGTCGAGCAGCTCGCCGGCCACCCGCTCCACGGCGGTGCGCTCGGGGCGCGCATTGGAGGCCGCCACCAGCCAACGCAGGCTGAGGCTGCTGCCGCGCCGCGCGCCGACCTCGATCGGCACCTGGTAGGTCGCCCCGCCGACGCGCCGGCTCTTGACCTCGATGCGCGGGCGGACGTTGTCGACCGCCTGGCGGAACACCTTGAGGGGCTCCTGGCCGCTGCGCTCCTGGATCAGCCGGCAGGAGGCGTAGAAGATGCGGCTGGCGAGGTTCTTCTTGCCATCGCGCATCAGCTTGTTGACGAACGCGGTGACCGTGGTGTCGGAGTACACCAGGTCGGGTTCGAGTTTCCGGATCTCGGCTCTACGTCGGCGGGCCATGCGTTACCTCGTCACTTCGCCTTGGGCTTCTTGGTGCCGTACTTGGAACGGCCCTGGTTGCGTTGCACGTAGCGGCCGATGCCGACGCCCTGGGCGTCGAGGGTGCCGCGCACGATGTGGTAGCGGACGCCGGGGAGGTCCTTGACGCGACCACCGCGGATGAGCACGACCGAGTGTTCCTGCAGGTTGTGCTTCTCGCCCGGGATGTAGGCGGTGACCTCGTAGCCGGTGGAGAGGCGCACGCGGGCGATCTTGCGCAACGCCGAGTTGGGCTTCTTCGGGGTCTGCGTCTTGACCGCGGTGCACACGCCGCGACGCTGCGGGCCCCCCTTGAGGGCCGGGACCTTGGTCTTCTTGCCGAGCTTGACGCGCCCCTTGCGGAGCAGCTGGTTGACGGTGGGCAGAACGATCAACTCCTTCGTGCGTCCGGGTCCGAGGGGCGCTCGGCCTGGCCTAGGGTGGTTGGCCCCCGTCAGGGGACCGAGGCCCCCCGGCGGGGGGCACGGCCGCGTGAGAACGGCCCGCCGGAGGATCGCTGCCCTGCGGCGAGACGGGACCTGCTCGCGGTGTGTGCGGCGCGCGTCACGCTGACCGGGACCTGCCCGGCACCGCGTCCGACGCGGCGAACGTCCGCCCCCCGGACCGATCGCTGCCGGTCAGGGGGTCCCAAACCTCCCGATGTTAGCGCACACGCGGTCCCAGGCGCAAGTCCCTGGATCGCTTCGATCGGTGGGGCCCGCCGCGGCCAGGTCGCGGGGCCAGCGATCCGGGGCCTCGGGGGTCGCGGCGCCGCCCGCCGGGATCACACCAGCCACAGCCGGTCGTACGGCCGCAGCGCCAGCCGGCCGTCGCCGAGATCGACGAAGCGTTGCTCGAGCTGGTCGAAGGGCTGGCGCAGCCCCAGGTCGTTCAGCCAGCCCGCGTCGAGCTCCTGCGGCTCGTCGCTGACGTTGTAGATCGCGGCCAACGGCCCGAGCGGGTGCCGCCGCAGCTGAACGAACGCCTTGGCGTGGCCCGTGTCGAGTACCTCGGCGGGCGTCTGCGCATGGAGTTGCGGCGTGCGACCGCGCGCCCGCAGGATCGCCAGCAGCCCGTGGAAGACGCGCGCCTCGACGGTGCCGGGCAGGTGGCGGCGGTCCGCCGCGGTCCAGTCCATCGGGGGGCGGTGAAGCCAGCGGTTGTCGGCCCGGTGGTCCGGATCGTCGAGGTAGCGGTGGTCGTTGAGCATCCCGAGCTCGTCGCCCATGTAGAGCAGCGGGATGCCGCCGAAGCCGCAGGCCAGCGCGTGCGCCCACAGGATGCGCTCGATCGAGAGCCCCACGGCGACCTCGTCGCCGGCGTCGAGGGCCGCCTCGAGCCCGGCGAGGCTGGCGCAGCTGCCGGAGATCCTGCGGTCGCCGGTGGCCGGGTTGAACTGGAAGACGGCGCCACGGGCGAAGCTGCCGCTGAACTGGCCGGAGAAGAAGTCCGACAGGAAGGCGCGGTGGGCGCCGCCCGACCAGCCGACCGCCGCCGCGTCCTCGTCGGTGACGGCCCAGCCGATGTCGTCGTGGCAGCGAACGTAGCAGCCCCAGGCGATCGACGGGGGCGCCGGCGGGTAGGCGCGCAGCGTGTGGGTCATGAGGCGGGCGTCGCGGCTCGCCAGCGCCGACCACGTCTGGACCATCAGGCTGTTGTGGTAGGCGATGTTGGCCACCTTGCCGTAGCGGCGACCGGTGCCGAAGTAGTGCATGAGGTCGCCGGGCGAGACGATCGCCTCGGCCTTGTGGGCGACGGCCGGCGTGGCGATCTTGGAGCACGCCCGCAGCGCCTGCAGCAGGTCGTGGACCTCGGGCTGGTTCTGGCAGTCGGTGCCGAGCCGCTTCCACATGAAGGCCACGGCGTCCATGCGGAAGACGTCGACGCCCCGGTTGGCGAGCTCGCCCATGATGTCGACGACCTCGAGCAGCACGTCCGGGTTGCTCCAGTTGAGGTCCCACTGGTAGCCGTGGAAGGTGGTCCAGACCCAGCGCCCCATCTCCCCCACCCAGGTGAAGTTCCCGGGGGCGAAGTCCGGGAAGACCTCCGGTAGCGTGCGCTCGAAGGCATCGGGCTCGCTGCGGTCCGGGTAGGTGTAGAAGAAGTCCCGGTGGTGCGGGTCGCCGTCGCGCGCGGCGCGGGCCCATGCGTGGCTGTCCGCGCAGTGGTTGAGGACGAGGTCGACGCAGCTGGCGATCCCGCGCTCGCGCAGCGCCTCACAGACCGTCACCAGGTCGTCGATGGTGCCGAGCCGCGGGTCGACGTCGCGGTAGTCGGCGATCGCGTAGCCGCCGTCGTTCTCACCTTCGCGGGGGCGCAGCACGTACATGAGGTGCACGTAGGTGACCCCGAGCTCCTCGAGGTAGTCGAGATGATCGAGCACGCCGAGCAGGTCGCCGGCGAAGCGCTCGACGTAGAAGACGTACCCCACCATGCGCTCGCGCTGGAACCAGTCGGGCGTCAGGTCGCGCTCGACGTCGAGGCGCTTGAGCGGCTCGGGGCGCGAGGCGTGCTGTTCGGCCAGCCTGCGCACGAGCCGCACGACGACGTCGTCGTAGTCGGGTCGCCGCCCGTAGACGGCGCCGAGGCCGTCGTCGAGGTGCTGGAACCAGCGCTCGAGGCGCAGCTCGAACAGGTCGCGGTCGCGCACGGGCAGCGCCGCGAGGACGTCTCGACAGCCCTCGAGGGAGCGCTCGAAGCGCTCGCGGCTGGCGGTGGTGAGGTGCAGCACGTTCTGCATGGGCGTCTCAGACTACGCGCGCGGACGGGGGGTGGGGGGCACGCCGCCCGCGGACGTCGGGCCGACCGGACCGTCGCCGGCGCCCGGTGCCAGCGCTGCGCGCGCCCGGAGGACGAGCGCCGCCGCCGCGTCCGCGTCCTCGGCCACCGCGCTGAGGTGGCCCATCTTGCGGCCCGGGCGCGCGGCGGCCTTGCCGTAGAGGTGGAGTCGTGCGCCGCCGACGGCGAGCGCGGCGCGCCAGTCGGGCTCGCCGCCCGCCCACAGGTCCCCGAGCAGGTTCGCCATCGCGCCCGGCCGCACGCTGGCGGGATCGCCGAGCGGCAGCCCGCACACCGCGCGCACCTGCTGCTCGAACTGGTCGACGCGGCAGGCCTCGATCGTCACGTGGCCCGAGTTGTGCGGCCGCGGTGCGACCTCGTTGACCCACAGGTCGCCACCGCGGGTGAGGAAGAGCTCGACGCAGGCGAGGCCGACGACGCCGAGGCCCGTCACCACGCGCCGAGCCAGCGCCTCGGCGCGTTCGGCGACGTCTTCCCCGACCCTGGCGGGCATGACGGTGAGGTCGAGCACGTGCCGCGCGTGGTGGTTCTCGGCGACGGGGAACGCGCGCACCTCGCCCCGGGGCGAGCGTGCGACGACGACGCTCAGCTCCAGTTCCAGGTCGACGAAGGCCTCGAGCACGCACGGCTCCCCGGCCAGGAGCGCGAGCGCGGCCTCGGGCCAGGGTCCGCTCGCCGGGATCGCCACCTGGCCCTTGCCGTCGTAGCCGAAGCCGGCGGTCTTGAGGACGGCGGGACGGCCGGTGGCCGCCGTCGCGGCCTCGAGCGCGGTCGCGGCGGCGTGCGGGGTCGCGGCGACCTCCAGCGGCCGCCACGGCGCCAACGGCACCCCGAGCTCCGTCAGGGCACGCTTCTCGCGCCCGCGGTGCTGGGTGGCGGCGATCGCGTCGGCCGACGGGCGCAGCGGCACGCGGCGCTCGATCGCCCGCAGGAGGTCGGTGGGCAGGTTCTCGAACTCGACGGTGCAGACGTCGATCGCGGCGGCGAAGGCCGCGAGCGCGGCGGCGTCGTCGTAGGGCGCGCGTGTGGGCAGATCGGCGAAGGCGAGCGCGGGGGCGTCGGGATCGTCGCTCCACACCGCCACCCGGTAACCGAGCCGGCGGGCCGCGACCGCGAACATGCGCCCGAGCTGGCCGCCGCCGAGGACGCCCAGCGTCGCGCCGGGCAGGATCGGCGCGGTCACGGCTCGAAGGGATGCTCGGTCGGCAACGGCTCGGCGAGGGCGTTCTCGGCCTGGGCCGCCCGCCGGGCGTCCAGCCTGGCGGCGAGGCCGTCGTCAGCCAGCGCCAACACGGCGGCCGCGAGCAGCGCCGCGTTGGCGGCGCCCGCTTGGCCGATCGCCAGCGTCCCGACGGGCACGCCGCGGGGCATCTGCACGATCGACAGCAGGCTGTCGAGCCCCGAGAGCGCCCGGCTCTCGACGGGGACGCCGAACACCGGAAGGCGCGTGTGGGCGGCCAGCATGCCCGGGAGGTGGGCCGCGCCGCCGGCGCCGGCGACGATCACGCGCACGCCGCGCTCGGCCGCGCGGCGCGCGACGTCCGCGAGCCGCTCGGGCGTGCGGTGGGCGCTGACGATCGCGCAACCGTGGTCCACCCCCAGCTCCGCGAGCACGGCGTCGGCGTGGCGCATCGTCTCCCAGTCGGAGGCGCTCCCCATGAGGACCAGCACCGCGGGCCAACGACCCGACCGGGGGAGCGCGTGGACCGCGGTGCCGGAGACCGGCCCCGAGGCGTGCGTCGACGCCGGCTCGGCGGCCGGCCCGGACCCGTGGGCTTCCTTCACGTCGTCTCCTCCTCCGGGCGCGCGGCCACCGCCCGCGCCAGGCGATCGGCGATCGCCGCCCACGCGTCGTCGGCGGGCACGTCCTCGAGCCAGATCTCGTCGGCACCGGTGGCGTCGAGCTCGCGCAGCGCTCGGTACAGCGCGCGGCCGGCCGCGCGCGGTTCGTCGGGCAGGGTCACCCAACGCCCCGCCCGACCCGCCGGGGCGGGGCGCCGCGCCAACACGGCGACCCCGGCCGGCGCGCGCTCGCCCGCCCCCACCGGCACGGCGCGCGCCGGCGTGTCGGGGGCGTAGTGCCGTTCCAGCGCGCCCGGCACCCGCGGCACGCCAACGCCGCCGCCGCCGGTGGCCGCGACGGCCAGGGTGCCCGGCGGCATCCCGAGTGCCGCCGCGAGTTCGGGCACGCCGACGCCACCGAGCCGCCGAACGACCGGCCGCTCGCCGGTGACGTCGACGATCGTCGACTCGATGCCGACGGGGCACGGGCCGCCGTCGACGACCAGCAGCGGGGCCACGTCGGCGAGGTCGGCCATCACGTGGTCGGCCGTGGTCGGGCTGACGCGTCCGAAGCGGTTCGCCGACGGCGCGGCGACGCCGTCACCGAAGGCGCGCAGGAGGGCGAGGGCGACGGGGTGTCCGGGCACGCGCAAGGCGACCGTGGGTTGCCCGCCGGTGACCGCGTCCGGGACGTCACCGCGGCGCCACAGGACCAGCGTCAACGGTCCCGGCCAGCAGGCGGCGGCGAGCCGCCGGGCCGCGGTCGGGACGTCGTGGGCCCAGTCGCCCATGGCGGCGCCGTCGGCGAGATGCACGATCAGCGGGTGGTCGACCGGGCGGCGCTTGGCGGCGAACACGCGGGCGACGGCCTCCGGGTCGCGCGCCGCCGCGCCGAGCCCATAGACCGTCTCGGTCGGGAAGGCCACCAGCTCGCCAGCCCCCCAGGCCGTGGCGGCGCGGCGGGCTGCCGCGGCGAGGGACGCGGCGTCGAGGGCGAGCAGGCGCTCGGGCACGGGATCGAGGTTACCGCGGCGTCCGCCGGTCGACCAAGACGATGCGCAGGTCGTTGACGTTGGTGCCCGTGGGGCCGGTCACCAGCGCGTCACCGGCCGCCTCGAAGATGGCCAGGCTGTCGTTGCGCTCCAGGGCGGCCCGGGCGGTCGCCCGCGAGGCGTGCCGCCACAGTTCGGGGGTGACGAAGGCGCCCGCGTGCGTCCCGTGCCCGTCGATGCCGTCGCTGTCGGCGGCCAACGCCCACACGGGGGCCCCGTCGGGCAGGGCCAGCGCCAAGCCCAGCGCGAACTCGGTGTTGCGCCCGCCGCGTCCGTCGCCCCGCACGGTGACGGTCGTCTCTCCCCCGCTGACGAACGCGCACGGCGGCACCACGGCGCCGCGTCCCGCCAGCAGCGCGCGCGCGACCGAGGCATGCAGGGCGCCGGCCACCCGTGCCTCGCCGGTGACGTCGTCGGCGAGGACGAAGGCCGGCCACCCCGCGGCCCGCAGGCTGGCGACGGCCGCATCGAGCGCGCCGCGCGACGAGGCGACGACCAGGGTCCGGACGCGTGCCCAGCCGGGGTCGCCGGCCGCCGGCGCCGGGGCGTGGGCGCCGGCGCGCAGACGGACGCGTGCCTCCGGCGCCGCGATGCCGTAGCGGTCGAGGATCGCCAGGGCTTCGGCGTCGCTGCCGGGGTCCGGCACCGTCGGTCCGCTCGCGATGTCGGCGGGGTCGTCGCCGACGACGTCGGACACCACCAGCGCGGTGACCGGCGCGGGCCACGCCCGCGCGGCCAGGCGTCCGCCGGCGGCGAGCCCGAGGCGACGGCGTACGGCGTTCATCTCGCGGACGTCCGCGCCGCTGCGGAGCAACGCCGCCACGACCTCGCGCAGGCCATCCAGGCTCAGGCCCGCGGGCGCCCCGAGCAGCGCCGACCCACCGCCGGAGACGAGCGCCAGTACGTGGTCGTCGGGACCGGCGGCGTCGACCAGGGCCAGCATGCGTTCGCTGGCGTCGGCGCCGGCCTCGTCCGGCACGGGGTGCGCGGCCTCCGCGACGGCGATCCTGCCGCCCGTACGCCCCTGGCCGTGGCGGGTGACGACCAGGCCGGCCAGCGCGGCATCCGGCGGGTAGGCCCGCTCGACCTCGTCGGCCATGACGGCGGCCGCCTTGCCGGCGCCGACCACGAGCAGACGACCGCGCGGCAAGGGCGGGAGGTGGGAGCGCACGGCGGCGCCGGGGTGCGCGGCGGCGATGGCAGCGTCGAACGCCCGGCGCAACGTCACGGCGTGCATCGAGGGGTCGGCCATGCGGGTACGGTACACTCACACCGTGTTCGGCATCTTCCGACGGCAGGACCCGCGCTTCCGCGATGACGGCCAGGCGCTCCACGCCCGCGTGCGGACGAACCGCAACGGCGAGGTCATCCGCGTGCGCCTCTCCAAGACGAGCGAGATGAGCCTCGTCCCCGGCGGGTACTTCGTGCGCAAGATGTTGGTCGGCTCCAAGACGCTCGACCAGGCCTCGCTCGAGGTGACGATGAACCGCGGTCACAAGGTGACCAACGCGGTGGTCGAGGGCGGTGACCTGCTGCCCGTGCGTGAGTGGCGCGACGAGGAGCCCAGCGGGTGATAGCATAGGCGCATGCCTATGGAGCAAGACGACGCCATCCTGACCTTCAGCGCCCCGGCGCGTGAGCCGGGCCGGGTCGATGCGATCGCGTCCCCCGTCTTCGAACTGCTCTACGCCAGCTTCTTCGTGACCAAGCGCGGCGTCCCGCCGGGGCCGGGTTCGACGCCGCCCGCGTGGCTGCGGCGCTTCTCGCTGGAGGCGCCCGAGACGCTCCGCGCCGTCGCCGACTTCTGGCGGCAACGTGGCCACGAGCAGGCGGGCGCCGAGACCTTGCTGCTGGCGACCCGCTTCGGGTACGTGCGCGACCCCGATCCCGAGCGCTTCCTGCGCGACTTCGCGCGCCTCCCCGGGCGCTACCTGGACGAGGGTACGGTGAAGGAATCGGCGACGCCGCGTGAAGAGAGCGAGCGCATCGCGGCGCGCTTGGAGCTGCTGCGCGATCCCGAGACGGCCGCGGCGTGGGCGCAGGTCCACCGCGGCTTCTGGCGGCTGCTCGGCCCCTACTGGGAGCGCGAGCGGCGCCCCGCCGTCGAGTCCGCCGCCGCCGCCTTCATGACGCAACTCGGGGTGAGTGGCGACGTCCTGAGCTCGTTCCCGCGGCACCACTTCGCGCAGTTCGAGGCGGCGGTCGCGCAGATCCGCAAGGCCGAGAAGGAGGGCCGCGTGCTCGTCGTGCCGATGGGCCTGGCGGTCTCCGGCGGCTTCCTCTTCGATGTCGACGGCGCCGTCTACATCGGCTTCGGGGTGCAGGCGGAGCGGGTCCACGAGCGGACGGCGCAGCGCGTCGCCGAGTTGGCAACGCGCATGAAAGCGTTCGCCGATCCGACGAGGGCGATGCTGTTGGCGGTGATCGCGCGCTTCGAGGGCCTCCAGTTCACGGTCGGCGACCTCGCGCAGCAGTTGGGTGTCAGCCAGCCGACGGTGAGCGGCCACCTCCGCCAGCTGCGCGATGCGGGCCTCGTGCACATCGAGCGGCGCGGCAACAAGGCGTACCACCGTCTCGATCGGGACGCGCTTCACGGGCTCCTGGCCGGTTTCGAGGCTGCCGTGGTCGAGGGGGCGGACTCCGAGAACGGTTCATCGGCGTAGTCCGATGGGGGGTTGACAACATCGGAGGTCTCCTATACTATGTCCATAGGAGGACGACGATGTACATGACGATCCTGCTGATCCACCAGGCGGCCGAAGCCCGACTCGCCGAGATGCGCCGCAACCAACGCCCCCCGCGCTAGAAGCAACACGCACCGAGCCACCATCAGCGCCCCCCGGGATCGAACCGGGGGGCGTTCGCCTGCGTCTGGGTGCGCCACGGTTGGCCACCGCGCGACGATCCTGCATCGGCGTATTGGGATCGACCGATGCCGGACGCCTACTGGGCGCTGACCAGATCCGGGCGCAGCGCCTTCGCGCCCCGCAGGTAGACGTGGACGATCTCGTCCTGGCGCTTGCGGGTGTTCAGCTGCAGCATCACCCGCACGGCACGGCCCAAGCGGCCAGGCACGGGGATCTCCTGGTTGCAGATCAGCGGCACCCGATGCATGCCCAACTCCCGCGCGGCCTCCGCCGGGAAGGTGGACACGAGGTCCTGGGTCGTCGTGAAGAAGATGGCGGCGATCGGCTCGAAGTCGTCGATCCCGTTGGCCTCGAGCATCGCCGACAGGAGCTCGCGGGTCGCCTCGAGCACCAGCTCCGGCCGGTCCGCCTCGACCGTCGTCGCGCCACGGATGCCGCGTACCCAGGTGGGTTCCGTCATGCGCGGCAGTCTACCAGCCGCCCCGATCCCGGCGGCGCCTGGGGCGCCGGCGATGCCGCGGTCGCAGGCGACGCCCCGGGCCCCGCCGTGGATCCACGCACCGCGGCGGGCCCGCGCGCGAGCGCCACCTCGTCGGGCAACGCGGCCAACGCGGCGGCCAGGAGCTCGGGCCCGGCGTCGCGCCGGGCGGCCCCCTCGCTCAGCGTCCGGCGCCACGCGCGCGCGCCGGGCACGCCGCGCAACAGCGGGATGACGGGCTTCACCAGCGCGCTCCACGCCGCACCGGCGGCGCGCTGCGCCTCCATGTACGGCAGGTACGCCATCACCGCCTCCGCCCGCGTCGGCACCGGCCCAACCTCACCGAACACCCGGGCGTCGACCTCCGCCAGCAGGTAGGGATCCTCGATCGCCGCCCGACCGACCATCACGCCATCGACCCGCCGGAGGTGGTCGAGCACCGTGTCGAGGTCGCGGATGCCACCGTTGGTCTCCACCGGCAGACCCGGGAACGCCGCCTTCAAGGCCACGACCCGCTCGTGCTGCAGCGGCGGGACGCTGCGGTTCTGCTTCGGCGAGAGCCCGCTCAGCCACGCCTTGCGGGCATGCACGACGACGCGGTCGACGCCGGCCGCCGCCAGTCCGCCCACGAACGCATGCAGGTGGGCGTCGTCGTCGAGATCGTCGATCCCCAGGCGATGCTTCACGGTCACCGGCACGTCCACCGCGGCCCGCATCGCGCGCACGGCATCCGCCACCAGGTCGGGTTCGGCCATCAGGCAGGCCCCGAAGCGACCACGCTGGACGCGATCGCTCGGGCAACCGACGTTCAGGTTCACCTCGTCGTACCCCCACGCGACCGCCACCGCCGCCGCCGCCGCCAGGCGGGCCGGGTCATCGCCGCCCAACTGCAGCACAACCGGGTGCTCGACGTCGTCGTGGCCCAGCAACCGCTCGCGGTCCCCCAGCAGCACAGCGTTCGACGTCACCATCTCGCTGTACAGCAACGCACGCCGGGTCAGGCCGCGGACGAAGCGGCGGAAGTGCCGATCGGTCCAGTCCATCATCGGCGCCACCGACACGGGGCGCCGCGGTCCGCGCCGCGGGACGCGCTCGGGCCCCACGCTCACGCCGTGTCGACGGTCCCGGGCCCGCTGCCACCCCGCTCCGCGGCCGGCGGCGGCACGCGCTTCGGCTTGCGGAACTCGATGTCCTCCCACTCGCCCTCCTCGACCACCCGCAGGTCGGGGTTCCGCGCCCCGAACCACGCGACGATGTCCTGCACCAGGTCGTCGGGCGTCGACGCCGCGCTGGTGACGCCGACGCTCCGCACGCCCTCGAACCACGCCGGATCGAGGTCGGCCGTGCCCTCGACCCGCAGCGCCTTCCGCGTCAGGTCCTCGGCCAACTCGAGCAGCCGCATGCCGTTCGACGACGTCGTGCTGGTGACGACGACGAACGCATCGACGCGCGGGGCGATCGCCTTGACCGCGTCCTGGCGGTTCTTGGTCGCGTAGCACAGGTCGTCCCGCGGGGGCACCACGAGCGCAGGGAAGCGCGCGCGCAGGATGTCGATCGTGCGCATGGTGTCGTCCACCGACAGGGTGGTCTGCGTCAACACGACCACCCGCTCGGGGTCGGGCACCGTCACCGTGTGCGGGTCGGCGAGCCCCGGATCCGGGTGGCGGTTGCCGACGACGCTCACCACCGTGGTCGACGCCGGCGCCTCGCCGTACGTGCCGACGACCTCCTGATGGCGCGTGGAGTCGCCGATCAGCAGGATGTGGTAGCCGCCGCGCGCGTACTTCTTCGCCTCCGTGTGCACCTTCGTCACCAGCGGACAGGTGGCGTCGAGCGTCGTCAACCCACGCCGGGCCGCCTCGGCGCGCACGGCGGGGCTGACGCCGTGTGCGCTGAAGACCACCAGGTCGGAGAGCTGCCGACCGTCGCCGGCGACCTCCGCACGGACGCCCTCGAGGTCGGCCAGGTCCTCGACGAAGTGGACACCGTGCTCCTCCGCGAGCCGGTCCACCACCGTCTGGTTGTGCACGATCGCGTGGTAGACGGCCACATCGCCTTCGCCGCGGGACGCGTTCTCGGCGGCCGCCTCGGCGACCGCGTCGATCGCCATCACCACGCCGGCGCAGAAGCCGCGCGGTTTCGCCAGATGCAGGATCTCGACCATGGCCGCATGCTACCCGGCGAATTGACACCCCCGAGCGGCCGCGGGTACACTCCTGTTCGCGCCTCCGGGCGTGTCGGCCCGGCGTCCGGGCGCGCGCACCGGAAGCTCGGGCACGTGGGCGAGGGCGATTAGCTCAGTCGGTTAGAGCGCGTCGCTGATAACGACGAGGTCGGTGGTTCGAATCCACCATCGCCCACCACCCCGGGTCCCCCCCCGGGG
>CAZJUA010000182.1:0-11181 GCA_964549045.1 uncultured bacterium | reverse complement strand
CCTACCTCAGGCTGCGCGAGACGACCTTCGGCTACCCCGGCCGCAGCGAGGAGGTGGTCACCGCCTTCGCCGCACGCCTGCCGCGGACCCACGGCGCCTTCGTCGCCGGGGCGTTGGCCAGCGTGGTGACCCGCCACGACTACCGGGTCTTCGTGGCGGGATCGAGCGTCGCGGCGGGCGGCTTCGGTGCGATCTCGACGGCGGCCGAGCACCGCCGGTCGGGGCACGTCGCCCGGCTCATGCGCGCGGCCCTGGCCGCGGGCCGCGAGGCCGGTCAGGGCTGGAACCTGCTGTACCCCTTCGACGCCGCCTTCTACGGCCGCTTCGGCTGGGCGAGCGTCCCGACCGGCGTCCTCCTCGAGCTGCCGCCCGAGCGCCTGCCCGACGGGACGCCGCGCCGGCTGCGACGCGTGGACGGCCCGGCGGCGGCCATGGCCGCGGCGTACGCGCGCGCGGCCGCCACCCGCACCTTCGCGGACACCCGCACCATCGGCCCCTGGGACGCCTGGCAGGAACTCGACGGCGCGCCGGGCGAGCGCCTGCTCCGGTACGCCTCGGACGACGCCTTCGTGGCGCTGCGTCTGCACGAGGTCGACGGCGATCCGCGCATGCAGGTGATCGACCTCGGCTGGGCCGACGCCGCCGGCCGCGACGCCGTGTGGGGCATGCTCGCCGCCTTCCGCGGCCACGTGGCGCGCGTGCGGATCCACGTGCCGTGGGACGACCCCGTCGCCCTCGACCGCGTGCGCGGCCACGCGGTGACCGGCCACGCCGGGTTGATGGCCCGGGTCGCCGACGTCCCCCTCGCGGTCGCGCCGCTGCGGGCGGTGGCCGACGACGACACGCCGCTCGACCTGCCGCCGCTGCACCTGCGGGTGGTCGACCCCTACGCGGCCTGGAACGACGGCGTGTGGCGCCTGGAGCCGGGCCCCACGGGGACCGTCGTCACGCCGTCACGCGACGCGCCGGACGCGACGCTCGACGTGCGCGCCCTCGCGCTGCTGGTCTCCGGCGCCGGCGCACCCGCCGACGCCCGCCGCGCCGGCTGGGCCGACGGCTCGGGCCGGGCCCTCGCGACCGTCGCGGCCCTCTCGGGCGGCCGGCGGCCGTACCGCTCGCTCGTCGACGGGTTCTGATCCCCGATGCCCGCCTGTGGCGGCCCGGCTCAGGCATCCCGCCTGAGGCGGCTCGGCTCAGGCGGAGCGCAGCGCCTCGAGGAACCATGCGGGCAACCGCCCGCTCTGCCGCTGCAGGAAGCCGGGCGCGTCGGCATCGAGCAGGTAGGTGACGGCGTGGTCGTCCTCGCTGCGCACCGCCCGCCCGTACGCCTGCACGAGCGTGAGGCAGGTGCGCCACTCGTACCAGCCGGGCTCCTCGACGCGCCGCGCCGCCACCTGCGGGTCGCCGAGGTAGGGGTAGGGCAGCTTGCAGATGACCTGCCAGCGCGCCAGGTCACCCACCAGGTCGAGCCCCTCCGTCATCGACGGGCTGACGAGCACCGTCGGCTCGGGCCGCGTGAGGTGCGCCTCGAGGGCCGCGTCGCGACCCTGGGCGTCGCGGTGGGTGACGACCCGGGCACGCAGGTCCGGGGGGAGGGCGCTGATCACGGCCGCCGCGATGCGGTACGAGTGCGCGTGGACCACGCCCTTCTCGGCGTCGTGGTCGCGAAAGATCTCGCTGACCTCGTCCGTCAGGCGCGGCAGGTCGCGGTCGAGGTGGTGGCGCGTGAGGCGGGCGACGGGCCGCAGCATGAGCGGCCGCCGCTCGGGCGGGAAGGTCGAGGCCACCTGCACGACGGCCGCCTCCTCCGGCGGCACGCCGAGCCCGCGCAGGAAGGTGGCGGGGTCGAGCACGGTGGCGGAGAGCAGCAGCGCGCGCTCCGCGTGCCCGAACAGGAGCTCGTCGGCGAAGGGGGCGACGGAGACCGGCTTGAAGGTCACCGACGCGCCGTACGCGTCGAGCCGGTGCTCGACCACCCACGGCACGCCGTCGTCGCGCGTGTCGCACAGCCAGCCGAGGCGGCGGACGGCGCCGTCGAGCCACTGCCGGACCCTCAGCGCGTCGAGCTCGAGATCGGGCGGCAGCCCCCCCGCGTCGAGCTCGAGGTCGAGCTCGCGCGCGCGCGCCGCCAGGCGCGGACGCGCGTCCTCGGCGAACTCGAACAGGGCCTCGGTCTCCGGGAAGCCGGGGAGGCGCAGGTCGAGCCCGGCGCGCGCCAGCTGGGCGTCGCCGAGCTGCGCCTGCACGAAACCCATCAGCATCCCCTCGGCGTTGTGCGCCTCGTCGAGGACGAGCAGCTCGCGGGGCCCGAAGCCGCCGGCGTAGTTGAGCTCGTGGAGGAAGTAGGCGTAGTTCAGTAGGGCGCGCGGCGCCGCGAGGGCGCGGTCCTTCGCCCGGAAGTAGCCGCAGGCGGCGCACTCCGGGTAGGTCCGGCCGACGAGACAGGGCGCCGCGGCGGCGTGCGTCGGGGCGACCTCACAGGGGTAGTTGGCCCGCCCCTTGAGCATGGCGAGGTCGTCGAAGTCGCGCTGGTACTGGTCCTGCAGCACCTTCTGGGCGGTGAGCAGGTAGGCCGAGCGCGCCTCGCGCGCCAGCGCCACCGCGATCCCGCTCTTCCCCGAGCCGGTGGGGGCCTCCACCACCACGACGCGGCGCCCGTCGGCGAAGGCGGCGCGCGCGGCGTCGAGCGCCTCACGCTGGCCGGTCCGGTAGCGGGCGTAGGGGAAGCTGCTGGCCGCGGTCGCGCGCACGGGGTCACGCTAGCACGCGCCCAGCAGCGGCCACGCGGCCGGGCGGGCCGCGATCCCGGTCGCCGCCGGGGGCGAGCCGATGGCGGGCGGCGAGCCGAACCGAGGGCCCGTGGCACGCCCCCGAGACGCCGACGGCCGGCCCCGCGGGGGACCGGCCGTGACGCTCGTGATGGTGCCGAGAAGGGGACTTGAACCCCTACGACCGCAATGGTCACCAGCCCCTCAAGCTGGCGCGTCTACCAATTCCGCCACCTCGGCGCGGCGCTGGCCCTCGCCGGCGCACGGCCGTCGGGGGCGACCGAAAGTCTACCACGCCGGTCCAGGCCGTCAAGGTCGCTCGGGCGATACGATGCCGCGCATGACCCAGCGCCGCTACCGCCGCATCCAGGAGGTGCTGCGCTTCCGCCAGCCCGACCTGACGCTGCTGGCCGAGGACGTCCACAAGCCCCACAACCTCAGCGCGATGCTGCGCACGGCCGACGCGGTCGGCGTCGACCGCGTGCACGCGACCCACCCCACCGGCGGGTTGCCCACCTACAGCGCGACCAGCGCGAGCGCCGAGCGCTGGGTGGAGCTCGTCGTCCACCCCTCGCTCGACGCCGCGCTGGCGGCGGTCCGCGCCCAGGGGATGAAGGTGTACGCCGCCCACTTCGCGCCGGACGCGGTCGACTTCCGCGAGGTCGACTACACCGTCCCGACCTGCGTGCTGTTCGGCAACGAGCGCGACGGCGTCAGCGCGGCCGCGGCGGCGGCGGCCGACGCGCGCATCGTCATCCCCATGCTGGGGATGGTGCCGTCGCTCAACGTGTCGGTCGCCAGCGCGCTGGTCATGTTCGAGGCGCAGCGTCAGCGGCGGGCTGCGGGCGCCTACGACGCGCCGCGCCTGACGCCGGCCGAACGCGACGCCCGAGCGGTCGCCTGGCTCTTCCCGCGCGAGGCCGCGCGCTTCCGCGCCGCCGGCCTGCCGCTCCCCACCCCGACGCCCGAGGGCGAGCTGCCCGCGCACGCCCTCGCGCTGCTGGCGCGCCTGCCCGGGGGGACACGGGGTGCCGCAGAACGCCCCACGGACGAGGGCGACGCCGACCTCGACTCCGCCGGGCCGTCGGAACGTCATCCACCATCCTGAGCCGCCGACGTCGACGCCCTAGGCTGGGTGGATGATCCCACGCGTCTTCCCCACCCGCCGCTTGATCCCGTGGCTCGGCGCCGCGTTGCTGGCGCTGGCCCTCGCGCCGCTCGTGTCCCCGCCCGCCGCCGCCCAGCGGTTGGTCCGCGTGACCGACGGACTCGTGCAGCCGGTCGGCATCGTCGCGGCCGGCGACGGCTCCGACCGCCTGTTCGTCGTCGAGCAGCGCGGCACCGTCGCCGTCCTCTCGCCCGACCGTCAGGCGACCCGCTGGCTCGACCTGCAGGGCCGGGTGCGCGCCCAGGGCGAACGCGGGCTGCTCGGACTGGCGTTCCACCCGGACTTCGCCGACAACGGTCGGGTGTTCGTGCACTACACCGATCGCAACGGCGACACCGTCCTCAGCGAGTTGCGGGCCGACCCCGCCGCCGAGCGCGTCGATCCGGCGACGGAGGTCGTGCTCTTCACGCTCGACCAGCCCTACGGCAACCACAACGGCGGCCAGATCGCCTTCGGCCCCGACGGCCACCTCTACCTCGGCCTGGGCGACGGCGGCAGTGGCGGCGATCCGCTCGACGCCGGCCAGGACCTCGGCACGCCGCTCGGCAGCCTCCTGCGCTTCGACGTCGACGCCGGCGGGCCGGGCGAGTTGCGCGTGCCCAGCGACAACCCCTTCGTCGGGGTGGACGGCGCGCGCCCCGAGATCTGGGCCTACGGCCTGCGCAACCCCTGGCGCTTCCACTTCGACGCGCGCACCGGGGACCTGTGGATCGCCGACGTCGGGCAGAACGCCGTCGAGGAGGTCAACCTGCAGCCGGCCGCCAGCCCGGGCGGCGAGAACTACGGCTGGCGGGTCGTGGAGGGCGACCGCTGCTTCGACCCGCCCAACGGCTGCGACCTGGACGCCTACGTCGCGCCCGTGGTCACCTACACCCACGCCTCGGGGTGGGGCCGGTCGATCACCGGGGGCGTGGTGCCCTACGGTGACGCCGCGCCGTCGCTGCGCGGCCGCTACCTGTTCGGCGACTTCGTCAGCGGACGGGTCTTCGTGGCCGACGGCGACCTCGACGCCGGCTTCGACGCCCGCGAGCTCCTGCGTGCCGGCTTCGGCGTCGCCACCTTCGGCCTCGACGAGGCGCTCGACGCCTACCTCGCCGATTACGGCGGCGGGGTGCTGTACCGGCTCGAGGACTGATGCTGCTTGCGGGACGGGGCGCCGGTCACGGCGGCGGTAGCATGGCCAGCGATGGCTGACGTCGCCACCCGCCACCCCGAGGCCGCGCCGCCCGAAGGCGCGCCGCCCGCGGCCCCCCACCGCTGGGCGTTCGCCTTCGACGTCGTCGACCTCGGCCGCCGCGACTACCACGAGGCCTGGGACCTGCAGCGCGCGGTCCATGCGGAGGTCGCCGCGGGCGACCGCGCGCCGACGCTGCTGCTGGTCGAGCACGACCCCGTCATCACCTTCGGGCGCAAGGGGGGCCGCGACCACCTGCGGGTCCCCGAGGCGGAGTTGCGCCGGCGCGGCTTCGCGCTGGTCGACATCGAGCGCGGCGGCGACGTCACCTACCACGGGCCCGGCCAGCTGGTGGGCTACCCGATCTTCCCCGTCGGGCGGCGCGTGCGCGACTACCTGCGCTCGCTGGAGGCCGCGCTCGTGCACGTGCTCGCGGAGCACGGCGTCGCGGGCGTCGGCTCGCCCGGTTACGCCGGCGTCTGGGTCGGCGACGAGAAGGTCGTCGCCATCGGCGTGGCGGTGCAGCGGAACGTCAGCTTCCACGGCTTCGCGATGAACGTGCACACCGACCTGAGCCACTTCGAGACGATCGTCCCCTGCGGCATCGCCGACCGGGGCGTCACCAGCCTGTCGCGCCTCGTCGGCCGTCACGTGCCGCTCGACGAGGTCCGGCCGCAGGTCGTCGCGGCCTTCCGCGCCGAGTTCGGGGGCGACGCGCTCGACCCGCGCGCCCGTCCAGGAGAGGTCGATCCCGCATGAGCGAGCCCCGCACGCCCCCGCCGCCGGTCAAGGTGATCAAGAACGGCATCGCGAGCAAGGACCCCACGCCGGTGCAGCGGCAGCCGAAGCCGAACTGGCTGAAGGTGCAGCTGCCCTCGGGCGGCAAGTACCAGGAGGTCAAGGCGACGGTGAAGGACCACCGCCTCTCCACCGTGTGCGAGGAGGCGATGTGCCCCAACCTGGCGGAGTGCTGGAACGCCGGCACCGCCACGATCATGCTCATGGGCTCGGTGTGCACCCGCGCCTGCCGCTTCTGCGCGGTGGACACCGGCAACCCCCGCGGCCGGCTCGACCCCGATGAGCCTCGGCTGGCCGCCGAGTCGGTGTTCCTCATGGGCCTGACGTACGTGGTGCTCACCAGCGTCGACCGCGACGACCTCCCCGATGGCGGCGCCGGGCACTACGCGGCCTGCGTGCGGGCCATCAAGGCGCGCAACCCGGAGACCGCGGTCGAGGCGCTGACCCCCGACTTCCAGGGCGTGCACGCGCACGTGCAGCGGGTGCTGGAGAGCGGCATCGTGGTCTACGCCCAGAACGTGGAGACCGTGCGGCGCCTGACCCACCCGGTGCGCGACCCGCGCGCCTCCTACGAGCAGACGCTCGACGTCCTCGCCTACGCCAAGCGCGCCCGGCCCGACGTGCTCACCAAGACCAGCCTCATGCTCGGCCTGGGCGAGACGGACGCGGAGATCACGGAGACGCTCCGCGACCTGCGCGCGATCGGCGTCGACATCGTCACCTTCGGGCAGTACCTGCGGCCCACGGCCGCGCACCTGCCGGTGGAGCGCTGGGTCACGCCGGCCGAGTTCGCCCGCTACCGCGAGGAGGGCCTCGCCATGGGTTTCCTCGAGGTCGTGTCGGGGCCGCTGGTGCGCAGCAGCTACCGCGCCGAGCGGGCGCTGGAGAAGAACAACGTGGGGCTCGCGCCGGCCTGACGGCCCTCAGACGGCCTGGGCCGCCTCCAGCGGGAACTTCTGCTCGTACGCCGCGCGCGCCTCGTTGATGAGCCGGTGGGTCTCGTCCAGCCCGAACCAACCGCCGACGTTCGTGTGCTTGTTCTCGAGCTCCTTGTAGATGCGGAAGAAGTGCTCGATCTCGCGCAGGCGGTGGCGCGAAATGCTGTCGAGGTGCCGGTTGGCGTCGTAGCGCGGGTCGTCGGCGGGCACCGCGAGGATCTTCTGGTCGCGCCCCTTCTCGTCGCTCATCTCCAGGTAGCCGAGCGGGCGGGCGCGCAGCACGACCCCCGGGAACGTGGGCCGGTTCATGAGCACGAGGATGTCGAGCGGGTCCTGGTCCTCGGCGTAGGTGCCGGGGATGAAGCCGTAGTCGCCGGGGTAGTGCATCGGGCTGTACAGCACGCGGTCGAGCTTGAAGATGCCCTTGTCGACGTCGTACTCGTACTTGTTGGCGCTGTCGGCGGGGACCTCGACGACGGAGATCACGAGCTCCGGCGCGCGTTTGCCCGGGTGCATGTGGAACAGGTTGGTCACGAATCGACTCCGTTCTGGGGGGCCCCGGTCCAGCGCGCCAACACCAGGGCGTGGAACCGGTCGTCGCCGCTGAGTTCGGGGTGGAAGACGCTGGCGACGGTGCGCTCCCTGGCCACCGCGACCGGGTCGCCATCGTACACCGACAGCGTCTCGAGGCCGTCCCCGACCCGCAGGATGCGCGGGGCGCGGATGAAGACGCCGCGGAACGGGCCGGGGACGCCGCGCACGTCGAGGTCAGCCTCGAACGAGGCGACCTGGCGACCGTAGGCGTTGCGCGCGACCGCGAGGTCGAGCAGCGCCAGGCGGGGTTGGTCGGGGTACCCGTCGATCTCGGACGCGACGGCGATGGCGCCGGCGCAGGTGCCCCACACGCCGCCGCCGGCGGCGTGGAAGGCCGGCAGGGCCCGGTCGAAGCCGTAGGCGGCCATGAGCTTCGCCATGGTGGTCGACTCGCCGCCGGGGATGACGACGCCGTCGAGGCCCTCGAGCTGCGCGGGCTTGCGCACCTCGCGCACCTCGGCGCCGAGGCGCTCGAACGCCAGGCGGTGTTCGCGGAAGGCGCCCTGGAGCGCGAGCACGCCGACGCGGGCGGTACGGGAGGACGGGCGGGAGGGGTTCGAGGGTTCCTCTGGGGCGGGCATCGGCGCCAGCCTACACGGTGCCGCCGGCGTCGCGTTCGGCGGCCGCGCCGCGGGCGGCGCGCGCGCCGCGCAGCAACGCGCGAGCGACCACGGCCTGCACCGCCACGCCGAGCACGGCGATCGGCACCTGCGGGCCACGGCCGACGCTGCTGACGAACGCGGTGTCGCCATCGTTCGCGGTGTGCGAGGGCCGCGTCACCTGCGCGATACCGACGTGGGCGGCGACGGCCAGCGCGTGGGCCTCCGCCTTGCCGAGCGGCGCGTCGGTCACCACGGCCACCAGCGTCGTGTTGGCGCCCGGGGCGGGCGTGAAGAGCTCGGCGACGAGCTCGGGATCGGCGCCCAGGCCACAGCCCGCCACCAGGTCGCCAGTGGCGGGGTCGACGAGGTCGCCGACCGCGTTGCTGACCGCCAGCGCCCCCACCCGTGCGCCTCGGACGCGCATGACGGCGCTGCCGATGCCGGAGCGCTGGGCGCGCTCGAAACCCGCGAACTTGCCGACCGTCGCGCCGGTCCCGACGCCGACCGCCCCCTCGGTCACGGACTCGCGCCCGTCGGGACCGCCGGCCGCGTCGGCGGCGGCGTAGCCCGCATCGGCGTCGGGCCGCGCCCGGGGATCCCCGACGCCGAGGTCGAACAGCACGGCCGCCGGCACGATCGGCACCACCCCGAACGGGGTCGGGAAGCCCGCGCCGCGCTCCTCCAGGTAGCGCACCACCCCGGTGGCGGCGTCGAGCCCGTAGGCGGAGCCGCCCGCGAGGAGCAAGGCGTCGACGCGGTCCATCATCTTCTCGGGGGCGAGCAGGGCGAACTCGCGTGAGCCGGGGGCCGAGCCGAGCACGAGACCGGAGGTCACGGCACCCGGGGGGTCGAACAGCACGACGGTGCACCCCGTGCGCCCGTCCGCGTCGGTCCAGTGCCCCACGCGAACGCCGGGGATGTCGGTCAGGGTTCCGGGGGAGGCCGCGGCGCCGTCGCTCACGGCGAGCCCGCACCCACGGCGCGGCCCGCGCTCACGGCGTGGCCCGCGGTCACGGCGCGGCCCGCTCGGGACCACCGCCGAGGAGGGCGTCGAGATCGACCGGGTCGACGCTGGTCACCTCGATGAACTCGAATGGCGTCGTCGCGGTGGCCCGCTCGCCCGTGCGGGTGTCGATCGGCACCTCCACCTGCAACGCGCCCGCCACACCGGCGGCGCTGAGGTCGGTGGTCGCCCTGAAGGCCGCGGGTGTGCCGTCCGCGGTCAGGGCGCCGGTCCGCCGATCGATGCGGTGGAACACGATGCCGTCGGGCACGGGGAAGCCGCTGGCGTTCGCGGAACGGCCCTGCAGGGCGCCGTCGACGAACTCGGTCCACACGTAGATCGGCTGGCGCGAGCTCGTGACCGTCTCGCTCGTGCCGTCGCTGGTCGTCATGCTGCTCGGCAACGAGGTGCTGTCGTCGTTGCCCATCCACACCGCGGCGGTCATGCCGGGGGTCGAGCCGACGAACCAGATGTCGCGCTCGTCGTTGGTCGTGCCGGTCTTCCCCGCCACCCAGCGCTCCGGTAGCGCGGCGCGCCACGAGAGCGCCGTCGGGTCGCGATCGACGACGTTGCCGTGGAGCATGTCCAGGATGAGGTAGGCCGTCTGCGGCGTCCACACCTGCTTGCTCCGGGGCCGCGCCTCGTAGAGCACGTTGCCGTCGGCGTCCTCGACGCGGGTGACCAGGTGGGGCTCCACGTGCACGCCCCCGTTGGCGAAGGCGCCGAAGCCGGAAGCGTGCTGCAGCGGCGTCGCCTCGAAGGCGCCGAGCGCCAGAG
The DNA here is from genome assembly GCA_964549045.1 of uncultured bacterium. Lineage (GTDB taxonomy): Bacteria > Deinococcota > Deinococci > Deinococcales > Trueperaceae > JAABTL01. The sequence continues at coordinate 1,359 of CAZJUA010000182.1, read as the reverse complement.
AGAAGAAGGGTTGCACGTCGTAGCCGAGCTCGCGCGCGCGGGCCGCCACCGCCTCGGCGGAGGCCGCCTCGAGCGTCTTGACGGCGGGGATGTTGCGGCTGAGGTTCATGTGCTCGCGGACGGTGAGCAGGCCCATGAACTGGTCGTCCCAGTTGACCGGCTCGTAGGGCGGCTGGCCGCGGGTGAGGAAGGTGGCGGGCTCGTCGATGAGGACGGTGGCCTGGTGGAAGCCGCCGAGCTCGAACGCCGTGGCGTAGACGATCGGCTTGAACGACGAACCGGGCTGGCGGGCCGCCTGCGTCGCGCGGTTGTACTCGCCGGGCGCCAAGCCCGGGCGCGGCTTGTGGCCGACCATCGCCAGGATCGCGCCGGTCTCGGGATCGAGCCCGACGATCGCCATCTGGGCGCCGTCGGGGATCTCCGCGTTCTGGGCCGCCGCGTTCGCGGCGCGCTGCGCCTGCACGTCGATCGTGGTGGTGACGCGGAGGCCGCCTTGGGTGAACACGCGCGATTCGCCGAAGCGCTCGGTCAGGAAGTTGCGGACCGAGAACAGCACGTCGCGCGACAGGTCGGTGGAGAGGCTCGACTGGACGATGACCTGGTCCTCGGTGCGGACCGCCTCGACCACGTCGCCCTGGCCGTCGTAGGTGACCCGCCAGCCGCGCGGCTGGATCGGCTGCCGCCACGCGCGTTCCGCCGCCTCGCTGCTGATCGAGCCCCGCCGGACCATGCTGTCGAGCACCACCCGCATGCTGGCGCGGGTGCCGAGGAAGTCGTTGTGCCGCGGGTTCGGTGCCGGGATGAGGCGCGCGAGGTAGAGCCCCTCGGCGAGCGTCAACTCGCTCGGGTCCTTGCCGAAGTAGGTCTGGGCCGCCGCCCGGATGCCGTACACGTTGCCGCCCCAGAACACCACGTTGACGTAGCGGTGCAGGATCTCGGGCTTGGTGAGGCGGCGCTCGAGCTCCACGGCGAGCATGAGTTCCTTCGCCTTGCGCTCGAGCGAACGGTCGGCGCGCAGGTCGAACAGCACCGTGTTCTTCACGACCTGCGTCGTGATGGTGGAGCCGCCACGGTCGGCATCGCCGAAGAACTCCTCGTAGAACGCGCGGGCGACGCCGAGGGGATCGAAGCCGTAGTGGCGGAAGAAGTCGGCGTCCTCGTAGGCGATGATCGCCTGCAGCGCCGCCGGCGAGATCTCGTCGAGCGAGACCGGGATGCGGTTGGCGGACTCGCGCTCCTCGCCGAAGACGGGCACGATCTGGCCGATCACGCTGCCGTCGCGGGCGAACACCTGCGAGGTGGCGCTGAACTCCATGGCGTCGAGCAGGTCGAGCGACGGCAGCTCGTCGGCCCAGCGCA
>CAZJUA010000181.1:0-2830 GCA_964549045.1 uncultured bacterium | reverse complement strand
AACAACCCAAGCACCACGACCCATCAACCGGGCGGGATCACCATGCAAGAACAACACGAACCCCCCCTTGACAAACCGCGGCCGCCTCATAGAAGGCTGGGCATGCCGCCTTCGGCCTGGGATCGCTGCTCTGCGCGCTGGCGCCCGACGCGGCTACGCTGATCGCCTTCCGCACCGTCCAGGGGGCGGGCGCGGCCGCCCTGACGGCGCTGGGGCTGGCGATCGTCACGGACGTCTACCCCGCCGAGCGCCGCGGCCGCGCCCTGGGCCTCAACGCCGCCGTGATCTCCGCCGGCGTCGTGCTCGGTCCCTCGCTCGGCGGGCTGGTCGCCGACCTCACGTCGTGGCGCTGGATCTTCGCCGGCGGAGTGGCAACTTCGGCGCTGGGTGCGGCGCTCGCGCTGCGGGTGCTGCCGAGTTATCCGCGGGTGCGCGGCGAGCGCTTCGACCTGCTCGGTGCCACGACGCTCTTCGCGGGCCTGCTGGCGCTCTCGTTGGCCCTGACGTGGGGTCAGGTTCGCGGCGCCGACGATCCCGTCATCCGTGCGCTGGGCGCCCTCGCCGTCGCCCTCGCCGTCGCCTTCGTCGCGGTGGAGCGCCGGGCGGTCTCGCCGGTCGTCGACCGGAGACTCTTCCGTCATCCCGACCTCACGGTCGGGCTCGCGAGCGGGCTGATCACCTTCGTCGCCATCTCGGGTGTCATCTTCCTGATGCCGTTCTACCTGGGTGGGGCGCTGGGGTACACGCCCAGCCGCATCGGCCTGCTCATGGCCGTGACGCCCATGCTGCTGGTGCTCATGGCGCCAATCGCCGGCACGCTGACCGACCGCTTCGGCGCGCGGCCCGTCACGGTCGTCGGGATGGCGCTGTTGATGCTCGGCTACCTGGCGCTGGGCACGCTGGACGAACACACGACGCCGCTCGGCTACGTGCTTCGCTTCCTCCCGATCGGGTTGGGCATGGGGACCTTCCAGACCCCCAACAACACCGCGATCATGGGCGCGGCGCGCCGCGGCGCCTCGGGGGTGACCGGAGGGCTCCTGACCCTGACGCGCTTCTTCGGCCAGGTGGTCGGCACGGCCGTGCTCGGAAGCCTGTGGGCGACCCGCGCCGTGGCGCAGGCCGGGGCGCCGCGCGGCAGCGACGCCACCGGGCTCCCGGCCGCGGCCCAGGTGGCGGGGCTGCACGACGTGATCGACGTGATCCGGATCCTCATCGGCTTCGCGCTCGCGCTGGTCGTGGTCGACCTGGCCCGCCGTCGTCGAGCCGACGACCGCCTCGCGGAACGCGCACGACCGGAAGACGCCGTTGCGTCGCGGGGACCCGTCCGGTAGCCTGGGCACCACGGGCACCGTCTGCCCCATGGGCGCACCGCGCCCGACCTCGAGCCGTAGGAGACCACCGATGAAGACGCCCCGCGAGGGCGAACCGAGTGGGCGCGAGCGTCCCTGGGACCGCGACGCGCCCCATGCCCACGTCGATCTCCACGCGCTGCGACACAACCTGGCGCTGCTGCGCGGCCGCACGACCGCCGGCGTGCGGCTGCTGGCGGCGGTGAAGGCCGACGCCTACGGCCACGGCCTGCTGCCGGTGGCCCGCGCGCTGGCGGCGGCCGGCACCGACGCGTTCGGCGTCGCCACGGCCCCGGAGGCGCTGGCCCTGCGCGCGGCGGGGGTCCAGGGCGAGGTGCTGCTGTTCGGCCCCGTGGGGGCGGGGATCGCGGAACTCGTCGCGGCCGACGTCGCCCTCACGGTCGCGCAGCCGGCCGACCTGGAAGCCATCGGGGCGGCGGATGCGGGATCGCGCGCGCGCGTCCACGTCAAGGTCGACACCGGCATGGGCAGGCTCGGGCTGGCGCCCGCGGAGGCGAGGCGCCTGGTCGCGGCGGTCGACCGCTCGCCGTATGCCGACCTCGAGGGCGTGTGGACGCACCTGGCCTCGGCGGACGAGCCGGACGCGACCGAGCCGGGGAGTGCGACCGATCGGCAGGTCGCCGCCTTCGCCGGCCTGTTGGCGCAGCTGGAGCGCGACGGCCTCCGTCCGCGCTGGGCGCACGCGGCCAACTCCGCGGTCACCCTCGTCCGGCCCGACGCCCACCTCGACCTCGTGCGGCCCGGCATCGCGCTCTACGGCCAGCCCGCCTCGGCCTGGCTGGCGCAGCAGGTCCCGGGGTTGCGGCCGGTCCTGCGCGTCGACGCCCCGGTCACCTTCGTCAAGCGGGTCACGGCGGGGACGCCGATCAGCTACGGCGGCACCTGGCGCGCGCCGCACGACACCGTGATCGCCACCGTGCGCCTCGGCTACGCGGACGGCTACCCGCGGGCGCTCTCATCGCGAGCGGAGGCCGGCCACCGGGGCCGCCGCGTCCCGGTGGCCGGGCGCGTGTGCATGGACCAGCTCATGCTCGATCTCGGGCCCGAGGGGGACGCCGAACCGGGCGAGCGCGTCGATTGCATCGGCGGCGACGCGCCCGCCGCCTTCGAGCTGGCGGCCGCCGCGGGTTCCTTCGTCTACGAGTTGCTGACGCGGATCGGGCCGCGCGTCGTCCGGCGGTACCACGGCGCCTGAGCGGGCGGCTCAGCCCTCGGCGGCGCCGGGCTCGATCGTCTCGCCCACGGGCAGCGACTCGAGCTGCTCGGCGCGCACCAGGATCACGCGCCGCTCCTCGGCGTCCTCGACCGTGAAGCGGATCCCCGCCACCTCGTGCGACTCGCCGACGTGCGGGATGCGGCCGAGCTCGCTGATGAGGTAGCCCGCCAGCGTGTCGTACTCACCCTCGTCGCCGAGGTCGACGCGGAAGCGATCCTCGACCTCCTCGAGATGAACCGAG
>CAZJUA010000180.1:0-13719 GCA_964549045.1 uncultured bacterium | reverse complement strand
ACCGGCCTGCGCTACTGCAGCAACGGCATCGCGCTGCGCTTCGTTCCCGACGAAGACTGAGCCCACCCCACCACCGTCACGCTGGTCTCACGGTCGTGTCACGGCCCGTGCCCCACACTGACGTCGGAGGAGGTGGTAGCCCGGATGAGGCAATCGCGAGGCCCCGGCCACACGATCGTCTTCTCTCTGCCGCGTCCGCCCAGCGGCGCGGCGCCCAGAACAAGGAGTCGCAGCATGCAACACGCTCGCAAGAACCCCACGCGGTGGCTGCTCGCCATCCTGATCGGCCTGCTGGCAGTGTCCCTCTCCTTCGCGTTCGCCGCGAACGGGATCCGGATCAGCGCCGAGGCCGACCTCGAGTTCGAGGAAGAGAACGACGACGGTGAGGACGAGATCGTCGAGACGATGGGCATGCGCTTCGAGATCGACCACGGCCTGAAGCTCGTGGTGACCAACGAGGACGCGGGCAACATCGGCGACGTCTACGTCCCAGGGTTCGCCGAGGAGACGCTGCTCAAGAACGCCCTCGACGACTACGCCCTCGAGGAGTGCGTGTGCTCGATCGGGGTCGTCGAGGCGTATCCCGGCGGCGTCATCTTCGTCCTCGAGGAGACCCACAACCAGAAGGCGATGACGACGCTCATGGAACACCTCGCGGCCATCGGCGCCCAGATCGGCGCCATGGAAGCCAGCGGCCACGCGTTCGGCTTCCCCGCCGAGGGCGCCGCCTACCGCGCCGTCTTCACCGCCGACCCGAACGGCACGCTGGTCTACCTCGGCAACTGAACGCCGGGGCTCACCACCACGCCGGCCCCGCCAGCAGCGGGGCCGGCGTTCGTCTGGCATGCGACGGGCACGGCGAGCGCGCTGGCGCCACGCCGGGCTTCGCGTTCCCCAAGAACGCAGATCCCCCGGCTCCGCGACCGCCCTGGTGACCTCACGGGCAGATCACGCACCGGGTACCAGACTGACGACCGAGGAGGTGATCGCCGCCCAACGCCTGCGGCAGGTCGATGTCCGCCCGATCCACTTCGCTCTCCCGCGTCCACCCCCGGCGCGGCCCACGGAAACAAGGAGTCACAGGATGAACGACGCTTCCCAGAACCCCACCCGGTGGCTGCTCGCCATCCTGATCGGCCTGCTGGCGGTGTCCGTCGCCACCGCATCCGCCGCCGACGGGGTCCGCTTCAGCACCGTGTCCGACCTCGCCTTCGAGGACAGCGACGACAAGATCGTCACGGCGATGGGCATCCGGTTCGAACTCGACGGCGGCCTCAACCTCGTGTTGACCAACAAGGGCAAGGGCCTCCTCGGTGACGTCGTCGTCCCGTCGTTCGACGTGGACGGTCTGCCCAAGAACGCCCTCGACCAATACGACCTCCATGCTGCCGCCACCGGCATCGGGGTCGTCCGGTCCTACCCCGGGGGGGTCCTCTTCGTTCTCAAGGAGACCCACACGCAGCGGGCGATGGCGACGCTGATGGAACAACTCGCGGCCGCCGGCGCCCAGATCGGCCACCTCGAAGCGAACGGCCGTGCGTTCGGCTTCACCGCGGCGGGCGTCGCCTACCGCGCGGTGCTCGGCGCCAGCGGAAGCGGCACGCTGGTCTACCTGGGCAACTGAGCGCGACGGCTCGACCCTGCGCCGGCCCCGCCAGCAGCGGGGCCGGCCGTCGTTCGCCCCGCGGCGCGCACCTACGGAGCGCCGGCGTCCCCGCCACGCTCCGTTCCCGACGGCACCGGACCCCCCACCCCAGGCCCGCTCGGGTGACCTCACGGACACATCACGGACCGCGCCCCACACTGGCGCCCTGGGAGGTGGTAGCCCGAGATGCTTCGCCCGAGACCCGAACCACACGTTCGGCTTCCCTCTGCCGCGTCCACCCGTGACGCGACGGCCAGCACAAGGAGTCCAAGCATGCAAGACGCTCGCATCGAACCCACGCGGTGGCTGCTCGCCATCCTGATCGGCCTGCTCGCGATGTCGCTCTCCATCGCGTCCGCCGGCCACACCATGAACGTCGCCGCCGTGGCCGACCTCGAGTTCGAGGAGGAGAACGGCGACGGCGAGGACGAGCTCGTCGAGACCATGGGCATCCGCATCGAGCTCGCGGGCGGACTGCGCGTCGTGGTGACCAACGAGGCCGCCAGCCAGGTCGGTGACGTCCACGTCCCGTCGTTCGCCGCGGAGACGCTGGCGAGGACCGCGCTCGACGACTACGACCTCCACGCCGCCATCCAGGACATCGGGGTCGTCCAGGCCTACCCCGGCGGCGTCACCTTCGTCCTCGAGGAGACCCACGACCAGAAGGCGATGGCCACGCTGATGGCGCACCTCCGGGCCATCGGCGCGCAGATCGACGTGTTCGAAGCCAGCGGCCGCGCGTTCGGCTTCACCGCCGAGGGCGTCACCTACCGCGCCGTCTTCAACGCCGACCCGAACGGCACGCTCGTCTACCTCGGCCACTGAACGCGGTGGCTCGCAGCGACGCCGGCCCCTGGCTCGACGGGGCCGGCGCTCCCATGCCGGACTTCGGCCACGGGGCCGATGTCGGCTTCACCATCCCTCCACGCACCTTCACGGGCCGCCCACCGGGCCCGCACGGGCCGGGCGCACACTCGCCGACGTAGGCCACCGGCTCGACCCCGAGCCGCGCGAGCCACGAGAGGAGCCCGACCATGATCCAGACCCGCACCGCACCGACCTCCCGCCTTGGCATCCTCGCCCTGACCGCCCTGCTGGCGACCCTGCCGCTCGTCTCCGCGGGCGCACCCGTCGTCGACGCCGCGGCCGTACCTTTCGGCGACGCCGACGCGTTCGCCGACTACGGCGCCTTCGTTGCCGGCATCGATGTCGCCTGGGACGACGGCCTGGTGCTGACGTTCGTCGCCCCCGGCGAGGGCGCCCTCGGCGACGCCCGCTTCGAGGCCGTCGGCGATCTGCCCACCAACGCCCTCGGTGACGTCGTGACGGCCGAGGCGCTCCGCCGCACGGGTCTCGTCGACACCTACCCGGACGGCGTCGCCTTCGTCACCACCGCCACCTCCGTCGACGCCGTCACCGCCGCATTCGCCGAGCGCCTGGCGTCCCTGGGCTTCACGATCGACCGCGAGGCGGGAGCCCGGTCGTTCCGCTTCTCGCGTGGCGGGGAGGACTACCGCGCCGTGTTCGGCGCCCACGCCGAAGGCGTCCAGGTGTTCCTGGGAAGCTGAGCGCGCGCCGGAGCCCCGAACCAGAGCCCGCGCCCCGACAGGCGCGGGCTCTCCCGCTCGCGCGACGCGAGGAGAACGCCAACGCGACGCGCACGCGCACGCGCCATGCTCGCCCCATGGTGCTCCACGAATCCGCCGAATCGCCCGCCGCCCGCATCCTGGTCGTCGAGGACGACCGCGACATCGCCGAGTCGCTCGAGCTCTTCCTGCGCCGCGACGGGCACCAGACGGAGAGGGCCCACGACGGACGCCGCGCGCTGGAACTGGTCCACGCCGCGCGGCCCGACCTGGTGCTGCTCGACCTCGGGCTCCCCATCGTCGACGGCATCGAGGTCCTGCGCGCGATCCGCGCGACCTCGGATCTCCCCGTGATCGTGGTGACCGCGCGCGCCGAGGAGGTCGACGAGCTCGTGGGATTCGGCCTCGGCGCCGACGACTACGTCACCAAGCCCTTCTCGTCCAGGGCGCTGCTCGCCCGCGTCAGGGCCGTGCTCCGGCGTGCCGACCGACGCGCGGCGGCGGCCGACGTCACCCGCCTAGGGACCCTGGTCGTCGACCGCGACCGCCTGGAGGCGCGCGTGGACGACGCCCACGTCCCGCTGACCGCGACCGAGTTCGGGCTGTTGGCCGCGCTGGCCGAGGCGCCGGGGCGGGTCCTCTCGCGCGATGGGCTCATCGAGCGAGCGATGCCCGAGTCCGACGCCCTGGAGCGCACGGTCGACGGCCACCTCAAGAACCTGCGCAGGAAGCTCGCCGAACGCGGCGTTCCGCACCTCCTGGAGACCGTTCGAGGCGTCGGCTACCGCCTGCGACCGCCGCCGCCCTGAGGCGCGCGCCCGCGTCGGACGCCGCTCAGCCGCGCCGCCACGGCATGACGCGCCGCTCGACCCACTGCAGCAGCGCGGTCAGGCCGACGCCGAGGGCCATGACCACGACGAGGGCTGCGTACATCCTTGGGGTGATCAGCACCTGCCAGTAGTAGTAGATGAGGAAGCCGACGCCACGGTCGGCGCGCACGAACTCGACGGCGACGATGACGATCAGGGCCGTGCCCAGCGCCAGGCGCAACCCCGAGAACACGATCGGCAGCGCGCCGGGCAGGATGACGTGGCGGAACATCTGCCAGCGCGAGGCGCCGAAGTTCCGCCCCGCCTCGAGGTACACCTTGTCGATGCCCTGCACGCCGGCCATCGTGCTGATCGCGACCAGGAAGAAGGCGCTGATCGCCACGACCGCGACCTTCGGGCCCTCGCCGAACGGGTTCGGGAACACGAGCATCAGGATCGGGAAGATGGCGATCTTGGGGAGCACGTAGATCGCCGACATCGTCGCGTCCAGCATCATCCGCACGGTGCGGTTGAGGCCCATGACCATCCCGATCAACACGCCCGGGAACGCGCCGATGAGGAAGCCGCCGAGCACGCGCGACAGCGTCGCCCACACGTGGCTCTCGCGAACGAGTGCCTGGACGCCGGCCCACCCCTGCTCCGACACGACCTGCGGGAGGAGCCACGGCCGGCCGACGAGGCTGCTGCGGTTGAAGCGGTCGAAGGTCACCGTCAGCTCCCACAGCGCCACGGCGATCTGGCTGGGCGGCGGGAACCAGCGCGGGTTGAGGATGCCGCCGCCGGCGAGCAGCTCCCAGATCAGCAGCAGCGAGAGCGGGAAGCCGAGCGCCAGGCCCCGCTGGAACGCCCCCCGCCAGCGCAGCGCGAGGCGCGACTCCAACTCCTGCGCCAGCAGCACCACGCACACGAAGCCCACCGCCAGCAGCGCCCACCAGGCGCTCGCCCACAGGCCGAAGGCGAAACCGACCGCCAGCGTCGCCAGCAGCACCCCGAGCGGGACCGCCCAGGCCGTCGCGTCCCTGCCGCCTTCCGTGCGCATCGACGGTGGCCTCATGCCTGCTCCGCCATCGCCCGCCGCACCTCGTCGCGCAACGCGTCCCACACCGCGCCGGTCAGCGCGGCGAACTCGGGCGTGGCCATCACCGACAGGTCCCGCGGTCGCGGCAGGTCGACGTCGATCACCGTCTTCACCGTCCCCGGGTGGGCGGTCATGACGACCACCCGGTCGCCCAGGAACACGGCCTCGTCGATCGAGTGGGTCACGTACAGCACCGTCTTGCGCGACTCCTCCCACAGCTGCAGCAACTCCTCCTGCAGCACCGCCCGGGTCTGCGCGTCGAGCGCGCCCAGCGGCTCGTCCATCAGCAGCACCTGCGGGTCGTTGGCCAGCGCCCGGGCGATCGACACCCGCTGCTTCATGCCGCCCGAGAGCTGCGCGGGGTAGTAGTCGACGAAGCGCGTGAGCGCCACCTTGTCGATCCAGCGGAGGGCGGCGGCCTCGCGCTCCCTGCGGCCCACCCCGCGCATCTCGAGGCCGAACGCGACGTTGTGGAGCACCGTCTTCCAGGGGAACACGGCGTACTCCTGGAACACGACGTTGGCCAGCGGCTGCCGCGGGTCGGGACCCGGGTCGATGCGCACCTCGCCACCGGTGGCGTGATCGAGCCCCGCGAGGATGCGCAGGAAGGTCGACTTGCCGCAGCCCGACGGACCGACCAGGCACAGGAACTCGCCCTCCGCGACCTCGAGATCGAAGTCGCGGAGGGCGGTCATCCAGCCGGCTCGGGTCTGGAAGCGCTTCTCGGCGGAACGGGCGACGATCTTGGCGCTCATGCTCGCGCGAGCGTCCCCCGCGCGCCGCGCCCCAGGCGGCCCGCCGTGCCTCCGTCTACTCTCCGTGCGCGCCCAGCTGCTCCAACGCCCAATCCATGAACGACAGGTCGACGACCGCGCCCAGGTCGATCGGGGTCTCGTAGCCGGTCCTGCCGTTCTCGCGGTGGGTGCGCTCGACGTCGGCGAGGCCGTCCACGGGGATCTGCTGGTTCGGGTCGTACACGACCGGCGCGCCGCTGCGCAGGGCCTCCTCGGTCGCGTTGGGCAGGTACGTCAGGAACGCGTCGAGGTTCTCGCGCGAGAACAGCTCCTCGCCCTGCATGAGGCGCGACGCCTCGAGCAGCGCCAGCGCGAAGCGACGGGCGGCCTCCGGGCGCTCCTGGACGAAGCGGCCCGAGCCCACGAAGGCGACGGTCATCAGGCCGGGGGTCAGGTCCTCGGCGAAGGGCACGGCGGCCCCGCTGGCCTCGGACTGGTCGGCGAAGGGCGCGCCGAGGATGGCGGCGTCGATCGCCCGCGACTCGAACGACAGGGGCATGTCGGGGTTGGCGACGTTGACCAGGTTGACGTCGAAGATCGTGAGGCCACCGCGCTCGAGCGCCTTGGCCGCCAGGTACTCGCCGCCGGAGCCGGGCCCGCCGGCGACCGCGAGCGTGCGGCCACGCAGGTCGGCGATGGCGGCGACCTCGGAGGCCAGGTCCGCGCGCAGCATCAGCTTGGTGGGGCTGCCCTCGAAGGGCTCGAGGCCGCCGGGCGCGATGACCCGCAGGTCGAGGCCCTGCGCCCAGCCGTTCCACAGCGAGACGACGATGGCGATGCCGCCGACGTCGATCTGGCCCTGCTCGAGGAAGGCGATCGCCTCGGTGCCGGACGCGACGCGGTTGATCTCGACGTCGAGGCCGTACTTGTCGAAGATGCCCCGGTCGGCCGCCACGAAGAGCGTGCCGAACTTGGTGATGGGAACGTAGGCGACGCGCACCGTCTCGCGCGGCGAGAGCGGGGCGACCGGGGTCTGCGCGACCGCGAACTGCGCAGCCGCTGCGCCGACGATGGCCGAGGCGATCACGAATCGAACGAGCGAACGGAACGCGCGCATGGGATCCTCCTGCTCGGGGGGCGGCCCGCGGCCGCCGACGGGGTTCGCGGATGCTACCGCGGGACCGCCGCCCCGTCCACACTCATCGCCGCGTGCCACACTGTCCCGAATGCCGACCCCGCCCATCGCCTTCCTCGCCGGCGTCCTGTCGTTCCTGTCGCCCTGCGTGCTGCCGCTGGTGCCGACCTACCTGGCGTACGTCGGCGGCGGCGGCGCCAGCCGGCCCGTGCTGCTGCGCAACGCCGGCCTCTTCGTGCTCGGCTTCTCGCTCGTCTTCATCGCCATGGGCGCCTCCGCCAGCGCGCTCGGCAGCGTCTTGCGCGCGCAGCAAGAGCTGTTGACGATTGTGGGCGGCGTGCTCGTCATCGTCTTCGGGCTGGTGATGCTGGGCGTGATCAAGGTCCCGTTCCTCTACCGCGACACGCGCCGCAACGTCGGCTCGACGACCGACACGCAGAGCCCCTGGGGGGCCACACTGCTGGGCATGGCCTTCGCGTTCGGCTGGACCCCCTGCATCGGACCCGTGCTCGGCTCGATCCTGGCTGCGGCAGGCGCGAGCGGCACGCTCGCCACCGGCGTCGGTCTGCTGACCGCCTACGCGGCGGGCCTCGCGGTCCCGTTCATGCTCGCGGCCCTGGCGATCGAGCCCTTCACCCGCATGAGCCGGGGCCTGCGGCCGTGGCTGCCGTGGATCGAACGCGGCGCGGGCGCCCTGCTGCTGGTCGTCGGCATCATGCTGGTGACCGGCACCTTCACGGCCCTGAACGCCGTGCTGATCCGCTGGACGCCCGAGTGGCTGTGGAGCCGCCTGTGATCGCGCCCGGAGCCGCGGCCGCGAACGCGGCGACCCAGGCCGTCGAGCTCCGCGGCCTGGTCCACGGCTACGGCGGCCCGCCCGTGCTCGCCGGCATCGACCTCGACGTCGCCGTCGGCCGGGTCGTCGCCCTGCACGGTCCCAACGGGGCCGGCAAGACGACGCTGCTGCGGCTGCTCGCCACCCGGCTGCGGCCCGTCCGCGGGCACGCGCGGGTGCTGGGCCACGACGTCGTGCGCCAGGCGCACGAGGTGCGGACGTGCGTGGCGACGCTGCCGGTGTACGGCGGCGCGTACGGTGCCCTGAGCGGCCGCGAGAACCTGCGCCTCGGCGTCGCCTTGCGGGGCGGCGGCGAGGACCCGGCGGCCGTCGACCGCGCCCTGGAGCGCGTGGGGCTGGGCGCGGCGGCCGACCATCTGGTGCGGGCCTACTCGAGCGGCATGCGCAAGCGGCTGGCGCTCGCGCGCCTGACGCTGGCCGACGCGCCCGTCTGGCTGCTCGACGAGCCGTACGCCGCCCTCGACGAGCAGGGCCAGGAGCTCGTCGACGCCCTCATCGCCGCGGCCCGCGACGACGGCCGCACGGTGCTGGTCGCCTCGCACGACCTCCCCCGCTCGCTGGCCACCGCCGACGCGGTCATCGAGATCGCGGGCGGGCACCTGCGCGTGATGGCGCGGCCGACCCGACCGCCGGCGGCGACCACGAGCGCGTCCACGGACGGGGAGGGCGGCGCATGAACGACCTCCACGCCGTGCTGTGGATCGCCCGCAAGGACCTGCTCCAGGAGGCCCGCTCCAAGGCCGTCACGGTGGCGACGGTGTTCTTCTCGGCGGTCACGCTGGGGGTGCTCGCCTTCGCCTTCGGCGAGAACCCGCTCCTCATGCGCGAGGGCGCGATGGGCGCCCTGTGGGTGGCGCTGGCCTTCGCCGGGGTGATCTCGGCCGCCCAGAGCTGGCAGGCCGACCTCGAGGACGGCGCGCTCGAGGCGCTGCTCGCCTGGCCCGTGCCGCGGGCCGCGGTCTACCTCGGCAAGCTGCTGGCGAACTGGGGATTGATGACCACGCTCGGCTTCGTGCTGCTGCCGCTCGCCGGCGGCCTGTACGGCGCCGACATCGGAGGTGGTGGCGCCGCTAGCGTAGGAGGCGCCGGGACCGGCGAGACGGCGCCGGCGCTGGTGGTGGCCGTCCTGCTCGGCACGATCGCGGCGGGCACGCTCGGCTTCGCCCTCATCGCGGTCTTCTACGCCGGCCTGACCGCCAACCTGCGGGCGCGCGAGTCGCTGCTCCCCGTGCTGATGTTTCCCGTCGTGGTGCCGATCCTGCTGGCCGCCGTGCGTTCCAGCAACGCGCTCGTGGGATCGGGCGACCTCGATCTGGCTTGGGCATGGCTAAGATTGCTCGTGGGTTTCGACCTCGTGTACGCCGTCGTCTGCCTGGTGCTGTTCCGCTTCGTGGTGGAGGCCTGACGTGCGCGGTACTCGGGGTTCGACGACGCCAAGGGGCCCGGGGGCCCCGGAGGAGTGACCGAAGGATGATCGACGCTGCCGCTCGGCTGCGCCGCCCGCCGTGGTTGCGCATCTACCTGGGGATCACCCTGCTGCTGTTCCTCGCCGCCGCCACGTTCGGGCTGGTGTTGAGCCCGCGCGACGTCACCCAGGGCGACCTGATCCGCATCATGTACGCCCACGTCTCCGTCGCCTGGATCAGCTTCGTGGCGGTCGGCCTCACCGCCGTGTTCGGCGCGCTCTACCTGTGGCGCGGCAAGCGTCGCGACGACGTGCTGGCGGTCGCCTCGGGCGAGATGGGTCTCTTCTTCGCGAGCCTGACGATCATCGGCGGCATGACCTACTCGCGGCCGACGCTGAACACCTTCTGGACCTGGGACGCCAAGCTCACACTCACCGCGATCATGGTCGCCCTCATGGTCGGCTACTTCATCGTGCGCGGCCTCATCGACGATCCCGTGCGCCGCGGCCGCGTGTCGGCGGTGGTGGCGATCGTGGCCGCCGCCAGCCTGCCGTTCAACTACCTCGCCGCCGAGTGGTTCCGCACCCTGCACCCGGCGAAGAGCGTCGCGCTCGACGGCTCGGGCGTGACGATGGACCCCACGATGCTGGCGGTGCTGCTGTTCAACACCGTCGTGGCGGGGCTGATCTACCTCGGCTTCATGCTGGATCGGGTGCGCCTCGGCCACGTGGAGGCGGCGCTCGAGGAGGAGCGCTCGCTCGCCGCGACGCGCCAAGCCCCCATGGGCAAGGAGGTCGTCCGTGTTTGACGGCTGGACGCAATGGACCTGGGTGACGATCGCCTGGCTCGAGCTGGTGCTCGCCTACGGCGCCTACCTGACGTACCTCGGCTGGCGGCGCCGCAAGCTGCTCGCCGACGACGCCGCCCACCGCGTGATCGAGCGGCAGGCCGCTGGGGGTGGATCGTGAAGCGCAAATGGGTGTACGGGCTCGCGGGCGTCGGCGTGCTGGCCGTCGCGGGCTTCATGATCTTCCAGGCGCTGTCGACCTCGCTCGTCTACTTCATCCTGCCCAACGAGCACGCCGCCGACCCCGCCCAGTACGACGGCCGCCGCATCCGGCTCGGCGGGATCGTCACGCCGGGCACGATCGCCTTCGACGAACGCGAACTGCAACTGACCTTCCTCGTCACCGACGGACTGGTCGCCTACCCCGTGCGCCACAGCGGCGCGCCGCCGGAGCTGTTCAAGGAGAGCACCGGCGTGGTCGTGGAGGGCCGCTTCAACGAGGGCACCTTCGTCTCCGACAACGTGCTGGTCAAGCACACCGAGGTGTACGTGGCCGAGGGCGAACACATCGACCTCGAGCTCCTGCGGGAGTCGCTGAAGTGACGCCCCACGCGTTCGGAGGTCGGTCGTGGAGTTGAGCCTGGGCACCCTCGGCTCGGCGGCCAGCGCCCTGGCGCTCGGCCTCGCCGTGTACGCGCTGATCGCCGGCATCGCCGGGGCCGTGCGCCGCGACGCCCGCCTGCAGACCTCGGCCCGGCTCACCGCGGTCGCCGTCTTCCTGGCCACGACCACGGCCGTCATCGTCATGCAGGCCGCGCTGCTCACCGACGACTTCAGCGTCAAGTACGTCGCCGAGCACTCGCGCATCGACTCGCCGATCTGGGTCAAGGTCGTGACCCTGTGGGCAGCCCTGGAGGGATCGGTGCTGCTGTGGGCCTGGCTGCTCACCGGCTACACCGCCGTGCTCGCCGTGGCGACTCCGAACCACGCGCTGCGGGCGTGGGCGCTGGTCGTCATGCAGGGCGTCCAGGTGTTCTTCCTCGGCGTCGTCGCGCTCGTGGCCAACCCCTTCATCGTGCTCGCCAACCCGCCGTTCGACGGGCCGGGCGCCAACCCGCTGCTGCAGAACCACTGGATGATGGCCGTCCACCCGGTGCTCATGTACCTCGGCTTCGTCGGGCTCACGGTGCCCTTCGCCTTCGCGATGGCCGCGCTGATCACGCGCCGACCCGGCACCGAGTGGATGCAGCTCACACGCCGCTGGACGCTGGCCGGCTGGGGCTTCCTCACCGCGGCGATCATCTCGGGTGGCTGGTGGAGCTACGAGGTCCTCGGCTGGGGCGGCTACTGGGCCTGGGACCCGGTCGAGAACGTCAGCTTCATGCCGTGGCTCACGGCGACCGCCTTCATCCACAGCGTGCAGGTGCAGGAGCGGCGGCGCATGCTGAAGTCGTGGAACGTGCTGCTCATCGTGCTGACGTTCTCGCTGACGATCCTCGGCACCTTCCTCACGCGCTCCGGCGTGGTGTCGTCGGTCCACGCCTTCGGCGACGGCCCCGTGGGGCCCGTGTTCCTCGGCTTCTTCGTGCTCGTCACCCTCCTGAGCCTGGGCCTTGTGGCCTGGCGCTGGGACCAGGTGCGCGACCGGGCCGAGCTCGACGCCGCGGTCAGCCGCGAGGGCGCCTTCCTGCTCGTCAACGTCCTCTTCCTGGCGCTGACCTTCATGGTGCTGATCGGCACGCTGTTCCCGCTCATCGTCGAGGCGGTCAACGGCGCGCGCGTCACCGTGGGCGCGCCGTTCTTCGACGTCGTCTCGCTGCCGATGTGGATGCTGGTGCTGCTGCTCATGGGCATCGGCCCGCTGCTGCCGTGGCGCAAGGCCGAGACGCAGACGCTCGCGCGCAACCTCGGCTGGATGACGGGCGGCTTCGCGCTCGCCGCCGGCGGGGCGCTGATCTTCGGGCTGCGCGAGATCTACCCGGTGCTCACCATCGGCCTCGCCGGCTGGAACCTCGTCAGCCTGGGCCTCCTGCTCGCGGGCGCCGTCGTGCCCCGTGCCCGCCTCACCGGGCGCGGCCTCGCCGCCACCACGATGCGCTACGCCTTCGAGCAGCGCCGCAAGGTCGGCTCGATGGTCGTGCACTTCGGCGTCGTCGTGGTCGCCCTCGGCATCGCCGCCTCGTCCGGGTACCGCACCGACGTCCAGATGCGCCTCCCCTACGGCGAGCCGGTGACCTTCAACCAGTACGAGCTGCAGGCGCTGGCGCCGTTCAGCGAGCGCGGCGCCGGCCGCGTGTCGGTCGGCGTCGAGGTCGCCGTGTTCCAGGACGGCCGCCAGGTCGACCTGCTACGGCCCCACATCAACGCCTTCGGCAACAACTCGATGACCGTGCCCACCGCCGCCGTGCGCTACACGCTCGGCCACGACCTGTACCTCAGCGTCGCCGGTGCCGTGGACCCGACGGCCGACAGCGTGATCATCCGCGTCATCCAGAGCCCGCTCGTCACCTGGATCTGGTTCGGCGCGGTCATCCTGGCGCTCGGCACCGTCTGGACGCTGGTGCCCGCGCGCAACCCGGCCGCCGCGACCGTGCCGGCGGGCGCCACCGGTAGGGCGCGGGCGTGAAGCGCGTCGCCGTCGTCGTCGCCATCGTCGGCGGCCTGACCGCGCTGTTCCTCTTCGGCCTGCTGCGCGGCGCGCCCGACAGGAACGTGCCGTCCAACCTGCTGAACCGCCAAGTGCCGAGCTTCGACCTGCCCGTCTATGACCGCTACCTCGCCGAGTTCGGGCCGCGCCTCGACCTCGCGGACCACGCGGGTCGGCCCATGGTCATCAACTTCTGGGCGTCGTGGTGCGGCCCCTGCTACGTGGAGGCGCCGCACCTCGAGGCCGCCCAGCGGCGCTACGGCGACGAGGTCCTCTTCATCGGCATCCAGACCCAGGAGCGCGACGCCCGCGCCGCCGGCCGCGCCTTCATCGAGCGCTTCGACTTCACCTTCCCCAACGTCATCGACGACGACTCGCGCGTCTCGATCGCCTACGGGCTCTTCGGCGTCCCAGAGACCTTCTTCGTTCGCGCCGACGGCACCCTCGCCTACAAGCACGTCGGGCCCGTGGACGCCGAGGTCCTGACCGAACGGGTGGAGGCGCTGCTGCGATGAGCCGCCTCGCCCGCACCCTGGTCCGCGCCGCCGTCGCCGCCGGCGTCGCCACTGGCTTCGCCGCCCTCCTGCTCGGCGTCGCGTTCGCGCAGGACATCGTGCTCGACCCACGGGTCTTCGAGATCGGCAACGAGCTGCGCTGCCCGACCTGCGTCGCCGAGTCGGTGGGCGAGTCCAACGCCTCCATCGCCCGCGAGATGCGCCAGATCATCCAGGAGCAACTCGACGAGGGCCGCACCCGGGCCGAGATCCTGGCGTTCTTCCAGGACCGCTACGGCGACTGGATCCTGCTCTCGCCGCCGCGCCGCGGGGTGCTCCTGCTCGTCTGGCTGGTACCCATCGCCGCCCTCCTGGTCGCCGGCGGCGGACTGGTCGTCCTGGTGCGCCGCTGGCGCGCCGCCGCCGACGTCGTGGTGCCGGTCGCCGACGAGGACCTCGCACGCGTCCGCGCGGCCCTCGCCGGCACCGAAGCCGAGGCCCCCACCGGCGACGCCCCCGCC
>CAZJUA010000179.1:0-5399 GCA_964549045.1 uncultured bacterium | reverse complement strand
CCGCGACGCCGTCCTCAACGGCATCGCCCACGACCCGGAGACGGACCGCTGGTGGCTCACGGGCAAGCTGTGGCCGGTGCTCTACGAGGTGCGCTGGGTGGCGGCCGAGCGCTGACGGCGACCGCTCAGCGCGGCAGGGCCTCCAGGTGGAAGGGACCCTCCCGCCGGTAGGGCTCGGCGAAGGCGAAGCGCCCGTGGCTCCCGGCGCCGGCGTGCAGGTGGGTGACGCGGTCGAGCACGCGGTGCACGGCGCGGCCGCGCTCGTACGGATCCTCGAGCGCAGACCAGCCCGGCACCATGGCCTCGAGGTGCTCGGCGGCGAAGGTGCGCCCGTAGTGCTGGCCGCTGAACGCCATCTGCGAGCGCAGCTCGTCCATCGCCAGCTCCTTGCGCTCCCAGACGGGCGACACGTCGACCACGCAGTTGGGTCGGTGCGGCGTCATGTAGTAGATCGCGGGGACGGGGTGTGGCGCCAGCCCGGGCATGGCATCGAGCCCGAAGTCGCGCCCCGCGAGCGCCAGGCTCTCGAGCAGCAGCGTCATGGCGGGCCGGCGGTCGGGGTCGAGGTCGTGCAGCGAGTGCTCCGGGTCCTGGGTGATCACGACGTCGGGGCGTGCCTGCCGAATGGCGCGGACCAGCGCCAGCTTCGACGGCACGTCGACGGCGACCTCGCCGTAGCGGAAGTCGCCGAAGGCGACCTCGACGTCGAGGTGGTGGGCGGCGCGCTCGATCTCGGGGCGGCTCTCGGGCCGAGACAGCATGACGAACGCCGACGAGCGCCCGCCGAGGGCGGCGTTGCGGGCGAGCGCGCCGCCCGCCTCGACGACCTCCATGCCGTAGACGGCCAGCAGCTGCAGGTTGAGGGGCTCGTTCATGGTGAACCTCCGACGGTGGCTCAGCGGCCGCGAAGGCGCGGCAGCAGGACGGCCTCGAGCGAACGCCCCACGAGGGCGAAGCCGAGGACGGTGAGGGCGATGAGCAGGCCGGGCGGCACCACCCACCACGGCCAGGCGCCGCTGAGGAAGGCGCCGCGCGACTGGGCGTAGAAGAGCACGCTGCCCCACGACTTCTGGACGGGGTCGCCGAGCCCGAGGAACGCCAGGCTGGCCTCGGCCAGGATGGCCGACGACACCGCCAAGATGAACTGCGAGAGCGCCAGCGGCAACACGGCCGGCACCACGTGGCGGCGCAGCACGTGGCCGAAGCCGCCGCCGAGGGCGTGGGCAGCCTCGACGTAGGCGTGCCCCGCGATGCCGAGCGCGTGGCTGCGCACGACGCGCGCCGGGCGGGCCCAGATCACCAGCGCCAACACGAGCGCGGTGTTGCTCAGGCTCGGCCCCAGGAAGGCCGCCAGCACGATCGCCAGCGGCAAGAACGGCAGCGTCAGGACGACGTCGGTCGCGCGCATGAGCACGGCGTCGACCCAGCCGCCCGCCAGGCCGGCGACGACCCCGACGGCCGTGCCCACCAGCACCGCCGCCAGCGCCGCGACCAGCCCCACGGTCAGCGAGGCGCGCGTGCCCCACAGCAGCTCCGAGAAGATGTCCTGGCCGATGTCGTTCGTCCCGAGCCAGTGCTGGGCGCTGGGCGGCTGGTAGGGCCGCGCCACGACCTCGCGCGGGTCGTACGGCGCCAGGGCCCGACCGGCCAGTGCGGTCGCCAACACCACGGCCAGAACGACCGTCCCGAACGTGGCGGCGCGCGTGCGGAAGAGCGCGGCGAACCAGGTCCTCGGACGCGCGCCGATGGCGGTGCGCTCGGCGCCAGCGCCGGCGAGCGGGGCGGCGAGCGGCGTCCCCATCAGCCGCCCCGCCGGACGCGCGGGTCGAGCAGCGGGTAGACCGCGTCGGCCAGCGCGTTCGCCAGCAGAACGGAGACCGTGAGCATGAAGAAGGCGCCCTGGAGCACCGGGTAGTCCCGCGCCAGCACGGCCTGGTAGAGCAGCGTGCCGACGCCGGGGTAGGCGAACACGGTCTCCACGACGGTGGCGCCGCCGACCAGGAAACCGAGGTTGAGGAACACCACGGTCGAGACCGGCAGCAAGGCGTTGCGCACGGCATGCCCCATCACCACCCGTCGCTCCGGCAGACCCTTGGCGCGCGCGGTGCGAACGTAGTCCTGCCCGAGCACGTCGAGCATGGCGTAGCGCATGACCAGGAAGGTCCCCGACAGCGACGCCAGCGTGAGCGTCGTCGCGGGCAGGACCAGGTGGCGTGCGACGTCGAGCGCGAAGGGCCAGCCGCTGCGGTCACCCCACGGGGTGTAGGCGCCGAACACGGGCAACAGGCGCCACGAGACGGCGAAGACCGCGACGAACAGCATGCCGAGCCAGAAGGTGGGCAGCGCGTCGACCAGGATGGCGCCCGAGAGCGCGGCGGTGTCGAAGCGACCGCCCCGCCGCCAGGCGGCGATCGCGCCGGCCACGATGCCGAACGCCGTCGCGACCAGCAGGCTGGAACCGACGAGCAGGAGCGTCCACGGCAGCCGCTCGCGGATCGCCGCGGCGACCGGCTTGCCGAGCTGGTAGGAGAAGCCCCACGCGCCGCGGACCGCGTCGGCGAGGTACGCGACGTACTGCGACGCCAACGGCCGGTCGAGGCCGTAGCTCGCGCGCAGGTCGGCGACCTGCGCGGGCGTCAGCAGACCGACGTCCTCGCCGGCGAGGTAGCGCAGCGGGCTCCCGGGCATCGCCCGCGGCAGGACGAAGTTGAAGGTCATCGCGACCAGCAGCACGAGACCGTACTGGCCGACGCGACCCAGGTACCAGGCCACCGCGGACGCCCCCTCGCCTCAGCGCCGCAGGAACGAGCGCTTGTGGAGGATGCCCTGCCCCGCCATGTAGCTCCAGCCGTCGTAGGCGGCGGGGCGGTAGGCGAACACGCCGTCCTGGTAGAAGAGCGGCACGAGCGGGACGTCGCGGGCCATGCGCTCCTGCAGGGTCCACAAGACGGCGCGGCGGGCTTCCGTGTCGACCGTCGCGACGGCGCGGTCGGCGAGTTCGTTCACCTCGGGATCGTCGTAACCGGCGAGGTTCAGCGTGCCCTTGGCGGGGTCGCCGTGCAGCAGGCCGCGCAGGTTGGCGCGCGCGTTCACCGGCGCACTCCAACCGAAGACCGCCAGCTCGTAGTCGCGACCCTGCGAGACGTCGAAGTCGGGCCACACGCGCTGTGTCAGCGCCTCGGACTCCATGCTGCGCACGGTCACCCCGATGCCGGCCGCAGCCAGGTCCTGAGCGATGAGCTCGGCGGCCCTCAGACGCGTCGGGTTGTTCGCCGGCGCCAGCAGCTCGAACGCCAGCCGGGCGCCTTCGGCGCCACCGTCGGCGAACGCGAAGGTCCCGTCGGCCCGCTCCCGGTAGCCCGCGTCGCGCAGCACGCCACGCGCTTCCGCCGGCGAGAGGCGCGGCGGCTCGGCCGTGGCCGGGTTGGCGAAGGGGTTCTCGGGGTGCAGGAAACCGGGCGTGCCGACCGTGCCGAACCCGAGCAGCAGGAGGTCGACCAGGCGCCCGTAGTCGACGGCGCCGGCGATGACGCGGCGCACCGCCGGGTCGTCGAGCCCGGGCCGCGTGACGTCCAGGATGAGCAGGGTGGTGGCGAAGCCGGAGCCCTGGGCGATCGTCAGGTCGGGTCGCGCCTGCAGCGACGCGACCGAGCCGGCCGGGACCGGGCGCACCGCGGCGTCGATCTCGCCGGCGAGCAGCGCCTGGAAGGTCGTCGTCTCGTCGCGGACGATCGGGGCGATGATCGTCTCCACCGCGGGCGGCGGTCCCCAGAAGTCGGGGTTGGCCTCGAAGCGGTAGAACTGCTCGCTGCGCATCTCGACCAAGCGGTAGGGCCCGGTGCCGATCGCCTCGGCCATCGCGCGGGGCTCGTCGACGTCGTGCCACAGGTGCCGCGGCAGGATCGGCAGGTCGGCGAGGACCGCCTCCACGAAGGTGGCGTCGGGGCCCTCGAGCATGAGCGTGACGCTGGACTCGCCGTCGACCTGCACGTCGATCACCCGGTTGGCGGAGCTGGTGAAGCGACCCATCGGGTGGGCCTGGTAGTAGGCGATCGTGAAGGCGACGTCGTCCGCGGTGAAGGGCTCGCCGTCGTGCCAACGCACGCCCTCGCGCAGCTCGAGGACGTAGGTGACGTCGTCGACGATCTCGAGCCCGACGGCCAGCCACGGTCGCGGCACCAGCCCCTCGTCCATGAGGAAGAGCTGATCGTAGATCAGGGTCATGAGTTCGTAACCGGGGTAGCCGGTCACGTAGGTGTACGGGGTGAGTGTCCCCTCGTCGCCGGTGATGGCGAGGCGAAGCGGCCGTTCGCCCTGCGCGCCCGCCGAGCCGATCCACAGCAGCGCGACGAGCAGTGGCAGGAAGCGGAGCGACGAGCGGTTCATGGCACCTCCGGGGATCGGGGCCGACGTTGGGGGACGCCGCACCGCGCACCACTATCGCACGTAGTTGCAATAGCATCCGGGGTCGAACGTCCGCGGGCGCACGACGCCCG
The DNA here is from genome assembly GCA_964549045.1 of uncultured bacterium. Lineage (GTDB taxonomy): Bacteria > Deinococcota > Deinococci > Deinococcales > Trueperaceae > JAABTL01. The sequence continues at coordinate 903 of CAZJUA010000179.1, read as the reverse complement.
GACGCCCTCGGTCCACCTGCACCTTGCCGCCGCACCGCGCCGGTGGTACACCGGTCGCGGGTATGTCGCACCACACCTGGAACTACCAGCAGGCCCTGAGGGACGCCGGCTACCGCGTGACGCCGCAGCGCGAGCTGATCATGGACCTCGTCTGCTCGGCGGGTGGGCGGGTGACGGCACAGCAGCTGTGCGACGAGGCGCAGTTGCGGGCACCCGCGATGAACCCGGCGACGGTGTACCGCAACCTGCGGTTCTTGAGCGAGCGCAAGCTCATCCGGGCGGTCGACGCCGGGGGCCACACCAGCTACGAGCTCGCGGGACCGCACGCGTCGCACCACCACCTGGTGTGCCGCGGGTGCGGCACCGAGTTCGAGATCCCCGAGAGCGCGACGGCGTCGTTCTACGCCCAGCTCGAGCGCGACTTCGGCTTCGCCGTGGAGAGCGACCACCTCATGCTGAAGGGGCGCTGCCCCGAGTGCCGCCGGCGCGGCGACCCAGGCTGAACCCGACACGGAACCGCGCCGCGAGGCACGCGGCGCGGTGGTGCGATCACCGGCATCGAGGCGTCGGTCAGTCGGTGCCCGAGGCCGCTGCGGGCGCCCCGGCGGACGCCGGCGGGGGCGGAGGTGCGTCGGCCTTGGGCGCCTCGCCCTTGGGCGACTCGGCCTTGCCGGCGGGCTTGCTCGCACCGTTCTTGCCGCGGCTGTCGGTCACGTAGAAGCCGCTGCCCTTGAAGGCGATGCCCACGGGCTGGATGACGCGCTTGACGGGGTCGCCGGTGGCCGGGTCGGCGGCGAGCGCGGCTTCGGTGATGCGCTGCTCGACCTCGAAGGTGGCCCCCGTCGTCAGGTTCTTGTAGACGTAGACCGGCATGGTCCCTCCATGGCGAACGTGGTGTGGGGT